>CP001622.1:3882500-4182500 GCA_000023185.1 Rhizobium leguminosarum bv. trifolii WSM1325 | reverse complement strand
TCAGCCGGCCGATCGTCCAGGGATCGGCGACCGTCAGCTTGTGACCCTTGCGACGCAGGGCATCAAGGACATCAGGGCCGAAATTCGCTTCCGCCATCAGGCTGCCGGGTTCGCGGGTGCGCGGATAGAAAGAGCCCGGAAAATGCGAGGTGTGGAACAGCGGCTGGTCGATCGCCGCCTGCAGGTTCAGCTTGTGATTGATATAACGCAGGAAGAAGGAAAGCTGCCACTGCTCCTGCTGATCGCCGCCGGGTGTGCCGAAGGCCAGTGTCGGGCGGCCCTCATAGAGGCCGAGCGACGGTGTCAGCGTCGTGCGCGGCCGCTTGCCGGGCGCAAGCGACGTCGGCAACCCTGGTTTCAGCCAGAACATCTGGGCGCGGGAATTGAGGCAGAAGCCGAGGCCGGGCACGGTCGGCGAGGATTGCAGCCAGCCGCCTGATGGCGTGACGGAGACTATGTTGCCGTGGCGGTCGATGACGTCGATATGCACGGTGTCGCCGCGCTTTTCGGAAAGATGCGCCATGGTCGGCTCGTAGACGGCGCCGGTCTTGGAATCCGCGCCGAGCATCTTCATCGTCAGATCATGCTGCGCTTCGAAGCCAGGCACGATGCCGGGGCGAAGATCGAAGGAGGCGTCTGTGCCGACCAGCTTGCGGCGCTCGGCGGCATAGGTCTCCGACAGCAGATGCGCGATGGGAATCTCCGAAAAGTCAGGATCGCCGTAATAGACTTCGCGGTCGGCGAAGGCGAGCTTCATCGCCTCGACGACGGTGTGGACGAAATCGGCGCCAGCGGGATCCATCGCGGCGAGATCGAAGCCTTTGAGGATCGACAGGGTCTGCAGGAAGACCGGACCCTGGCCCCAGGGGCCGATCTTGGCGATCGTCCAGTCATGATAATCATAGGTCAGCGGCTCCTCGATCGTCGCCGACCAGTTCGCCATGTCGGCGGCAGTCAGGACGCCCTTGTGGCGGCTGCCGCTTGCATCCATCACCTCGGCGGTCTTCAGATAATCGTCGATCTTCTCGGCAACGAAGCCGCGATAGAAGGCGTCGCGGGCCGCCTGCACTTGCGCTTCCCGGCCGCTTTTCACTTCCGCCTCGGCGATGACGCGCTTCCAGGTTTCGGCAAGCACCGGATTCCTGAAATTCGCATGCGCTTCGGGCGCGCTGCCGCCTGGCAGCCACGTCTCGTAGGAGGTCGGCCATTCCTTCTCGAAGAAGGCGGCGAGCCCCTTGATGGTGGCGGAGACGCGCGGCAGCATCGGATGGCCGTGCTCGGCGTAATAGATCGCCGGTTCCAGCACACCGCGCACGCTCATCGAGCCATAGTCGCGCAGCATCAGCATCCAGCCATCGAAGGAGCCGGGGATGACGGTCGCAAGCAGCCCGTCGCCGGGGATCAGGCTCAGGCCCTCTGCCGTATAGTGTTCGATCGTCGCACCGGCGGGGGCAGGGCCTTGCGCGCAGATGACCTCGACCTTGTCCTTCTTCTTCGAATAGATCACCGCCGGCATATCGCCGCCCGGACCGCAAAGATGCGGCTCGACGATCTGCAGCACGAAGCCCGTCGCCACTGCCGCGTCGAAGGCATTGCCGCCCTTTTCGAGAATGCTCATGCCGACGGCCGAGGCGATCCAGTGCGTCGAGGTGACGACACCGAAGGTGCCGAGGATCTCGGGACGGGTGGTGAATGCGGTCATGTCAAATGTCCTTTCGAGAAATCATGCTTCGCGCGGATCGAGCGCATCGCGCAGGCCGTCGCCTAAAAGATTGAAACCGATGACGACGAGGAAGATCGCGGCACCCGGCCACATCGCCATCCATGGCGCCTGGGAGAGGAAATTCTTGGCGACGTTCAGCATCGAGCCCCAGCTCGGCGCCGGCGGTTGTTGCCCGAGACCGAGAAAGGAGAGGCTTGCCTCGGCGATGATCGCGGTGGCGATGGTCAACGTCGCTTGCACGAGGATCGGTGCAAAGACGTTCGGCAGGATGTAGCGGGTGATGATGCTCGAGGACCGGAGGCCGATCGAGCGGGCACCCTCGACATATTCTTCGATCTTGACCGAAAGCACCTGGCCGCGCGTCAGCCGCACGAAGACGGGCATGGCGGAAAGGCCGATCGCAATCATCGCATTGGTCAGGCTCGGGCCGAGAAAGGCTGCGAGCGCGATCGCGGTGATGAGGAAAGGCATGGCCAGAAAGGCTTCGGTGATGCGCGAGATCACCATGTCGATCCAGCCGCCGAAATAACCGGAGATAAGGCCGAAGGGCACGCCGATGACAACGGCGATCGCCACCGAGAAGACGCCGGCCATCAGCGAAGCCTGCGCGCCCCAGATCATTCGGGAAAGAATGTCGCGGCCGATGTCGTCGGTGCCAAGCCAATGGGCGGCGGACGGGGCCTTGCGGATCGCCGACCAGCTTGTGGCGTTCGGATCGGGAATCGGAAGGAGGGGGGCGGCAATGGCGAGGATTGCGAAGAAGGCGATGATCGCAAGGCCGACGAGCGCACCCTTGTTGGCCTTCAGCTTGCGCCAGGCACGGCTCGGCGAGCGGTCGATCGCAGAGGGAATGACGGTCTCTCCGATCGCGGTCATAGGGCGGCCCTCATGCGTGGATTGAGCAGGACGTAGAGAATGTCGGCCAAGAGGTTCATCAGGATGAAGCCGATCGCGGTGCAGATCACCACACCCTGGACGACGGCGTAGTCGCGGTTGAAGACGGCGTCGACGATGAGCTTTCCGAAACCCGGAATGGTGAAGATCTGCTCGGTCAGCACGGCACCGGCAAGCAGTTCGCCGAAGAGCAAGGCAGTCAGCGTCACGATCGGCAGCATGGCATTGCGGAAGCCGTGTTCGAGCACGACCGAGCTTTCAGCCAGCCCCTTGGCGCGGGCGGTGCGGATGTAATCGGTGCTGAGGACGCTCAGCATCGCCGAGCGTGTATGCCGCATTAGGGTCGCGGCCAGCGCATTGCCGAGCACGAAGGAGGGCATCAGCATGGTTTCCAGCGAACGCAGCGGATTGCTGAAGAAGGGTTCGTAACCTGATGCCGGCAACCAACCGAGATTGACCGAAACCAGCAGGATCAGCATGATGCCGAGCCAGAAATTCGGGATCGACAGACCGGTCAGCGCGATGATGTTGGCGAGATAGTCGATCATCGTGTTCTTCTTGACGGCCGCCAGGATGCCCATCGGCACGCCGATGACAAAGGCGAAGATCATCGACATGATGGCGAGCTGGATGGTGACCGGCAGCTTTTCGGCGATGAGCTGCAGAACCGGCTGGTTGGTGCGCAGCGAAATGCCGAGATCGCCTTGCAGGGCCGCACCCAGCCAGCGGACATATTGATAGGGCACGGGATCGTTCAGCCGGTATTTCTCGCGCAGGAATTCGAGAACCTGCGGGTCGCGTTCCTCACCGGCCATGGCGAGGATCGGATCGCCGGGCAGCAGCTTCTGCAGCGAGAAGACGAAGACCGAAATGATCAAAAGCGTCGGTATGGCGACCAAGAGCCGTTTGGCGATGTAGGTGTACATGGGCGATCCTGACACGACTGGGGTCATGCGGCGGAGGGTTTCCGCCGCATGATTTGCTGGATCAAAAAGTAGAGCATGATGTCGTCCGAAAACCGCTCACACTTTTCGGCATCATGCTCTAGGGATCAGCCGGCTTTCTTGACGCCGACGAGGCGGATCATGCCATCCGGCGACGGAACGAAGCCGGTGATGTTCTTGTGCAGCGCCCAGATCCAGGACTGATGGCCGAGATAGATGATCGGCAGATCGTCGTTGAGGATGACGGCGGCGGCATCGTATTTCTGCTTGCGCACGGCATCGTCGGTCGAAGCACGAGCTTCGTTCAGCAGCTTGTCCACCTCGGCGTTGCAGTATTTCGTGTCGTTGATGCCGCCCTTGCAGGTGATGAACTGATGGATATTGCCGTCGGGATCGACGCGGCCGGACCAGTCGGAACGGCTGAGCTGATAGTTGCCGGCGGTCTGCTCGCTCAGCAGCGTGGCGAATTCCGTCGACTTCAGGCTGACGTCGAAGCCGGCTTCGCCGACCATCGACTGGATGATCTGCATCATCTGCATGGCAACGGGATTGTTCGGGATCTGCAGCTCGATCGGCACGCGGTCGAAGCCGGCTTCCTTGATCAGCGCCTTGGCCTTGTCGAGATCGCGGGCGGGGACGGGAATATCCTTGTCGAACCACGGGCTGCTCGGCGGGAAGGGCTGGTTGCCGGAGACGGCCGTGCCTTCATAGACGATCTGGTTGACGGCATCGCGGTCGATCGCCAGCGAGAAAGCCTGGCGCAGGCGTTTGTCCTTGCCGAAAGGATTGTCGGCACGCGCGCCGTTGCCGATATTGGTATAGAGCGCCATGTAGCCGGTGCCGACGGCGTCGGCATAGACCAGGCTCGAATCCGCCTTCACGGCTTCAGCATCGGTCGCGGCCAGGCGCTCGATCATGTCGAGATCGCCGGAACGCAGATTGGCGAGGCGCACCGTCGTATCCGGGATCGGCAGATAGGTGAGCTTGTCGATGAAGATCTTGTCCTTGTTCCAGTAGTCCTGGAACTTTTCGAGCACGATGCGATCCTGCTGGATGCGTTCGACGAACTTGAACGGACCGGCGCAGACCGGGTGATCGCCGAACTTGGCGCCGAGCTCCTTGGCGGCCTTCGGCGAGACGATCATGCCGGCGCGGTCGGAAAGCTGGGCAAGAAGGGTGACGTCAGGCGCCTTGAGGGTGAACTTGACCTCGTATTCGCTTGTCGCCTCGACCTTTGCGACCGAGGTCAGCTCGCTCTTGCGGCGTGATTCCGGCAAGGTGATGTTGCGCTCGATGGTGGCGACGACGGCTTCGGCGTTGAACGGGGTCTCGTCATGGAACTTGACGCCTTGGCGCAGCTTCATGGTGAGCTCTTTGCCGTCGGCCGACCAGCTCCATTCGGTGGCAAGCTGCGGCACGATCTTCAGATCCGGCGAGACGTCGACCAGCTTGTCGCACATTGCAGTATAGACGATGCGGCCGACGAAGGTGCGTGACTGCGCGGGATCGAGCACGTCGGCATCGTCCTGCAATCCGATCTTCAGGTCGACGGCGAAGGCAGGAAGCGCAAACAGCGCGCCGGCAACGGTGGCGGTCAGCAATTTGGCGATCTTCATTCCATTCTCCTCTGTTCTGTTTGTTTGGTTTTGGCTTCCATTCCGGCGGTTATGGCCCGCCCGTCTCTCTTCTCCCTGCTCACCTCGCTGTTCAGGCGAGGGTCTTGTCGACCTCCGTTTCGCTATGATCGAGCGAGGTGATGCGGATGAGGCTTTCCTGCAGCGTCAGCAGATGCTGGCGCATCGCTTCGCCCGCCCTGGCAGGATCACGAGCGGCGATCGCATCGACGATCGCCGTGTGCTGACCGAAGGTGACGGGCCGCGTCCGGCTGGCGCTGCGGGCGCGCTCGCGGATCGTCTGCCAGGCCTCGTCCTGGCGCACCCGGTTGATGACGTCGAAGATGGTGAGGAAGAAGCCGTTGCCGGCGCATTGGGCGATCTGGCGGTGCAGCGCCCCGTCCCAGAGTTCGCGGCCGTCGGCATCGGTGCTTTCGTAGATCTTCTTCACCAGATCATACATGCGCTCGATATCGGCGGCCTTGGCGCGCATGGCGGCAAGCTGGGCGAGCTGCGGTTCGATGCGCAGGCGCACTTCCATGACTTCCATGAGATCGGTGCCGGCAACGATCGAGCCGACATGATCGCTCCAGCCGTCGGGGCGCGGGCCGGCATAGGTGCCGGAGCCTTGGCGGCGCCAGATGCGGCCCTCAGCCTCCAGCACTTCGAGGGCACGGCGGACGGCACGGCGGCCGACGCCAAGCATTTCCGAAAGGGTGCGCTCGGTCGGCAGCTTGCCGTCGGCGTCGAGACTGTCGGACCGCAGCAGAGCCCTCAGCCTCTCCAGCGCATAATTCGAATTGCCCTGCGTCTCATCCATCGGCATTCGCTTAAATGGTCCGTACCAATTTTCTATTGGTTCAGTCCAAACCAAATAGCGCCGACCGTCAAGCGCTTTTTTGTGCAAATCCAAATCTGCCCGTTTTTTGCTCAAATCCCGCTATTGCCGCGATACGGGAAAGCAGTCGATCGCGGCGACAGGGCGGCGCCGCGATCGACAATGTCATCCAGAAAATGCAATTGGTTCAGCTGAAGCTCAGGCCAGCGTCGAGCGTGCGGAGAGAAAAACCTGCGGCTCGAAGGCAAAATCCTTGTCGAAAGGATAGGTCGGACGCTGCTTGCGCAGCCGCGGCAGGCGCTCGACGAACTGATCGACGACCCCTGTTGATAGCGCCATCAGGTTCGGATTGGCGATCGGCGCCAGTTCCGGCGAGAGATAGCCCGATTTGACGACGATGATGCTGGCCTTGTGTGGGTCGAGGCCGAGCCGGGTGAAGTCGACGATGTTGTGATAGGGCCGACGCTTGGCGGAGAGCACGAGATCGATACCACTGACCGAAACTACCGCCTGGCGGTCTGTGGGATCTGATGTCTCATGCAGGAACTTGACCGTGAAGCGGCCGTGAACGGGCTTGCTACCCTGGGTGTCGAGCGAGGCGCCGACACTGAGCTCCAGTTCCGCACCGATGCCAGCGGCATAACAGGCCTCGGTCGCCGCCTTGTCGGCGATGCCGGCAAAGACGACGCCGGTGGCGCCCCTGGCAATCAGCTCTGCCAGCACATCAGCCCGGTCCCCAACGCCGCCGCCGGTCGGGTTGTCGCCGGATTCGGCAAGCACCACAGGAGCGGTCGGGCTTGCGATCGCCCTTTCGACACATTCCTCGAGCGTGCCGGTCTTGCAGCCGAAGACAAAGTCTTCGCGCGCATCCCAATAAGCCCTCGCGAGGCGTTTGGCCTCGCGCTCCAGCACGGTGCGGTCGGTGCCGGTCATGATCGCGGCGGCGGTGGCGCGCGGTTCGTCGGCCCAGACATAGCCGACCATCAGCGATGCATCCCAGACGCCGTCGATCGCATCGATCCCGGGCAGCATGTCATAGAGGCTCTTTGCCGGCTCATCGACGGTGCTGGTGCGCTCGCCGGGCAGCACGACCGGGATCGGCACCCAGAGCACGACCGGCCTCTCGCCGGTTTTCAGGCTCTTTACCAGCATGGAAACGGAGCGGCGCATCGTCTCTTCGACATCAATATGCGGCGCAGTGCGGTAGGTGGAATAGATATCGAGCGCATCGATGATGCGTTGCGTGACGTTGCCGTGCAGATCGTAGCTTGCCGAGACCGTGCAATCCTTGCCGACCAGCGCACGGGCCGCGCTGATCCAGTCGCCTTCCGCATCCTCCATGCCCTCGACATACATGGCGCCGTGCATGGCGAGATAGAGACCGTCAAGCGGCAGCATCGGCTTCAGCCGCTCGAGGAATTCACCCTTGAAGGCCTCGTAGGTGGCACGCGAAACCGGGCCGCCGGCGATGGCGCGGGCATGGATCGTCGGCAGAAATTCGGCAGCGTAATCCCTGAGGAAGGCGAAATACGGCGCTTCCAGCAGCGCCGCGCCGCGCAGCACGCGGAAATCCTTCTCCTCGTTCAGGACGGGGTTGTATGTGCTGCATTCGATATGAATGCCACCGACGGCGATGCGCATGGGAAACCTCAGTTGATGTTGGGAGCAGTCAGAAAGTTATGGGCGATGCTGGCAACCCGGCTCCAGCGCCGGTATCGACGCGCCGGGTGCGGATCTGTGTCGGTCGACTGAGTTGTGCTGCGATAAACTGAACATTCGGGATCCGATCCGCAGACGCGTCCTTTTGCCTCGACAATAAGTTTACAAACGAACCAATCAACCAAAATAAATTACAATCTTGATCTTCTAAGCCGGCGTCGAGGTCGAAAGTGCCGTAATCGGTGAGCCTCCGACCGGCTCGGTTTCTTCCGTCGGATGCCGCGGGCCGATTGTTGCCGACAAACGCGGCCGCATCGCCATAAAGAAAAAATCCCACTTCGGGATCCCGAAATTTCCCCGCTTCGGGATCCCGAAATTCGTCGCGTTTTGGGTGGTGTCGCCGCGAGGAAACATCCAATGATTTCAACACCGCAACCAATTTCGGGATTCCGAAGTGCTATATAGATTATGGTGGGGGTCTGGCTGGCCGATGAATTCAGCGCAGCGCCTCGACAGGTTCGCCGAACAGTAAGTCGATGCGCCCACCCACTCAGAGGCTATCGTCGTATTCTTCGAGAATGGTTATCCAGCTCATGGATTCCTGCCAAAATGAGCTCGGAGCAGCGCAAGGCGTCAAATCTGCTCTTGCCGTGCGTTGGCGCAAGGGCGTCTATCCCGGCGCTAAGCAGACATTTAATTTTATTTGAGAAACTGGAGCGGGCGAAGGGATTCGAACCCTCGACCCCAACCTTGGCAAGGTTGTGCTCTACCCCTGAGCTACACCCGCTCAATCCACATCGGTCCGGGGTAGTTGTTGGACCGTGGGCGCCGCCTCGCGGCGACCGGCGCTATATGGCCTAACGGGTTTTCAAATGCAACAGGGAAATGACGGAGAGGCGAAGAAAAATTCTGGTGTTCGCTGACGCCCGGCAGAAAGGCCGCAAATGCGGGGCAAAGCGTCGGTCGCAAAGATTGCCAAACGATGTGGACCGCCTTAATCAGGACGCCTCGCTTTTTTCCCTTCCTGTCCAATGGATTGCCCGATGTCCGAAAATGCCCCGAAGACAAGAGAAGAATTGTTTGCCTTTCTCGACGGGCTCGGGATCGCCCATAAGACGGTCGATCATGCGCCTGTTTTCACCGTGGCGGAATCGGTGTCGCTGCGCGATGAAATCCCCGGTGGCCACACCAAGAACCTGTTCGTCAAAGACAAGAAGGACAGGTATTTTCTGCTGACCGTGGAGGAAAATGCTGCCGTCGACCTCAAGCAGGTGCATAATGCGATCGGCGGGTCGGGCCGGGTTTCCTTTGGCAGACCGGAGAAGCTGATGGAGTATCTCGGCGTCGCTCCGGGTTCGGTGACGGCCTTCGGCGCGATCAACGATACCGCTGAGAATGTCACCTTCGTGCTCGATGCCGAGCTGATGGCGTACGAGATCGTCAACTGCCATCCGCTATCCAATGATGCGACGACCTCGATTGCGAGCAGCGATCTTATCCGTTTCATGGAAGCGACGGGACATAAGCCACTTGTCTTGAAAGTGACGTCCTGACATACGATTTTAGCGCTAAAGCGCGTCTCGATCTTTTAGATTCGCCTGCCGCGCTTTAGTCTTTGGTTTTGCGCATGCCTTTATCGCAAAACCGCCACACAGTTTTGCGCGACATGCTTTAGCAAAGACGCCGGCAGGATCGGCGCGGCGGGAGATACCTATGAGCGGCAGCGACAACCCCTATAATGCTTCCTTCGGAAATCAGATGACGGCGACGACAAACTTCGGTGCTGCGCCGGAACCCGCGGCTGCGGCCGGCAGCTACATCACGGAGACGACGACCGCGAATTTCGCCAAGGACGTCATCGAGGAATCGCGCAAGCAGCCGGTACTGGTCGATTTCTGGGCACCCTGGTGCGGCCCGTGCAAGCAGCTGACGCCGGTCTTGGAAAAGGTCATCAACGAAGCCAAGGGCCGCGTTCGGCTGGTCAAGATGAATATCGACGACCATCCCTCGATCGCCGGTCAGCTCGGCATCCAGTCGATCCCCGCCGTCATCGCCTTCGTCAACGGCCGTCCCGCCGACGGTTTCATGGGCGCGGTGCCGGAAAGCCAGATCCAGCAGTTCATCGACCGGATCGCCGGTCCGGCCGGCGCCGACGAGGCGGCCGAAATCGAAGCGGTGGTTGCGGAAGCGGCGGAACTGCTTGCCACCGGCAATATCGACGAGGCCGCTCAGCTCTACGGCGCCGTGATGCAGGCCGATCCCGAGAATGCCAAGGCGCTTGCCGGCATGGCCGAATGCATGATCGCAGCCAACCAGCATCACCGGGCGCGCGAAATACTGACGGAATTGCCGGAAGAGCTGGCGAAAGACGCCGGCATCCAGGCCGTGCTGATGAAGCTCGAGCAGATCGAGGAGGCCCGCAAGCTCGGTGATCCCGTTGCGCTCGAGCGTGAACTGGCCGCCAATCCCGATGACCACGAAGCGCGGATCAAGCTTGCCAAGATCCGCAATGTCGAAGGCCGGCGCGACGAAGCGGCCGACCATCTGCTGCTGATCATGCGCAAGGACCGTGCCTTCGACGACGACGGCGCCCGCCGCCAGCTGCTGCAGTTCTTCGAGGTCTGGGGCTTCAAGGATCCAGCGACGGTTGCAGCGCGGCGCAAGCTTTCGGCGATGCTGTTTTCCTAGGGCGCCGCGCATCCGCAGCACTCGCCACGGTCGGTCTATCGCATTGAATCGGTGCAGGATCTTTTCCGAGAACCGATTCCGATTTTCGGCGTACGAGTTAAGTTTCGAGCATCTGCCCTTGCGTTTTCGGACGAGGGCACCACATTCTCGTCAGGACGGGCAAGCCCGTTACAAGAATGCGGGACGGTTTCATGCAAGTCGGGAATGCCAGATACCTGAAGCCGGGCGATCTGCCTGATGCGATCGCTGTCTTCCCCCTGACCGGCGCCCTTCTGCTGCCGGCCGGGCAGCTTCCCCTCAACATTTTCGAGCCGCGCTATCTGGCGATGCTGGATGCAGCACTGACCGGAAACCGTCTGATCGGCATGGTGCAGCCGGCATTCGGCGAACACGAGGACAAGGGCGGCGAGCCCAACCTTGCCGCCGTCGGTTGCCTCGGCCGCATCACCTCTTTCGCCGAGACCGGCGACGGGCGCTATATCGTATCGCTGACCGGCGTCTGCCGCTTCCGGCTGCTGGAGGAGAAAGCGACCAGCGATCCCTTCCGCATCTTCCGTATCGCCCCTTTTATCGCCGACCTCTCGGCCGCGAATGAGGAGGAGGCGGTCGATCGCGCAGCGCTTCTGACCGCCTTCAAGGCCTATCTCGATGCCAACAAGCTCGAGGCCGACTGGGAGAGCGTCGAACGCGCGAGCAATCTGACGCTGGTCAATTCGCTGGCGATGATGTCGCCCTTCGGGCCGGCGGAAAAGCAAGCGCTGCTGGAGGCGCCTGACCTGAAGACGCGAGCCGAGACGCTGATCGCCATTACCGAAATCGTGCTGGCGCGCGTCTTCGGTGACTCCGATACGGTTCTGCAGTAGACTTCAGCCATGGACGAAAAACTCAGCCGCGTCGATCCAAAGCTGCTCGATCTCCTGGTCTGCCCGCTCTCCAAGGGCCGGCTTTCCTATGATCGCGAGCAGAATGAACTTGTCTCGGAAAAGGCGCGGCTTGCCTATCCGATCCGCGACGGCATTCCGATCATGCTGGTGTCAGAGGCTCGCCGTCTTGATGAATAGAGCGTCCTTAGCGTTTCCGATTTCGAGTTATGCGCAAGCGCCTCTTTAAATCGTCTCTCCGGCAAGCAGCCGCGGATTGTCCTTTGCCGTCGTTCCGGCCGCCTGGCCGATGAAGAAGGATTTGAGGCGTGGCAGCCGGTCGACGATGCCGAGTCCGACGTCGCGGGCGATGCGGATCGGCGTTGCGTCGTTGGAGAAGAGCCGGTTCAGCACGTCGGTCGTCACCCCCATACGGAAAGTGTCGAAGCGGCGCCAGGTTTGGTAGCGCTCTAGGATATTGATCGAGCCGATATCGAGGCCGAGGCGATCGGCATCCACGATGGTTTCGGCAAGTGCCGCCACATCTTTGAAGCCGAGATTGAGGCCCTGCCCCGAAATCGGGTGGATACCATGGGCGGCGTCGCCAGCCAGCGCGAAACGCGGCGCGACGAAGGAGCGGGCGAGCGTCAGGCCGAGCGGGAAGGCACGCTTGTCGCCGATCACTTTCAGGCTCCCAAGCTTGTGGCCGAAGCGGCGTTCGAGCTCTTCCTCGAAGATCAGGTCGTCGGCGGCGACCAGCCGGTTGGCATCCGGCGTGCGCTCCGTCCAGACGAGCGAGGAGCGGTTGTTCTTGAGCGGCAGGATGGCGAAGGGGCCGGCCGGCAAAAAGTGTTCCTCGGCGCAGCCGTCATGCGGCCGCTCGTGTTCGACGGTTGCAACGATGCCGGACTGGCCGTAGTCCCAGGTGACGGTCCTGATGCCGGCGAGATCGCGCAGTTTCGAGCGCACGCCGTCGCAGGCAACCAATAGCTTGGTTTCCAGCGTACCACCGTCCGAAAGCGTGACGGTGACATGAGTGTCGTGGGTTTTCAGCTCCGTGGCGCCGAGCCCATGGCGGATATCGATGCCGAGCCGCTCGCAGGCGCCGCGCAGGGCTGCGACCATGGCAACATTCGGGATCATGTGGGCGAAGGGCCGGCCTTCGGAGACTTGGCCGTCGAAGGTCAGAAAAACCGGACGCACCGGATCGGAGGTCTTGGAGTCGGTGACGATCATCTTGGTGATCGGCTGGGCTTCCGGCTCGATCTCGTTCCAGATGCCGAAGACCTCGAGCATCTTTGCCGCCGCCGCGATGACGGCGGAAGCGCGCGTATCGTTTTTCCAGACATGCTCGGGGGCCGCCTCGACGACGGCGACATTCAGATGGGGTGCTGCCTGTTTGACCGCTACAGCGGCGGAAAGGCCGACATAACCCCCGCCCACAACCAGCATGTCCAACATCGCGCCGCTCCCGTACCTTGTGCCTCAGATGTGCTCTATATAGATCATCGCAACTTCACTTCCTACCGCCGGGAGACATAGAAATGACGCGCGAGACATCAGAGCCTTCGGCGATGGAGACGCTGCTTTCTACGCTCGACCTCGAGCCGATCGAGGTCGATATCTTCCGCGGCCGCAGCCCGAAGGTCGGCTGGCAGCGGGTCTTCGGCGGCCAGGTGATCGGCCAGGCGCTGATGGCGGCGCAGCGCACCATCGAGGGCGAGCGTTTCGTCCATTCGCTGCATGCCTATTTCATGCGTCCCGGCGATCCCTCGGTGCCGATCATCTACCAGGCGGAACGCATCCGCGATGGATCGAGCTTCAATACGAGGCGCGTCGTCGCCATCCAGCACGGCAAGGCGATCTTCGCGCTGTCGGCCTCCTTCCAGGTGGAGGAGCCGGGCTTCGAACATCAGATTACGATGCCCGATGTCGAGATGCCGGAGGCGCTGCTCGGCGAGCAGCAGATCAAGGAACAGTATCTCGCGCACGCGCCGGAGGCGATCCGAAAATACTGGCAGCGCGAGCGGCCGATCGAGATCCGTCCCGTCTCGCTGACGCATTATTTTTCCGACAGGAAACTCGATCCGAAGCAGGATGTCTGGGTGCGCGCTACCGGCCCGGTTCCCGACAACAGGCTCTATCAGGCGGCCGTGCTTGCCTATCTTTCGGACATGACGCTGCTCGATACGTCGCTCTATGCGCACGGAACGTCCATCTTCGACCAGAGCCTGCAGGTGGCGAGCCTCGATCACTCCATGTGGTTCCACAGACCCTGCAAACTCGACGACTGGCTGCTTTATACGCAGGACAGTCCGTCGGCTTCTGGCGCCAGAGGATTAACCCGGGGTAGCCTATTTACGCGATCGGGTGAGCTGATTGCCTCTGTCGCGCAGGAAGGTCTGATTCGGAAAAAGGCAAATGAATAAATAATGTGCATCTTTTTGAAGTTGCGCGTTATTTGTGCGCTTATCGGCCGGTCATTTGCCTGTTTATTGGCATTATTTATTATAACCTTTACTTTTCAATAACTTACGATCTGCCTTGAATCTGGCACGCCCCTTGAATGTATATCGCCGGTCGCTGTTCAGGAACGTCAGCGGCAAGGAGAGTCGGCTCCGTGCCGAGGATAACGAAGGATGGGAAACCAGATGAAAATTGTGATGGCCATTATCAAGCCGTTCAAGCTCGATGAGGTCCGCGAAGCCCTTACGGCGATCGGTATTCAGGGGCTGACCGTAACCGAGGTGAAGGGCTACGGGCGCCAGAAGGGGCACACCGAAATCTATCGCGGCACCGAATATGCAGTCAGCTTCCTGCCGAAGCTCAAGATCGAAATCGCTGTTGCATCGGAACTCGTCGACAGGGCGGTCGAGGCCATTGCGGCATCGGCCAAGACCGGCCAGATCGGCGACGGCAAGATCTTCGTCTATTCGATCGACCATGCCGTGCGCATCCGTACGGGCGAAACCGATTCAGAAGCGCTGTAAGAACGGCAGATCAAGGAGCTTTTTCCAATGTCAATTTCGAAGTTTTCTTCCACCTTTGCGCGGCTTTGCGCAGCTTCGGCCGCCCTTCTGGCGCCGGCCGTCGCTTTTGCGCAGGAGGCTGCACCAGCTGCTGCCACCGCTGCTGCTGCTCCTGCTTTCACCATGGACAAGGGTGACAATGCCTGGATGCTCGTCTCCTCGGCGCTCGTCCTTTTGATGACCATCCCCGGCCTTGCGCTTTTCTACGGCGGTCTCGTCCGCGCCAAGAACATGCTCTCGGTGCTGATGCAGGTATTCATGATCACCGCCGTCGTGGCGCTGATCTGGGTGACTTACGGCTATTCGCTCGCCTTCACCGACGGCGGCTCGCTGAACAGCTTCGTCGGCGGCTTCTCCAAGGCCTTCCTCGCCGGCGTCAACACGTCGTCGCTCGCTGAAACCTTCTCGAAGGGCGTCGCCATTCCGGAATACACCTTCATCGTATTCCAGATGACCTTTGCCTGCATCACGCCTGGCCTGATCGTCGGCGCATTCGCCGAACGCATCAAGTTCTCGGCCGTCATGCTCTTCGTCGTGCTCTGGGTCACCTTCATCTACTTCCCGATGGCACACATGGTCTGGTTCTGGGGCGGTCCGAGCTCCTACACCTCGCCGGCCGGACTGATCTTCTCCTATGGCGCAATCGACTTCGCCGGCGGCACGGTCGTTCACATCAATGCCGGTATTGCGGGCCTCGTCGGCGCCATCATGCTCGGCAAGCGCACGGGCTATAAGAAGGAAATCATGGCTCCGCACTCGATGACGCTGACCATGGTCGGCGCCTCGCTGCTCTGGGTCGGTTGGTTCGGCTTCAATGCCGGCTCCAACCTCGAAGCCAATTCCTACGCCTCGCTTGCCTTCATCAACACCTTCGTCGCCACGGCTGCCGCCGCTGTGTCCTGGTGCATCGTCGAAACCCTCACCCGCGGCAAGGCTTCCATGCTGGGTGGCGCTTCCGGCGCGGTTGCCGGTCTCGTCGCCATTACCCCGGCGGCAGGCTTTGCCGGCCCGATGGGCTCGATCGTTCTCGGCCTGATCGTCTCACCGGTCTGCTACTTCTTCGTCGACGTCGTGAAGAACAAGTTCAACTACGACGACAGCCTTGATGTCTTCGGCGTCCATTGCGTCGGCGGCATCATCGGCGCTCTCGGCACCGGTATCCTCGTCAACCCGGCGCTCGGCGGTGCAGGCATCGTCGATTATTCGACCGCCGATTTCGCAGCCTCCTATGCCGGCACGGCAACCCAGGTCTGGGCTCAGGCCAAGGGCGTGCTGACGACGCTGCTGTGGTCGGGTATCGGCTCGGCGATCCTCTACAAGATCGTCGACGTCGTCATCGGCCTGCGTGTCACCGTCGAAGCCGAGCGCGAAGGTCTCGACCTCTCGACCCACGGCGAAGCCGCTTACCACTCTTCCTGATCACAGGGTTTGCGGCGCCCGGCAAAAGGGCGCCGCTTCACGGCCCGTCGCGGCCTATCTAACCATAGACCGCATTTGGCCCGGACCTTCCAAGGTTCGGGCTTTTTTCATTTCCCGGTCTAGAATTGTCGTCCAGCCATGCATGGTTAACATCGCTTTAACCCGGCTCTGATTAGGTAGAGTGGACGCATTTTGGCACGGCGAAGCTTCAGCGATTCGCGTGTCCTCAGGCATTGGACGGGTTAGACACATGGCAAGAAGCACGTCGCCGGCAATGGATGGCCGTCCGGATCGGTTCTCCTTCTCGGCATTCATGCTGCGGCAGATCCAGGCGCTCATCGGCTTTGCGATCTTTCTGCTGCTGGCGTTCTGCGTCGCGGCGCTGGCGACATGGAATGTTGCGGATCCGAGCTATTCCTATGCGACCGCTAACCTGCCGACGAATATTCTCGGTTACAGCGGGGCTGCCTTTGCCGATATCGTCATGCAGTTCCTCGGGCTTGCCAGCGTCGTTTCGATGCTGCCGATCGTCGCCTGGGCGCTGACGCTGATCTCGGGTCGCCGCTTCAGCCGTATTCCGGCCCGTGGCGGCGCCTGGTTGGCCGGTTCGGTGCTTTCCTGCGCCATCATCGGCTGCTTTCCGCCGCCGCTCACCTGGCCGATTCCGAACGGCATCGGCGGCGTCGTCGGCGACATGATCCTGCGTTTTCCCGCACTCTTCGTCGGCGCTTATCCCACAGGCACCTTCGCCATGGTCGTCGGCTGCATCTTTGCCGCGCCGACCGCCTGGATGATGCTCTTTGCCTCCGGCCTGGTCGGCCGCAGCGACGCCGACGAGGAGGTCGAGGAGGAGTACGTCGATACGCGCAGTAGCAAGGCCCGCGTCGTCGGAGACGAGGACGAGGAGGAGGACGAGTCCCGCTGGGTCGCTCTCAGCGGTGCCGTGACGCATGCCTGGTATATGAGCCAGGGCCGACTGCGCCGGCTCTTCGGCATGGGGCCGCGCAAGCGGCGCCAGGGCGATTACGAATCCCCTTATGATTTCAACGATGACGAGTTCGGCACGCTGAACGAACCCGTGCGCGCCAAGGCGCCGACCGCTCGCGGCGAGCGCATGGAACCGTCGATGGAGCCATCGATGGGAGCAAGGACGGCTTCGCCGCGGCGCGTCGTTTCCGCGCCGTCGCTGTCCATCGATGACGACGACGATAATGACGACGACCTGCCCTTCGATACCGATATGCCGCCGCGCCCGGCCGATATCCTGCCCGACGACGATGACGAGGACTGGATGATCCGCGCGCCGGCAAAGGCCGCCGGCAAGCCGGAACCGCGCGTCATCCCCGTGGTCGCACGTCCGAAGCCCAGCGCCCGCATCGAGCGGGAGGCGCAAGGCTCGTTCATCCGTCCCGAGGGTTTCCAGCTTCCGTCGATGCATCTGCTCGCCGAACCAAAGAATGTCGTGCGCGACTCCACGCTTTCGGCCGATGCGCTGGAGCAGAACGCCCGCATGCTCGAAGGCGTGCTCGAAGATTTCGGCGTCAAGGGCGAGATCATCCATGTCCGCCCCGGCCCGGTCGTCACGCTCTACGAACTGGAGCCGGCACCCGGGATCAAGTCGTCGCGCGTCATCGGCCTTGCCGACGATATCGCCCGCTCGATGAGCGCCATTGCCGCCCGCGTCGCCGTCGTGCCCGGCCGCAACGCGATCGGCATCGAATTACCGAACCAGACGCGCGAGACCGTCTATCTGCGTGAACTCATCGCCTCGAGGGATTTCGAGGGCAGCAAGGCGAAGCTCGCCATGGCGCTCGGCAAGACGATCGGCGGCGAAGCTGTGATCGCCGACCTCGCCAAGATGCCGCATCTGCTGGTCGCCGGCACCACCGGCTCCGGCAAGTCGGTCGCCATCAACACGATGATCCTATCGCTGCTTTACCGCATGACGCCGGAACAATGCCGGCTGATCATGATCGACCCGAAGATGCTCGAACTCTCCGTCTATGATGGCATCCCGCATCTGCTTTCGCCTGTCGTCACCGATCCGAAGAAGGCCGTCGTCGCGCTCAAATGGACCGTTCGCGAGATGGAAGAGCGCTACAAGAAGATGTCGAAGATCGGCGTGCGTAACATCGACGGCTTCAACACCCGCGTCGAGCAGGCGCTGTCGAAGGGCGAGGCGATCTCGCGTACGGTGCAGACCGGATTCGACCGCCACACCGGCGAAGCGATGTACGAGACCGAAGAATTCGATCTGCGGCCGATGCCCTATATCGTCGTGATCATCGACGAGATGGCCGACCTGATGATGGTCGCCGGCAAGGATATCGAAGGCGCCGTCCAGCGTTTGGCGCAGATGGCCCGTGCCGCCGGCATACATGTGATCATGGCGACACAGCGTCCGTCGGTCGACGTCATCACCGGCACGATCAAGGCGAACTTCCCGACCCGCATCTCCTTCCAGGTGACCTCGAAGATCGACAGCCGCACCATCCTTGGCGAACAGGGCGCCGAGCAGCTGCTGGGCATGGGTGACATGCTCTACATGGCGGGCGGCGGGCGTATCCAGCGCGTGCACGGCCCATTCGTTTCGGATGTCGAGGTGGAGGAGATCGTCTCCTACCTGAAGACCCAGGGCTCGCCGCAATATCTCGACGCGATCACCGCCGATGATGACGAGGATGGCGATTACGGCGGCGGCGGCGGCCCGGCCGGCACGTCCAATCTTTCCGAATCGGAAGATCCCTACGACCAGGCGGTCGCCATCGTGCTGCGCGACGGCAAGGCATCGACATCCTACGTCCAGCGCCGCCTCGGCATCGGCTACAACCGCGCTGCCTCGCTCGTCGAGCGCATGGAGAAGGAGGGCATCATAGGACCGGCCAACCATGCCGGCAAACGCGAGATCCTCGTTCCCACAGAAGGCGACATCCTCGACCGCTGACAGAACAGGCATATATTTCCAATACAGCCGCTTTTGCGGAAACCTGATAGCGCCGAAGCCGTTACCTCTCGCAGGCCGATCGCAACGCCTTGAAGACGCCGCCTTTCGGCAGCATGCAGATCGCATAAAGGAGATTTAGATGAGTCACTCCGATACCTTCCTCTCCGGCCTGACGGTAACGCGCCGCGACCTTCTCGGCGCCTTTGCCGTCGCTGCGATAGCGAGCGCCATTCCCCTTGGTGCTTATGCGCAGGCGGCAGCTCCCGCCTCCGGCACGGCGCAGGCGATCGCCGATCATTTTTCCGGCGTCACGACGATGCAGGGCGAATTCGTGCAGTTCGGCCCGCGCGGCGAACAGACCGGCGGCAAGTTCTTCATCCAGCGCCCCGGCAAGCTGCGCTTCAACTATGACGATCCGTCGCCGATGCGGGTGATCGCCGATGGCAAGAACGTCGCCATCGGCAATATGAAGCTCAAAACCTGGGATCTCTATCCGCTGTCCAAGACCCCGCTCAGCCTGCTCCTCGCGCAGCATATCGATCTGTCGGCGGGCATGGTGAAGGGCGTGAAGGAAGAGTCTGACCTGACGACGATCGCGCTCGGCAACAATACGGTGTTTGGAAACTCGACCATTACCATGATGTTCGACCCGAAGACTTACGACTTGCGTCAGTGGACGATCACCGACAATCAGGGCAAGGACACCTCGGTGATGATCTTCAATGTCAAAACCGGCATGCAGTTCGAGGATCGCGTCTTCCGCGTGCCCTATGAGACCATTCCAGGCACGCCGCAGTCGCGCGACTGAGAGCTTTTCGGTTGATCGCCGGCCGCTTTTACCAGATCCGGATGTTTTCAGGCCGATTGGCTTGAAAACATCCGGATCTCAATCAACGATTTGAGCATGATGTCGTCCGAAAACCGCTCACACTTTTCGGCATCATGCTCGTGGCTGGTTCCCTCGCGTCCGCCTTTGTTTTAAAGCCCTTCATGAAAGCGCGTCGCGTCGAGCTGCGGTTCGGCCGGCATGCAGGCATTGGACGCGAGAGGGTATGGGGCATGGGTTTTTCGATCACCACCTGGAACATCAATTCGGTGCGGCTGCGCATGCCGATCGTCGAGCAGCTCGTTCTCAAGCACAGGCCCGATATTCTCTGCCTGCAGGAAACCAAGGTGACGAACGACCTGTTTCCGGCGGCACCGCTCAGGGCTTTGGGCTACACTCACATCATCATCCATGGCCAGAAGGGTTATCATGGCGTGGCGATCGCCTCGCGCATTCCGTTGACCGAGGATCACCGGCAGGATTATTGCGGCGTCGGCGATGCGCGTCACATCTCGGCGATCTTCGAGCGCGGCAATCGTCGGGTTCGGCTGCATAATTTCTATGTCCCGGCCGGCGGCGACGAGCCGGATCGCACGATCAATCCGAAATTCGGCCACAAGCTCGATTTCATCGAAGAGATGAAGCTGCTGAAAGCCAATGGCGAGGCCAACACTTCAGCCATCCTCGTCGGTGATCTCAACATCGCGCCGCTGGAGCATGACGTCTGGTCGCACAAGCAGCTTTTGAAGATCGTCAGCCATACGCCTGTCGAAACCGAGGGGCTGCTCGAGGTGATGAAGCGCGGCGCCTGGCTCGATCTGATGCGCCAGCATGTGCCTGCCAGCGAGAAACTCTACACCTGGTGGAGCTACCGCGCCAAGGATTGGGAGGCCGCCGATCGCGGCCGCCGTCTCGACCATATCTGGTCGTCGTCGGATCTCGGGCCGCATCTCAAGCGAATCGAGATCCTGAAGGAGGCACGCGGCTGGGACCGGCCCTCCGACCACGTACCGGTGACGGCGCATTTCGATTTCTAGGGCGATTCGGTTCAGCTTTTCGTAAAGCGCAGAAGCGCTCTAGCGGGGATCAGTTGAAGCGATAGAATTGGCTTGCGGCCTTTGCCGCGAGTTCGGCGAGATTGTCGCGGATGCGGTTCTCGATCAGTCGGGCTGCGTCCGGATATTCTTCGATCAGCCGGTGGAAGAGGGCGCGGGTGATACGGATGATGCTGGTGTCCTCGCGCGCTACCGCGGTGAACTTGCGCTCCACCAGCGTCACCAGCGCCAGCTCGGAAACCAGGGTTCCGGGACCGGCGATCCCCTCCGTCCTCTGCATGCCGTCGCTGCTCGTCGCGCTCAGCTCCAGGCTGCCGCCGAGGATGACATAGGCGCTCTCGGCGGGCGAACCCTGGCGAAACAGCATCTGGCCGGCAGCGATCATGCGCCGGTCGGCGCCAAAGGCGATCAACCGCAGCTGATCCTCGTTCATGTCCTTGAACAGAGGAAGCTGCGCGAGCATGTGGATGTCGTCGGTCAGCGCCATGCGGGCTTTTCGCCTTAGAGCAATTCCAGCAGAAGTGCGTCGCAGTCTGCGTTCGGAATTGCATGAAAACAAAGAGATAGGCATTTCCGTGATTCGGAGAAAAACGGAACTGCTCTAGGGTATGATCTTGTAGCCGCCGTTTTCCGTGACGAGGATTTCGGCATTGGAGGGATCTCGCTCGATCTTCTGGCGCAGGCGATAAACGTGGGTTTCCAGAGTATGCGTCGTTACGCCGGAATTATAGCCCCAGACCTCTTCGAGCAGCACGTCGCGGGTGACGACCTTCTGTTCGGCGCGGTAGAGATAGCGGATGATCGCCGCTTCCTTTTCCGTCAGTCGGATCTTCTGGCCGTTATCGGTGGTCAGGAGCTTCTGGCTGGGCTTGAAGAGGTAAGGGCCGACGGTAAAGGTCGCGTCCTCGCTCTGCTCATGCTGGCGCAGCTGCACGCGGATGCGGGCGAGCAGCACGGCGAAGCGGAAGGGCTTGGTGACATAGTCGTTGGCGCCGGCTTCGAGGCCGAGGATCGTGTCGGAATCGGTATCGTGGCCAGTCAGCATGATGATCGGCGCCTTGAAACCGCCCTTGCGCAGCAGCTTCACTGCCTCGCGGCCGTCCATATCGGGCAGGCCGACATCCATGATCAGCAGGTCGATCGGCGTCGCGCGGGCGGTCGCGACACCTTTGCCGGCGTTGGCTTCCTGCAGAGCCGTGAATTCCTCATACAGCGACAATTGCTCCGTCAGCGTCTGCCGAAGGTCATCGTCGTCATCCACCAGAAGAATGGTGCGTGCGGTCATGCCGTTTGCGTCCTCATGTTAAGTCCCCTAGTCCTACGCCAAATTCCTGGTTTGGCAAGGATCGGGCAGCGGGCTGTTGCCGGGTCGGTTTCGATATGATTTCAATCGAAGCCCCAGACAAGGCACGACATGCGAGAAAAATGGAAAAAGCAAGGCAGAGGCGGGGTATGACGCCGTCGACGATGGTGGTGCGTGCTGCGCCGGGGCGCAAGAACCGGGCGATCGTCCGGCTCGGCGCCATCACCGTGCCCGCTGCGATCGGCCGCTCCGGCCGCACAGTGATGAAACGCGAAGGCGACGGCGCCACGCCGATCGCCTCGATGAGGTTGATATCAGGCTTCCGGCGCGGCGAGCGGAATGGCCGGCTCGTCACTCCGCTTTCCATCCACCGCATCCGCCCCGACATGCTCTGGTGCGATCAGTCCGACAGTGCCAGCTACAACCGCCTCGTCCGGGCGCCGTTTTGCGCAAGTCATGAGGAAATGCGGCGCAGCGACGGGCTCTACGATATCTGCCTGGTGATGGACTGGAACATCTCCTCGCGTGCGCGCAATCGCGGCTCGGCGATCTTCTTCCATCTCATCAGGCCGGGCTACGAGCCGACGGCGGGCTGCGTGGCGGTAAGCCTGCGCGACATGCGCCGCCTGCTGCCTCACCTTCGAAAGGGAACGATTGTCCGCGTCGTCTGATTGTCTTCCGGATGCGGTCGCCTATATGCTGTCGGTGACCGAACGCTCCGGCTGAAATGCGTTCAGGGACGTCCGCAAGAGCGGGCGCAATTCATGCCTCGTCCAATTCTTCAAACTCCCGGAGATATATTGTGACCGCTCAACCTATCATCACTTTCCATGACGGACATTCCATTCCGCAAGTCGGCCTCGGCGTCTGGCAGACGCCGCAGGATATTGCCGCTCCCACCGTGCGCACGGCGATCGCCGCCGGTTATCGTCACATCGATACGGCTTCCGGCTACGACAACGAAGAGGGTGTGGGCGAAGGCATCCGCTCTTCCGGCCTCGACCGCAAAGACATCTTCGTCACCACCAAACTCAGGAATACCGATCAAGGCTATGACAATACGATGCGCGCCTTCGACGGCAGCCTGAAGAAGCTCGGTTCCGAGTACGTCGACCTCTACCTCATTCACTGGCCGTCGCCGCATCGCGGCCTCTATACAGAGACCTGGAAGGCTTTCGCCCGCATCCGGGAAGAGGGTCGTGCCCGTTCGATCGGCGTGTCGAATTTCAATCCCGAACATCTCGAGCGTATCATCGGCGAGACCGGCGTCGTTCCCGTCATCAACCAGATCGAGCTGCATCCCGATTTCCAGCAGAAGGTGGCGCAGGAGGCTCACAAGAAGCTTGGTATCGCCACCGAATCCTGGAGCCCGCTCGGCCAGGGCAAGTTCATCTCGAACGCGGTGATCGGCGAGATCGCCAAAAAACATCGGAAGACGCCGGCTCAGGTCATCATTCGCTGGCACATCGACACCGGCCTCGTCGTCATCCCGAAATCGGTGACGCCGTTGCGTATCGAGGAGAATTTCCAGGTGTTCGACTTCAAGCTCGATACCGATGATATGGCCGCGATCGCCAAGCTCGACAGCGCCGGTGCCCGCATGGGACCGGATCCGATAACGGCGACCTTCTGATCGTCGTCTCAATCATTGCCAAGGCAATCAACGGCCGCCTCGGGAGAGATTACCCGCGGCGGCCTTTGTATGACGGGCCTGCCGCTTCAATAATTACATTTGGACGAGCCGTTGGTCGGGGTAAAACCGAAGTTGCAGGCGTTGTTCAGGCGCTGCGGACGCCCGATCGAACCGGTATAATCGTCCGAAGCGAAGGCGCGCGAGGGATACCAATAGCCATTCGAGCTCTTGATATAGCCGGGCCGGGCGCTGCTATAGCCACGATAGCCATTGAGAGACGGTGCCTTGTTTTGCGCGACCTGTTGCCACAAGCTGGAAGAGATCGTGATCGGCGGTGCTGCCGGATGGATCGGCGCAGCCGCGGCGGCATCGATCGATGCCAGCGATACGAACAGGCCCAGGATGGTTTGCGGCAGGCGTCCTGCCATTTTCTGTCTCATGGCTATTCTCCCAGATCACACAACGCGGAACTTTGCTCCTGCATAATTCCTTAAATCGGAATCGATTTAAGGATGAAATTATGCAGCAATCCAAAGTGTTACAGCGTCCTTTGCGCGTCTGAAAAGACGCGCGCGCTGTAGCGCCGCCAGGCCAATGATCGCCGAAACCGGCAATGGACGCCCGAAAGCGTGTCTGTCGAAAGTCGCGCGAGATGCGTCTGAAAGCGCCATCTCGATGAAGCCACAGGCACCCTCCGATGTCGATTGCCCGAACGGGTGAAATCGAGAACGCGGGTCATTCACTGACGAGCCCATGGGAGCATTATCCACCAGGTGCCGAAGGCACGGGGTGCCATAAATGCGAAGCCCACCGATGCGCAGGGGCATGGGTGGGCTTTTGATTGTCATCCGTTTCGACGGATCAGTTCCACTCGCGGATATCGACGAAGTGCCCGGCGATCGCGGCTGCAGCGGCCATTGCCGGCGAGACGAGGTGCGTGCGGCCCTTGAAGCCCTGACGGCCCTCGAAGTTGCGGTTTGAGGTCGAAGCGCAGCGTTCGCCCGGCTTCAGACGGTCGTCGTTCATCGCAAGGCACATGGAGCAGCCCGGTTCGCGCCAGTCGAAACCGGCGGCCTTGAAGATCTTGTCGAGGCCTTCGGCTTCCGCCTGTTCCTTGACGAGGCCGGAGCCCGGCACGATCATCGCGTCGACGGTTGAGGCAACCGTCTTGCCTTCGACGACCTTGGCGACTTCGCGCAGATCTTCGATGCGGCCGTTGGTGCAGGAGCCGATGAAGACGCGGTCGAGCGTGATGTCGGTCATCTTCGTGCCCGGCTTCAGGCCCATATAGTCGAGCGCGCGCCACTTGGAGGTGCGCTTGGTTTCGTCCTGGATGTCATCGGGGTTCGGAACGATGCCCTGGACGGAGATGACATCCTCGGGCGAGGAGCCCCAGGAAACGATCGGCGGCAGGCTGGCGGCGTCGAGGACGACGACGCGGTCGTAATGAGCGCCCTCGTCGGTTTGCAGCGTCTTCCAGTAGGCGATCGCCTGTTCCAGCGCCTCGCCCTTCGGCGCGCGCGGCTTGCCCTTGATGTATTCGAAGGTCTTTTCGTCCGGGGCGATCAGGCCGGCGCGGGCGCCGCCCTCGATCGTCATGTTGCAGACGGTCATGCGGCCTTCCATCGACAGCGCGCGGATCGCTTCACCGGCAAATTCGATGACGTGGCCGGTGCCGCCGGCCGTGCCGATCTCGCCGATGATGGCAAGGATGATGTCCTTGGCGGTGACGTGCGGCGGAAGCAGGCCGTCGACCCGCACCAGCATGTTCTTGGCCTTCTTCTGGATCAGCGTCTGGGTCGCCAGCACATGCTCGACCTCGGAGGTGCCGATTCCGTGCGCCAGCGCCCCGAAGGCGCCATGCGTCGAGGTGTGGCTGTCGCCGCAGACGATGGTCATGCCGGGCAGGGTGAAGCCCTGTTCCGGACCGACGATGTGGACGATGCCCTGGCGCTTGTCGCTTGCCGAATAATATTCGACGCCGAATTCGGCGGCGTTGGTGGCCAGCGCTTCCACCTGGATGCGGCTTTCCTCGTTCTTGATGCCGAGATGGCGGTCGGGCGAGGTCGGAACGTTATGGTCGACGACGGCGAGCGTCTTTTCCGGTGCGCGAACCTTGCGGCCGGTCATGCGCAGGCCTTCGAACGCCTGCGGCGAGGTGACTTCGTGGACCAGGTGGCGGTCGATGTAGAGAAGACAGGTGCCGTCCGGCTGTTCGTCGACCAGATGATCGTCCCAGATCTTGTCGTAGAGGGTACGCGGTGCGCTCATGGCGTTAAGTCCGTTTTTCTGAAGCTTTTGGAAAATCGAGAAATGGCAGATCAGGCTCCGCCGGCCGTCATTCGATCAACGAAGTCGGCTGTTGAGCGCACCGGATACACACGCAAAAAACCGCGCCGGCAGGCGATAATGGTCCTGCAGCACGAAAATATGCGCCCCAATGCATCTGAACTTGGATTCCATGGCCTGCATATACCAACTTTCCGCCGCCTGGGCAATGTTCTGCCAAAAGCCCTATGGGGTCAGCAAAAAGCGGTTATAAGGTCGAATATCCCTTGGGTGAAGCCGCTGCTCAATTCCAGCTACAGCTCAGTTCGTCTTGAAAGCAACTATAGCCGACATTGCCCGCCAAGCAGCGTAGGAGTGATCGATAAGATCCCGGGCCTAAGGTACGGCAGTAGCCAAATGATTTTTCTGAGACGATTGCCCAGTGCTCAGCGAGCTTCTTCTTTGCGTCAGCTTCATCCTGAAGGCACTTGTTAGTCTCGACATTCTTTTCATCGGCGTTCAGCATCTTTGAGGTTAGCCGGACACAGAACGAGCCGTCATATTCAGGCAACTCTGCCGCTTGCAGAGAATTCGATGTTGCAACAACGGGTACCAAAAGTAGCGACGCGACCGAAAATTCCAAGAGTGATATTCTCATAGCGTTTTTCCGCGACAGGTCAGCTTTCCCGAATACCATTTTTCGCCGACAGCCAGCGACAGACAGCCCATAAGCTGCTGATATGATTTCGTTTCGTTCTTGGTTCCCTTGTATTTCATACAGATTTTCATGTCATCGTCGGTGACCAGGGACCAATGTTTCTGCAATTGCTCCTTGAAGCGATTTTCGAAATTATTGCATTGCATATAGGCAAGGAAACGCTGGGCGGGCTTGATCGGATGTTGCGATACTTCTTCACAGTAACCCTGGAAGACGGGTAGTTCGGCAGCCTTGGTCGAAAATGATATCGTGCTGATAAGAACAAAGACCGCCAAGAAAAGGGAGATGGGCGCTGTCATTCAAAAATGCTCCAAGATTTTTGCAACCTAAAAATTGCTCTTGGGGAAATGCAAGTAAAAAGTTGATGCATTCACCGCGACTTCATCCATTTCTCCGTCCGCCGGAGCGCCAGCGACAGGCCGATCGTCAGGATCAGATAGATATAGGTGACGATCGAATAGGTCTCGAAGAAGCGGAAGGAGCCGGCGGCATAGACCTTGCCCATCTGGGTGATGTCGGCGACGCCGAGCACGGAGACGAGCGAGCTGTCCTTCACCATCGAGACGAAATCGTTGGAGAGCGGCGGGAAGATCACCCGGATCGCCTGCGGGAACACGACGGAGCGAAAGCGCCGGTAGCGCGACAGGCCAAGCGCCTTGGCCGCCTCGATCTGGCCGAGATCGACCGACTGGAAACCGGCCCGGAAGATTTCGGCGATGAAGGAGGAATAACCGACCGTCAGCGCGATGATCGCTCGCCACATCAGCGACAGGTCGCGCACCAGGATGGGCTCGGCCATGCCGGATGTCACCAGCGGCGAAATCAGGAAATTATAGGCTGCGACCAGAGCCGGCGCGCCGACGAAGGCGACGTAGAACAGCAGCACGAGGATCGGTATGCCGCGGATGATCTCGATGTAGAATCGCGCAATCTGACGCAGCACCTGGCTGTCGGCCATGCCGAGCAGGCAGATGCCGAGGCCGAGCACGGTGGCGAGCACGAAGGCGACCAGCGTGACGAAGACGGTGACGCCGACACCGTTGACGACGGTGCGGAAGACCTGGGCGTATATATCGTTGGCGACGATGACGACGGCAAGGACGATGCCGATCGTGACGAGGGCGACCAGCCACCAGGGATAGTCGTCCTTGACGTGTCTGTCGGGCGATGGTCGCAAGGCCATCAGCGGCTGCTCGGCGTCATTCGCCCATCTTGTAGTCGAGGAACCACTTCTTGTTCAGCCCATCCAGCGTGCCGTCGGCCTTGAGTGCGGCGATGGCGGCATTGACAGGGGCGACGAGGTCGGACCCTTTCGGGAAAATGAAGCCGAAATCTTCGGTGCCGAGCGGTTCGCCGATCAGCTTCAGGGCGCCGTTCGAGGCATCGACATAACCCTTGCCGGCGGTGCCGTCGGTCAGCACGACGTCGACATCGCCGGCCTTCAAGGCCTGGACGGTGGCGCCGAAGGTTTCGAAGAGCTTGATACGCGGGTTCTGCTCGTTGCCATCAAGCACTTCATAAACGGCGGTGTAGAAGGGCGTGGTGCCGGGCTGCGCGCCGACCAGGCCGTCCTTGAATTCGCCGAAGGACTTGGCATCGGTGAAGCGCTTCTCGTCGCCACGCACCAGCATGAACTGCTGCGAGCGCATATAGGGATCGGAGAAATCCACCTTCTGCTTGCGGTCTTCCTTGATGGTGATGCCGGTCATGCCGATGTTGTACTGGCCGTCGGAAACTGCCTGGATCATCGCGTCCCAGCTGGTGTTCTGGTATTCGACCTTGAAATTCAGCCGCTTGGCGATCTCGTTCATCGCATCATATTCCCAGCCGATCGCCTTGCCGGATTTCGGATCGACGAATTGCAGCGGCGGATAGGCATTCTCGGTGACGACGACGACGCTCTTGCCGCCGAGATCGGGCAGCTCGGCCGCCGATGCGGCGAGGGGTAGAAGAGCAAGGGCGGCGAAGCTCGCAAGAACGGTACGACGAAACAACATTGAACGGTTCCCCAAATTGAACGGCAAAAACTGTCACGGAAGATAGGCCCGAGGCAAGGCCGCCCACTGCGTGCTCACGCAAAAAATAGAAAAGGCGACCCGAAGGCCGCCTTTCCAAGCAAAGAATTTTGCGTGGCGCAGATCTTATTCTGCTGCCGGTTCCGCTGCAGCGGCGGCTGCTTCTGCGGCGGCCTTTTCAGCAGCGGCCTTGGCTTCCGCAGCTTCTGCTGCTGCCCTCTCGGCGGCGAGCGCCTGGGCTGCTGCAACCTTTTCAGCTTCGATGCGTGCCTTTTCCTCGGCAATGGCGGCGCGCTCGGCGTCGTTGAGCTTGCGGGCGCGGACGCCGGTGTCTTCAACAATACGGGCAGACTTGCCGCGACGGTCGCGCAGGTAATAGAGCTTGGCGCGACGGACCTTACCGCGGCGAACGACGTCGACGCTCTCGATCATCGGCGAGTAGATCGGGAATACGCGCTCGACGCCTTCGCCGTAGGAGATCTTGCGGACCGTGAAGTTTTCCTGCAGGCCGCCGCCGGAGCGGGCGATGCAGACGCCTTCATAGGCCTGAACGCGGGTACGGGTGCCTTCCGTGACCTTCACGTTGACGCGGACGGTGTCGCCCGGGGAAAATTCGGGGAGCGTGCGCTTGGCTTCGATCTTGGCGGCCTGTTCGGCCTCAAGCTGCTGAATGATGTTCATCGTCTTAACCTTTGGTTCTTCTGAAACAGCCAGAGCGCTCGACACTGATCCTTCGGAACTGGCCTCGGGACTTTGCCCGTCAGGGCGGGAGCGGATTCGCCATTCTTTGTTTGCTGGCAGACGGGGATAAACCCCATTTCCGCGTGCGCCAATACACGAAAGACCAGGGCTTGTCATCCCTTGGACGGCATTTTTGTGAAAAGGGCTGCAAAATCAGCCGTTTTTCTCACTTTACAGCGCCGATCGTCTTTTCAGACGCACAAAGGACGCTGTAGCATTTGAATCTACGCATCGCGCTTTCCGATATTCGATCCCGATTTCGGGGCCGATGCGCCAGCCTTTTCCAGCAGATCCGGCCGCCGCTCCCGCGTCAGCCGCACCGCTTCCTGATGCCGCCATTTTTCGATGGCGCCGTGGTTGCCCGAGGTGAGGATCGCGGGGATCTCCCGCCCTTCCCATTCCTGCGGCCGGGTATAATGCGGATGTTCCAGCAGTCCGCCTTCGAAGCTTTCGTGCAGGCCGGAAAGATCGTTGCCCATGACACCGGGCAGGATGCGGATAATCGCATCGAGCACGATCAGCGCCGCCGGCTCGCCGCCTGATAGGACGTAGTCGCCGATCGAGACCTCTTGCAGTCCGCGCGCCTCGATCACCCGCTGGTCGACGCCCTCGAAGCGGCCGCAGACGATGATGACGCCGTCACCCGCCGCGAGCTCGCGCACACGCTCCTGCGTCAGCGGCCGGCCGCGCGGGCTCATCAGCAGCCGCGGGCGGGTATCGTTTTCTGAGGCGCTGTCGATCGCACGCGCAAGAACGTCGGCCTTCAGCACCATGCCGGCGCCGCCGCCGGCCGGGGTGTCGTCGACGGTGCGGTGTCTGTCGGTGGCGAAGTCGCGGATCTGCACCGTGTCCAGCGACCATTTGCCCCGCTCCATCGCCTTGCCGGCCAGCGAGAAGCCCAGATGCCCCGGAAACATTTCCGGATAAAGTGTCAGCACGCTCGCCCGGAAAGCCATTACTTCTTCTTTTTCGGCTTGTCGGGAGTGAATTTCGAAAGCTCTTCGGGATCTTCGACCAGCCCCGCCGCCAGCGGATCGATCAGTAGCGTGCCGGCCTCGAGGTCGATCTCCAGCACCGAGGCTTCCGAGAAGGGGATCAGCACCGGGCGTTTGCCCGGACCTTTGAGTTCCAGCAGGTCGCCGGCGCCGAAATCGAACACGCCGGTGACGGTGCCATAACTGACACCCTTGTCGTCGCGAGCCTCGAGCCCTTCGAGATCGGCATAGTAGAACTCGTCGTCCTCCAGCTCCTCGTCCGGCAGGTTGTCCCGCTCGATATAGAGTTCAAGCCCGTTCAGGGCCTCGGCGGCATTGCGGTCGTTGACGCCGCGGAAACGGACGACGACGACATTCTTCATCTCGCGGATTTCGAGGACTTCGAAGCTGCGGCCATCCATGCTGTGCAGATGCCCGTAATCGCCAAGCGCGCCGGGATCGGCCGTATAGGCCTTGGCGCGCACCTCGCCCCGGAGGCCTTGCGCGCCACCGATCGTCGCCATCAGAACGGGGTTTTCAAGCTTGGTCATGGGTTCCTTCATGTGAAGCCGAAAGACAGGTTTCTCATAAACGAAGTGCGTGCGATTGGAAACGAAAACGGGCGGCATGTCGCCATGCCGCCCGCTCGAAGGGAATGTCGCGATTATTCCGCAGCGTCTGCAGCAGCAGCGGCGGCGTCGGTGACCTTCTGAGCCTTTTCGGCGGCGCGTTCCTGGGCGCGCTTGCCGGGCTTTGCCTTGACCGGGTTGTTCTTGACTTCGCGCTTGGCAACGCCGGCCTCATCGAGGAAGCGCAGAACACGGTCGGTCGGCTGAGCGCCGTGTTCGATCCAGTGCTTGATGCGCTCGGCGTTCAGCTGAACGCGCTTCTCGTCGTCCTTGGCAAGCATCGGGTTCCAGGAACCGAGGTTTTCGAGGAAGCGGCCGTCACGCGGGCTGCGCGCATCGGCGAGAACGACGTGGTAGTACGGGCGCTTCTTGGAACCACCGCGGGCGAGACGAATTTTCAGTGCCATGTTCTTTACTCCTTGGGCTTTTCTTGACCGCTTTCTTGAGCGGTACGGGTTATCGGGCTGCAGCGCTCTGTTCAGCGTGATCCGCAGCGATCTGCTCATGATGCCGGATGACTTCCTTGATGACGAAGTTCAGGAACTTCTCAGCGAAATCCGGGTCCAGATTGGCGGCTTTCGCCAGCTGGCGAAGGCGTTCGATCTGGTATTCCTCGCGCGCCGGGTCGGCCGGCGGCAAATTGTATTTGGCCTTCAGCACGCCGACCTCTTTGGTGCAGCGGAAGCGTTCGGCCAGCATGTGCACGAGAGCGGCATCGATATTGTCGATCGACTGACGATAGCTCGCGAGCTGGGATTTGACGTTTGGATCAATCATGGGGCAAGCGATCCTTTCACTTCTTCTTCGGCAATCCGGGCAATCCCGGGAAACCACCGCCAAGGCCCGGCAGCTTGGCGCCGCCGAGGCCCGACAAACCACCCGGCATACCGCCGAGACCGGGCATGCCCCCACCCGGTTTTCCAAGCCCCGCCGCTTCCGCCTGCTTCTGCAAGGCCTCGAGCTGTCGGGGATCGATATTCGAGAGATCGGGCATGCCGCCACCCATGCCGCCGCCGAGCCCCATCTTGCCGGCAAGGCCGCCCATCATCTGCTTCATCATGCCGCCTTTGCCCTTGCCGCCCATCATCTTCATCATGTCCGCCATCTGGCGGTGCATCTTCAGAAGCTTGTTGATGGCGGCGGCATCGGTGCCGGAACCGGCGGCGATGCGCTTCTTGCGCGAATGCTTGAGCAGGTCGGGATTGGTACGCTCGGCCTTGGTCATCGACTGGATGATGGCGATCTGGCGGCCGAAAAGCTTGTCGTCGAGGCCGGCTGCGGCCATCTTGTCCTTCATGCCGGCCATGCCGGGCATCATGCCCATGATGCCGCCCATGCCGCCCATCTTCTGCATCTGACGCAGCTGGTCGGCGAGATCGTCGAGGTCGAACTTGCCCTTGGCCATCTTGGCGGCCATGGCGGCCGCCTTCTCGGCGTCGATGTTCTCCGCCGCGCGCTCGACGAGCGAGACGATGTCGCCCATGCCGAGAATACGGTCGGCAATGCGGCGAGGATGGAATTCCTCCAGCTCGCTCATCTTCTCGCCGACGCCGATCAGCTTGATCGGCTTGCCGGTGACGGCGCGCATCGAAAGGGCGGCACCGCCGCGGCCATCGCCGTCCATGCGGGTCAGCACCAGACCGGTGATGCCGACGCGTTCGTCGAAACTGCGGGCGAGGTTGACGGCGTCCTGGCCGGTGAGGCTATCGGCGACCAGCAGAATTTCATGCGGGTTCGACCGCTTCTTGATGTCTGCCATCTCGACCATCAAGGGCTCGTCGATATGCGTACGGCCGGCGGTATCGAGGATGACGACATCATGGCCGCCGAGCTTCGCCGCCTGCACGGCGCGGGCGGCGATATCGGTCGGCGACTGGCCTGATATAACAGGCAGCGTGTCGATATTGGCCTGCGCGCCGAGCTGGCGAAGCTGTTCCTGGGCTGCCGGACGGCGCGTGTCGAGCGATGCCATCAGCACCTTCTTCTTCTCGCGCGTTGTCAGTCGATGGGCGATCTTCGCCGATGTCGTCGTCTTGCCGGAACCCTGCAGGCCGACCATCATGATGACGACAGGGGCAGCGGCATGAAGGTCGACGCCAACGCCTTCGCCGCCCAGCATCTCGATCAGTTCGTCATGCACGATCTTGACGACCATCTGGCCGGGCTTGATCGACTTCAGGATCTCGGCGCCGACGGCCTTTTCACGCACGCGGTCGGTGAAGGAACGCACGACGTCGAGCGCGACGTCGGCCTCCAGCAACGCACGGCGAACCTCGCGCAACGCTGCGGAAACATCGGCTTCCGAAAGCGCGCCACGGCCTGTCAGTCCATTCAGAATGGATCCAAGTCGGTCCTGGAGGTTTTCAAACATCGGCTCTTCCTTGATACGTTTCGGGCGGGTTCTTACCTGCCCGGAAACGTCGTGCTTTTCCTTGACGAAAACAAGACGCAAAGCCAAAAAGCACCCGAGGGCGCATCGCGCTGTCGGGTGTTGACCTCCGGGATCTTAAGGTCCCGGTCGGCGGCTCGGAGTCATGTGGCTCGTCGCGGATTGGGCGCGATAAACAGGAAAGCCGCGCGAAAGTCAAGGCAATGCGGACAAATGACCGCATGACCGACTTCTTAGAAGCCGTGTGACGAGAGGCCGATGGCGCCTCATCCAACGGTTGCAGCAAAAGTACATACGCAAACAAAGCGACGTATTGGCTTGCGCAATCCGCCAGGGTTTCAGGTTTTGCCGATAAATATTGCCACTCCGGCGGCCGAATTCGCTGTCAACGCCAGTTGCAAATTATTCTGCTTATGATTCTACTTTCTACTTAAGTGCGTCCTGTAAAATGATTCGTGAATATCCTTGATGCCGAATGAATCGGCGGAGATATCGAATGTTAAATGCTGATATTGAGAGCTGGGCGCTGGCGCGGGCCCATCATATTGTCCTGAACGAAGGCCTGAATCTTGCAAAGGCGGCACAGGATCTGGATCGCAAGCGGTCCCGCTCGCTGGTCTACGAGCTGAGAAAAGTCATCACCGCAGCGATTGTTGAAGCCCATGCTGCATCCTTCGATCCCGACGGTGCACAGCGGTAAAAGCCGAACTGCTGCCTCGAAGGGGTCGGCGGGCCGCAACGTCTGCCCGGCACTCACCCACTGGTAATTCCTTCGCATTTCCGCCATATACACCGGAAAGACAGACGGAATGATACCCATGAGCGCAACGGTCGAATTCGCGAGGATGAACGGGCTTGGCAACAAGATCCTGGTCGTCGACATGCGCGGCCGGCCGGACAAGGTGACGCCGGCGGCGGCGGTGGCGCTCAATGCCGATCCGCAGACTGAGTTCGATCAGATCATGGCGATCCATGATCCGAAGGCCGAAGGCACCGATGCCTTCATCGATATCCTGAATTCCGATGGCTCGAAGGCGCAGGCCTGCGGCAACGGCACGCGCTGCGTCGTGCAGGCGCTTGCCGCCGAGACCGGCAGGAAGGCCTTCACCTTCCAGACGGTTGCCGGCATCCTCAACGCCGTCGAGCACGAGGACGGGACGATCTCCGTCGATATGGGCCGGCCGGTCTTCGATTGGGACAGGATCCCGCTGGCGGAAGAATTCCACGACACCAGCCGCATCGAGTTGCAGATCGGTCCGATCGACAAGCCGGTGCTGCATTCGCCTTCGGCAATGTCGATGGGCAATCCGCATGCGATCTTCTGGGTGGACAGGGACGTGATGTCCTATGATCTCGCCCGCTTCGGACCGTTGCTCGAAAACCATCCGATGTTTCCCGAGCGCGCCAATATCACGCTGGCGCAAGTGACGTCGCCGACATCGGTGACGACGCGCACCTGGGAGCGCGGCGCGGGACTGACGCTTGCCTGCGGCTCGGCTGCCTGTTCTGCTGCCGTCAGTGCTGCGCGCACCGGCCGCACCGGCCGCAAGGTGACGATCAATGTGGCAAGCGCCAAGCCGCCGGCCACGCTTTCCATCGAATGGCGCGAGCGCGACGATCATGTCATCATGACCGGCCCGGCCGAATGGGAATGGTCGGGCAGGGTCGATCCTTCGACCGGTCTCTGGTCGCGCGAGGGTACCCGAGAGGCGGAGGCGCAGTGAGCGGCATCGAGGTCATTACCTTCGGCTGCCGCCTCAACACATATGAATCCGAAGTGATGAAGGCGCAGGCTGAGAAGGCCGGGCTCAACAACGCCATCCTGGTCAACACCTGTGCCGTGACCGGCGAGGCCGTGCGCCAGGCCCGCCAGGCGATCCGCCGGGCACGGCGTGACAATCCGCATGCCCGCATCATCGTCACCGGCTGCGCCGCGCAGACGGAAAAGCAAACCTTCGCCGCGATGGCAGAGGTCGATGCCGTGCTCGGCAACGAGGAAAAGCTGACGACCGCTTCTTATCGCGGCCTGCCGGACTTCGGCGTTTCGGCCGAAGAGAAACTTCGCGTCAACGACATCATGAGCGTCAAGGCGACGGCGCCGCAGATGGTCAGGCACATCGACGGCCATGTGCGTGCCTTCATCCAGGTGCAGAATGGTTGCGACCATCGCTGCACCTTCTGCATCATTCCCTATGGCCGCGGCAATTCCCGCTCGGTGCCGATGGGAGCCGTCGTCGATCAAGCCCGCAAACTGGTCGACGGCGGTTATCGCGAGATCGTGCTGACCGGGGTCGATGCCACCAGCTATGGCTGCGATCTGCCCGGTGCCCCGACGCTCGGGCTTTTGGCCAAGACGCTGCTGAAACAGATCCCTGATATCCGCCGCCTGCGGCTTTCCTCGATCGACAGCATCGAAGCCGATGCCCATCTGATGGATCTCATCGCCGACGAGCCCCGTTTCATGCCGCATTTGCATCTGTCGCTGCAGCATGGCGACGACATGATCCTGAAACGCATGAAGCGCCGGCATTTACGCGCCGATGCGTTGCGTTTCATCGAGGATGCGCGCCGCCTCCGCCCCGAGATGAGCTTCGGCGCCGATATGATTGCCGGCTTTCCCACCGAAACCGAAGAGATGTTCGACAATGCCGTGCGATTGGCGGAAGAAGCCAATATCGCTCATCTGCATGTCTTCCCCTATAGTCTGCGTCCGGGCACGCCGGCCGCCCGCATGCCGCAGCTCGACCGGTCGCTGGTCAAGGATCGTGCCGCAAAGCTACGCGCCGCTGGACATAGGCTGCATCAATCCCATCTCGATCGGATGATCGGAACCCGGCAATGGCTGCTTGTTGAAAACAACGGCCTGGCGCATACGGAGAACTTCACGCTGGTCGCAGCCCCCGGCCTTCGTCCCGGCGAACTTGTGCCGGTCACGATCACCGGCCACAATGGCAAGCATCTCGACATGCAATTGACGGCCGCAGCAGCGGCCTGACTTTCACGGAATCCCCATGGCGCTCAGTTTCATCAAAAAGGTCTTCACCTTCGGCAAGCCGGCTGAAGAACCTGTGCCTGCGGCCGTGGAAAGGGAGCTGGAGCCGCGTTCGCGCGACGAAGATCTGCCGGTTGCCGACGATCCGGTGCTGGCCGAGGAAATGGATACGGCCGGCGGACCGGCTGCCGATATTGACGAGGGCGGGGTCGAAGCAGCGGTTGCTGAAGATGATGTCGAATCCTCAATCCTGCCCGCCGCCGACCAGCTGAACGACATGGGTGTCGTGCCGCTCTCATTGCTGGAAGCCGAGGCAGCAGCGGAGGCGGAGGCGGAAGCTGAAATCCAGGCGGTCGCCGAACCCGTTGCGGAAATACCCGCTTCTGTCCCTCTGGAACATCTCCCGCACGAGGCGGCAGATCCTGTGGAGACCGGAGCGCTCGAACAGCCGGCTGACCTCGAAGAGATCGTCGAAAAGCTTCCGGAAGAGGTTCCGGCTGAGCCGGAAGAGATTCCGACTGAGGATGATGCAGGGCTGGATTCGCCCTCCCAGCCAATCTCCCCACCTGTGGGGGAGATGCCCGGCAGGGCGGAGGGGGATAGCCCCGCGGCAGAACCGGAGATTGGCTCTCCCATCCTCCCCAGAGGCTTTGCCACCGGCCCGAAGGTCGTCGAGCCGGAGCCCGTTGTCCTGCAGCCAAAACTCAGCTGGTTCCAGCGCCTGCGCAATGGCCTTGCACGCACCTCTTCGCAGCTGACCGGCCAGATCACCGCGCTCTTCACCAAGCGCAAGCTCGATGACGAGACGCTGCAGGATCTCGAGGACCTGCTGATCCAGGCCGATCTTGGTGTCGAGACCGCCATGCGCGTCACCGACACGCTCGCCTCTGAGCGCTATGGCAAGGATGTCACCGGCGAGGATGTCAGCCGGATCATGGCGTCCGAAATCGCCAAGGTCCTGAAGCCGGTCGCCAAGCCGCTGCAGCTCGACCTCTCGCACAAGCCGCATGTCATTCTCGTCGTCGGCGTCAACGGCACGGGCAAGACCACGACGATCGGCAAGCTTGCGGCAAAGCTTTCCGGCGCCGGGCTGAAGGTGATGCTGGCCGCCGGCGATACGTTCCGTGCGGCGGCGATCGAGCAGCTGAAAATCTGGGCCGACCGGACGAATTCCGAATTCATCGGCACCAAACTCGGCGCCGATGCCGCCGGCCTTGCCTATGATGCCTTCGAACAGGCGAAGGCGAAAAAATGCGACGTGCTGATCGTCGATACCGCCGGCCGCCTGCAGAACAAGGCAGAGCTGATGGCCGAGCTCGAGAAGATCGTGCGCGTGCTCGGCAAACTCGATCCCGATGCGCCGCATACTGTGCTGCAGACGCTCGATGCCACGACCGGGCAGAACGCGCTCAGCCAGGTCGAGATCTTCCGCAACGTCGCCGGCGTCAACGGGTTGATCATGACCAAGCTCGACGGCACGGCGCGCGGCGGCATTCTTGTTGCCATCTCTGCCAAGCACAAGCTGCCGGTCTATTTCATCGGCGTCGGCGAGGGCGTCGAGGATCTGGAGCCGTTCGAGGCCGAGGATTTTGCCCACGCCATTGCCGGACTTGGGCAATGATGCCACAGATATGCCGCCAAAAGCCTGCAGGCCAAGGCCGCGACAGGTTTCCAGGAAAACAGGTTTGAAGAACGCATGAGCACCGAAAGCGATATCACCCCGTCTGCTGCCGACCGGCATCATCCGCTGCTGAAACTGGCGCTGGAACTCGGGCCGCTGATGATCTTCTTCTTCGCCAATCTGCGTGGCCAGTGGCTGGTGGAGACGTTTCCCGCTCTTTCCGAATTGGGCGGACCGCTGTTCGTCGCGACCGGCCTCTTCATGGCGGCGACGATCATCTCGCTGATCGTTTCGAAGGTCGTGCTCGGCCATCTGCCGATCATGCCTTTTGTATCCGGCATCGTCGTCGTCATCTTCGGCTCGCTGTCGATCTGGCTGCAGAACGAAACCTTCATCAAGATGAAGCCGACCATCGTCAACGCGCTCTTCGGGGTGGCGCTGCTCGGCGGACTGGCTTTCGGCAAGTCACTGCTCGGCTACGTCTTCAACGCCGCCTTCCAGCTCGATGCCGAGGGCTGGCGCAAGCTCACCATTCGCTGGGGCATCTTCTTTCTCTTCCTTGCCGTGCTGAACGAAGTCGTCTGGCGCAACTTTTCCGACGGTACCTGGGTCGCCTTCAAGGTCTGGGGCACGATGCCGATCACCATCATCTTCACGCTGGCGCAGATGCCGCTGGTGCTGAAGCACAGCATCAACCTGGAAACGGAAGGCGAGAAGTGAGCGCTGCAGAGGCCGAATACCGCGTAAGACACCAGACCTTTTGGTTCGCCGCCTGCCTTGCGGTTCTGATCATTCAGATTGCCGCCGAATATATGATGGGCCGCGTGCCGATCTGCGCCTGCGGTTATGTCAAGCTGTGGGAGGGCGGGGTCAATACCAGCGGCAATTCGCAGCATCTGTCGGATTGGTATACGCCCTCGCACATCATCCACGGCTTCCTGTTTTACGGGCTCGCGCATCTCATCCTGCGCGGCAAGCCGTTGGCGGCAAGGCTGCTGCTGGCGCTCGCCATCGAATCCGGCTGGGAGCTGCTCGAGAATTCGCCGCTCATCATCGACCGCTACCGCACGGCAACGATCGCGCTCGATTATTACGGCGACAGCATCCTGAATTCGGCGATGGACACCGTCTTCATGTGCGTCGGCTTCTTCTTCGCGCGGCGCGCGCCGGTGGCGCTCACGGTGGCGATCGCCATCTTCTTCGAGATTTTCACTGGCTACGTGATCCGCGACAACCTGACGCTCAACGTTGTCATGCTGATCTGGCCGGTGGAGGCGATCAAGGTCTGGCAGAGCGGGCTTTAAGGCTTTTCCGGAGACGAAACTACGAAGCCGGCTTGCCGAGCGCCTTTTCCATCGCTGGAAAAAGCCCTTCCTTCAGGCTGATATCGTCGAAGGGGCCGACGCGCTTGTAGAGGATCGTGCCGTCAGGCCCGACCAGATAGCTTTCCGGAATGCCGTAGACACCCCAGTCGATCGCTGCCTTGCCGTTCGGATCGACGCCGATCGCCCGAAAAGGGTTGCCGAGCTCGCCGAGGAAACGCAGGGCGTTGGCGCTCTGGTCCTTGTAATTGATGGCGACGATATTCAGCCGTCCGTCCTTTGCCAGTTCTTTCAAGACCGGATGTTCGTCGCGGCAGGGGAGGCACCATGAGGCGAAGACGTTGACGAGGGTCAGTTTGCCCTTGATTGCCGCATCGGTCAGCGCCGGCAGGTTGGCGCCGTCGAGAGGCGGCAGGTTCAGCGCCGGTGCCTTGGTGCCGATCAGGGCGGAGGGAATTTCTGCGATGTTCTTGCCATGGAAATCCTGGTCGTAGAGCATCTTTGCGGCCGTGGCAGCGATGCCGCCGAAGACGATGAGCGGCAGCAGCGCCAATGCGTAACGGCTCAGCCCGCGCGGCTTGGCGGCGGTGTTTTCCGGCGTGTCGTTCATTCGCCATCCCCCACGCTGTCCTTGGGGCGCGCCGAACGGCGGCGGATGCCGGCAGCCTCAAGGGCTGCAAGTTCCCTGCGGCGGGCGCGGCCGTCGGCCCAGGTCCAGGCCGTGACGGCAATCGTCACCAGGGCTGCAAAGCCATAGGAAGCGTAGACGTAGAAGGCATGCGTCACGGCTATTCCTCCCGGCTCGCCATGCGGGCAGCAAGACGGCGCTGGGCGGCAATGCGGCGGCGCCAGATCTCGTTCCTCATCGCCATGATGTGCAGCGTGAAGAAGAGCAGGGTGAAGGCGATCGCCATGACGAAGAGCGGCCGCAGGAATTCCGGATCGATCGCCGGGCCGTCGAGGCGCAGCACGCTTGCCGACTGATGCAGCGTGTTCCACCACTCGACCGAGAATTTGATGATCGGGATGTTGACGAAGCCGACGAGGATGAGCACGGCGCTGACGCGCGCGGCCTTCGACGGATCGTCGATGGCGCGGCCGAGCGCAATCAGCCCGAGATACATCAGGAAGAGAACGAAGACGGAGGTCAGCCGTGCATCCCAGACCCACCAGGTGCCCCACATCGGCTTGCCCCAGAGCGAACCGGTGACGAGTGCAAGCAGGGTAAAGGCGGCGCCGAGCGGGGCTGCGGCTTTGGCGGAGACATCGGCCAGCGGATGGCGCCAGACCAGCGTGCCGATCGCCGAGACGCTCATGATCGTATAACACATCATCGAAAGCCAGGCCGAGGGCACATGAACATACATGATGCGCACGGTCTCGCCCTGCTGGTAATCGCCTTCGGTGGCGAAGCTTAGATAGAGGCCGACCGCGAAACAGAGTGCGGTGATGCCGGCCAGCCACGGAATGGCGCGCGCCGCCAGCGCCAGAAACCGCGTCGGGTTGGCGAGGTCACTGAATTTGCTAATGGCAAGGCTCGTTTCGCTCATGTCCGCTTCCTTACCTTGAACCGGCTTTTCCCGCAATCGAACGGCCCATCAATCCGCTGTGTTTCGTAGCGCCAGGGCGGCGGCTGCCGGGCCGATGACCGCGAAGAAGAGCGTCAGGGCAATGAGGATCAGGAAGGGTGGCAGGAAGGGGGCGGGATCCTCGACTGCGGCATAGGTGGCGCTGACGCCGAAGATCAGCACCGGAATGGTCAGCGGCAGCACGAGGATCGAGACCAGCAGGCCGCCGCGGGGCAGCGCCACGGCAACGGCAGCACCCACGGCGCCGATGAAGGTGATGGCGGGCGAGCCGACCAGCAGCGTCAGCATGGTCGCGCCGATCGCCGTCTCGTCCATGTTCATGAAGAGGCCGAGCAACGGCGAGGCGATAACGAGCGGCAGGCTGGTGGCGGTCCAATGGGCAAGGCATTTGACCAGCACGGTCAGGACCAGGGGCGTTTCCTGAATCAGCATCAGGTCGAGCGATCCGTCGTCGCGTTCGGCCTGGAACAGGCGGTCGAGGCCGAGAAGGGCGGCGAGCAGCGCGCCGATCCAGACGATGGCGGGGCCGATACGCGACAGCAGCTTGAGATCGGGACCAACGCCGAAGGGAATGACGGCGACGATGGTCAGGAAGAACAGCACGCCGATCAGCGCACCGCCGCCAGCGCGAATCGAGAGCTTCAGGTCGCGGAGAAAGAGGGCGGTCATGCGCGGCGGCTCTCTGCATGTGCGGTGGACGGGGTAGCTACGTCGAAAAGCATCAACCCCATACCCCATGATCCACACCGGCAAAGCCCGTCATCTTCAATTCCTGCGAATTCCTCAGCCCCAGCGGCTGATGCGTTGCCGCCAGCACGATGCCGCCCCTTGCCAGATACGCCGTGATCAAATCGGCAAGCAGCCCGTCGGCGTTGGCATCGAGTGCCGCGGTCGGCTCGTCGAGGATCCAGACGGGACGGTGGGCGACGAGCAGTTTGGCGAAGGCTATCCGGCGCTGCTGGCCGGCGGAGAGATAACCGAAGGGAAGGTGGGTGATGCCGGAAAGGCCGACGGCGTCAGCGGCGTCCTCGACGGAAAGGGCGGCAGCGGAGCCTGTATTGCCGAGAAAGCTGCGCCAGAAATCGAGGTTTTCTGCAACCGTAAGTTCGTTCTTCATCGCATTTCTATGACCGAGGTAGTGGCTTACTTCGCCGGCATGTCTGTCTGCCCCGCTCTCTCCATCGTGAAATTTGACGGTGCCTTTTTCCGGCCTGAGGAGGCCGGCCACGACACGCAACAAAGTGGACTTTCCCGATCCATTTCTACCGGTCAGGACAAGCGCCTCGCCGGCTGCCAAGTGAAAGGAAATGTTAACGAAAATGAGATCCTCACCGCGCCTTGCAGCCAGATTTTCGGCGGTGAGATGCATGCGTCGGCTCTTTCTTGGTTTCGGCTCGCGGAGGGGTCAAAAAATGTCCGATTTTGACTGTGCTCGGGTATGGCAAGTTTTTAGGAAATTATCTATAAGACCTGCAACCACGCCAGCGGTCGGCGTGAATTTCATCCTTGCGCCGAACTTGGAGCGTCTGTTCCACGTGCGGACAGCGGAAATGGCCGTACCCGCATCCTGATGTGCATTAAGTGCATAGGCGTTCGCACGACTGTGTTGGCTATCAGAAACGGGGTATCTCGTGTCTAAATCTCTTGACAGTTTCAATTGTCGTTCCACGCTTTCCGTCAACGGGAAGGACTATGTCTATTACAGCCTGCCCAAGGCTGAGGCAAACGGTCTGGCCGGCGTGTCGAAGCTTCCCTATTCGATGAAGGTGCTGCTCGAAAACCTGCTGCGCTTCGAAGACGGCCAGTCGGTCACCAAGGAGCACATCCTGGCTGTCGCCGAATGGCTGAACAACAAGGGTGCGGTCGAAAACGAAATCGCCTATCGCCCGGCGCGTGTGCTGATGCAGGACTTCACCGGCGTTCCCGCCGTCGTCGATCTTGCCGCGATGCGCGACGCGATGGTGTCGCTCGGCGGCGATCCCGAGAAGATCAACCCGCTCGTTCCCGTCGATCTCGTCATCGACCACTCCGTCATCGTCGACGAATTCGGCACGCCGCAGGCCTTCGCCCGCAACGTCGAGCTGGAATACCAGCGCAACGGCGAGCGCTACCGTTTCCTGAAGTGGGGCCAGCAGGCCTTCAAGAATTTCCGCGTCGTGCCTCCCGGCACCGGCATCTGTCATCAGGTCAATCTCGAATATCTCGGCCAGACCGTCTGGACCAAGGAAGAGGACGGCGAGACGATCGCCTATCCGGATACTTGCGTCGGCACCGACAGCCACACGACGATGATCAACGGTCTCGGCGTTCTCGGCTGGGGTGTGGGCGGTATCGAAGCGGAAGCTGCGATGCTCGGCCAGCCGGTCTCGATGCTGCTGCCCGAAGTCATCGGCTTCAAGCTGACCGGCAAACTCAAGGAAGGCGTCACGGCGACCGACCTCGTTCTCACCGTCGTGCAGATGCTGCGCAAGAAGGGCGTCGTTTCGAAGTTCGTCGAATTTTTCGGCCCCGGCATGGACAACATGCCGCTCGCCGACCGCGCGACGATCGGCAACATGGGCCCGGAATACGGCGCGACCTGCGGCTTCTTCCCGGTCGACGGCGAAACCATCAACTACCTCACCATGTCCGGCCGCACGCATGACCGGATCGCCCTCGTCGAAGCCTATTCGAAGGCCCAGGGCATGTGGCGTGAGGGCGACGGTTCCGAGCTCGTCTTCACCGATACGCTGGAACTCGATCTGAACGATGTCGTGCCGTCGATGGCCGGCCCGAAGCGTCCGGAAGGCCGCATTTCGCTTGAGAACATCGCGACCGGTTTTGCCGGCTCGATGGATGCCGACTACAAGAAGCCCGGCCAGTTGAACAACCGCTATGCCGTCGAAGGCACCGACTTCGATCTCGGCCATGGCGATGTGGCGATCGCCGCCATCACGTCGTGCACCAACACCTCCAACCCGTCAGTGCTGATCGCCGCCGGCCTTCTTGCCCGCAACGCCGTTGCCAAGGGACTGAAGACGAAGCCGTGGGTGAAGACCTCGCTGGCACCGGGAAGCCAAGTCGTCGGCGAATATCTCGCCAAGTCGGGCCTGCAGGCCGACCTCGACAAGCTTGGCTTCAACCTCGTCGGTTTCGGCTGCACCACCTGCATCGGTAATTCCGGCCCGCTGCCGGCACCGATCTCGAAGACGATCAACGACAAGGGCCTTATCGTTTCCGGCGTTCTGTCCGGCAACCGCAACTTCGAAGGCCGCATCTCGCCCGACGTGCAGGCGAACTATCTCGCATCCCCGCCGCTGGTCGTCGCTTATGCGCTTGCCGGCACGGTGCAGACGGATCTGACCAAGGAGCCGATCGGCGAGGACCAGAGCGGCAACCCGGTTTATCTCAAGGACATCTGGCCGACCTCGAAGGAAGTTCAGGAATTCATCCTGAAATACGTGACCCGCGAGCTTTACGAAAGCAAGTATGCCGACGTCTTCAAGGGCGACGTCAACTGGCAGGCCGTTCAGATCCCGCCGGGCCAGACCTATGCCTGGGACGACAATTCGACCTATGTGCAGAACCCGCCCTACTTCGTCGGCATGGGCAAGAAGGGCAGCGGCGTTTCCGACATCAAGGGCGCCCGCGTCCTCGGCCTGTTCGGCGACAAGATCACCACCGACCACATCTCGCCCGCCGGTTCGATCAAGGCGGCATCGCCGGCCGGCGCCTACCTCATCGACCACGACGTCGCCGTTGCCGACTTCAACCAGTACGGCACGCGCCGCGGCAACCATGAAGTGATGATGCGCGGCACCTTCGCCAATATCCGCATCCGCAACCACATGCTCGGCCCGAACGGCAAGGAAGGTGGCTACACCATCCATTACCCGTCGAAGGAAGAGACCTCGATCTACGACGCCGCGATGCAGTACAAGCAGGAAGGCGTGCCGCTCGTCATCTTCGCCGGTGTCGAATATGGCAATGGCTCCTCCCGCGACTGGGCTGCCAAGGGCACCAACCTGCTCGGCGTCAAGGCGGTGGTCGCCCAATCCTTCGAGCGCATCCATCGCTCGAACCTGGTCGGCATGGGCATCATCCCCTTCGTCTTCGAAGAGGGCACGACCTGGCAGAGCCTCGGCCTCAAGGGCGACGAACTCGTCACCATCGAAGGTCTGGAAAAGATCAAGCCACGCGAGAAGAAGATCGCCAGGATCACCTATGGCGACGGCACCGTGAAGGAGGTTCCGCTGCTGTCGCGCGTCGATACGCTCGACGAGGTAGTCTACCTCAACAATGGCGGCATCCTGCAGACGGTTCTGCGCGACCTCGCTGCCTGATTTTTAAGACACTCACATGATAATGGCCGCCGGAGAGCAGTTTCCGGCGGTTTTTCTTTGCGGCGACAGTCTTTAAACGGGGCTCACGATGATTTGTTTTACGCAAGTTCCCGTCTAGCTACGTCTCACCCGTTCGTGACTTTTCGTTTGAACCCGGAAGGATTATTCGTACGTTCATATGTCAGGGCCTCCGGTTCCAACATGCCGTCGGCGCTGAAAAAGAGGTGCAGGTGAATGTCCCCCCGTTTTTTGATTCCGCTGATCGCCGGCGTTGTTCTCTCGGGCCCGTTGCAGGCCGAAGACGGCACACCGAAAGGTGTCGTCGAACTCTTCACGGCGCAGGGCTGCTCCTCCTGTCCTCCTGCTGATGCCGCTTTCCGCAAGCTGGTGAACCAGGGCGATGTCATCGCGCTCGCCTATCATGTCGATTACTGGAACTATCTCGGTTGGGCCGATACGCTGAGTTCCAAGGAAAATACCGAGCGGCAGTATGGCTATGCCAAGACAATGGGCCGCAGCAACGTCTACACGCCGCAGGCGATCGTCAATGGACGCGGCCATCTGGCCGGCGCCGATCTCAATGGCATCAACAGCCAGATCGACACCTATAGCAGCGAAGGCAATGGGCTGACCGTTCCGATCAGTGCCGCGATGCGCGGCGATGAGCTGGAGATCAAGATCGGCGCGGGACAGGGCAAAGCCAATGTCGTGATGGTCTATTTCGACAAGGAAAAGACCATCGACGTCGAAAAGGGCGAGAACAGCGGCCAGAAGATCTCCTATCTCCACAGCGTCACCAATGTCGAAACCGTCGGCATGTGGGACGGCAAGGCGACCAGTCTGACGCTGCCGGCCAGCGTGCTGCAGCGGCCGCAGCTCGAGGGCTGCGCGATTCTGCTTCAATCGGCAACCGCAGACGGCGATCCGGCTGCGATCCTTGGCGCGACCGTGGTGATGGCTGGCAAAAATATCTGAAATTTCATCCGGCTGCGGATGAAATGCTGGGGCGGCCCGGCCGAGCGTATTCGGGGCTGGGGTTAAGGTCGATACGCTCCGCCGGGCCCTTTGGCGCGCTGGCGCCAAACTGGAGCTCATAAATCTCCTGCAAATGAGGCGCTGTTTTGACTGAAATGCGGCGCTGCGGAGAAAGCGTTGGCCTGCCCAGCGCCCTTGCCCGAGAGACGCGCGGCGCTGTAGTGCGGCTGAATGTGACAGCCGGCACTCTTGCAATTTGCGGCAGCTCGGGCAAACTGTCACTCTCCTGTCATATGTGGAGGCCTTGTGAGACTGATGACAGATCAGCCGGATTTGCGACACGGCGAAAGCCGTTCCGTCGACCACAGTTCCTCAGTCGTCGTCGATCTCAGGGAATACAAGCAAAGCAAGGACCCGCTTCCGGTGACCTTCCACCGGCGCGAACTGGACGCGATCCTCTGGATCTACGGTCGGATGGTCGGTGATGGTGAATGGCGCGACTACGCCATCGATCACCTGAAGGACAGGGCGGTCTTTTCCGTTTTCAAGCGTTCCGGTGAAATGCCGCTCTTCCGCATCGAGAAAAACCCGAAGCTCGCCGCCAAGCAGGGCGCCTATTGCGTGATCAGCGTCAACGGCACGATCCTGAAGCGCGGTCACGAGCTGAACCAGGTGCTGAAGGTCTTCGACAAGGCCCTGAAGCTCGTCGACAAGTAAACCATATCAGCCGTTAAACAGCGTGCCGGGATAGGTCGACGGGTCCGGATCTGCGCTCATACCCTCACCGAGGGCGCGCTGCATGAACATCGTATCCAGCCAGCGGCCGTGTTTGTAGCCGGTGCCCTTCATCAGACCAACCTCCTCGAAGCCGGCCGTGCGATGAAGCGCGATCGAGGCGGGGCTGGCGCCGCCGATGACGGCTGCCATCTGACGAAAGCCGAGGGTGGTGCAACGGATGATCAGTTCGGCGAGCAGCGCCTTGCCGATGCCGCGGCCGCGGGCTTGCGGCGCCAGATAAATCGAATCCTCGACCAGCCAGCGATAGGCAGGACGCGTGCGGAAGGCCGAGGCGTAGGCGTAGCCGAGCAAGGCCCCGTCCGTGCCGATGGCTGCGATATAGGGATATTGCTGGCCGACGATGGCCGCAAAACGTTGCGCCATCTCGGCCTCGGAGGGCGGGACGATCTCATAGCTCGCGACGCCGTTCAGGACCGATTCGCGATAGATATCGGCAATGGCGGGAATATCGGCGTTCGAAGCATCGCGCAGGAGGAAGGACATTTCAGCAGCATATCCATAAGGGCGGCAGGGGCTTTCTAAAACCATTCCGTGAAAGCCTGCGCAACAAAAAAGGCGGCCGAAGCCGCCTTTTCGATCTCAGTCTGCCCTGCTTATTTACGGTTGCCCATGAACTGCAGCAGGAACATGAAGAGGTTGATGAAGTCGAGATAGAGCGTCAGCGCACCCATGATCGCCTTGCGGCCGGCCACGGCGACGTCATCGGCTTCCAGGTACAATTCCTTGATCCGCTGCGTATCGTAGGCCGTGAGGCCTGCGAAGATCAGTACGCCGAGTACCGAGATCGCGAACTGCACGGCGGACGACGCCAGGAAGATGTTGACGATCGAGGCGATGATCAGGCCGAAAAGACCCATCATCAGGAACGAGCCCATCGCCGACAGATTACGCTTTGTCGTGTAGCCGTAAAGCGACAGCGCGCCGAACGAGGCGGCGGTGACGAAGAAGGTCTGAACGACGCTCTGACCCGTGTAGATCAGGAAGATCGACGAGAGCGACAGGCCGACGAGCGCGGCGTAGACCGCAAAGGTCGTCTGGGCGGCGGCCACCGTCATCGTATTGATCCGGAAGCTCAGGAAGAACACCAGAGCCAGCGGCGCCAGAATGACAACCCACTTCAGCGGGCTTACATAGATCGCCTGACCGAAAGCGGTCAGCTCACCATTGGCGAAGGCGAATTGGAACGACAGATATGCGGCCACACCGGTGATCGCCAGACCCAGCGCCATCAGGTTGTAGACCTTGAGCATATAAGCGCGCAGGCCTTGATCAATCATCTCGCCGGTCTGAGCGCGGCTTTGATAGTTACGAAGATCAGCCATAGTTTCCTCTTACAAGCTCCGATGGAAATACGGTGTCGGGGTTTTCGACCCGGGCGCCGCTGCGGAGCTCCAGCATGCCTGCGGATAATATGAGGCTTTCGCCCTTTGCAAACAAGAGGCTTGCAAAGGCTCGATCGGTTAAATCGCCGTAAGGTGAAGGGTTTGGGTGCCGCTGCCCGGTCAAAGCTCGCGCAAGACGGGTGCCGCCTTCTGCCCGAGGATGCGCCAGGTGCCGATCAGGCCGATGCCGACGGTCAGGACGAGCGCGGTGACAAGCGTCAGTCCCGCGACGTCGGGCAGAAAGGTCGAGGGCAGACGCATGATGCGGGCGACGATGAACCAGGCGGCGACGCTGCCGGCGATCAGCGCGAAGATCGCAGTCGCGAGGCCGAGGATTAGATATTCGTAGCTGAAGGCGCGGATCAGCATGGCGCGCGTGGCGCCGAGCGTCTTCAGCACCACCGCGTCGTGGGTGCGCGCCCGGTTTCCGGCGGCAAGCGCGCCGGCAAGGACGAGGATGGAAGCGAAAAGGGCGACGGAGGCCGCAGCGCGGATCGCGGTCGCGAGCTGTGCGACCAGCTGGTTGACGATATCGATCGCGTCCTTGACGCGCACACTGGTGATCGTCGGATAGGTGTTGGTGACGGTTTTCAGGATCGCCGCATCTTCGGCCGGTGTCGAAGAGGGATCGGTCAGGGTCGCCAGCCACGCATGCGGGGCGCCGCGGAAGGTATTCGGCGAGAAGACCATGACGAAATTGATCGACAGCGATTCCCACTCGACGCGGCGCAGATTAGCGATTTTCGCCGTGATGTTGCGGCCGAGCACGTTGACGGTGACTTTATCGCCGATCTTGAGGCCGAGCTCATGTGCCTCTTCCGAGGAGAAAGAGACGAGTGGCTCGCCGCTGTAATCCTTGTCCCACCATTTGCCTTCGGTGAGGGCGGCGTTGTCAGGCAGGGTTTCGGCATAGGTGATGCCGCGATCGCCGTTCAGCACCCAGCGGCCGGCGGCCGGCACGTTCATCTTGGTGACGTCCTCGCCGTTGAAGGCGATGATCCGGCCGCGCAGCATCGGCACTTCGACGAGCTTGCCCTGCGGCGCCTGGCCCTGGACGAGATCGCGGAAGGCGCCGACCTCGGCGCTCTGGATATCGACGAAGAAGAAGTTCGGCGCACCCTCGTTCATGCGGCCGGTCAGCTGCCGGCGCAGGTTCCCGTCGATCAGGGTCAGGGTCACCAGCAATGCCAGGCCAAGGCCGAGCGAGAGCACGACTGAGGGCGTCAGTGCGCCGGGGCGGTGGATATTGCCGATCGCAAGCCGCAGTGCCGGCGAATTGACGCGCGGGCTGCGGCGCGCGAGCCAGGCGATCAGCGCGGCGACGAGGCGCAGGACGACGAAGGCGAAGACGATCGCGCCAACGAAGACGACAGCGATGAAGCGGTCATAGGCGGTGAGGATGGCAAGCCCGGCAAGGGCGGCCATGAATAGGGCGGCAAGCAGGATGTAGGGCCAGGAGGGCAGGTGGCGGGCCTCGAAGCCCTGCTCGCGGAACAGTGCGGTCGCCGGCACTTCGCGGGCGTGGCCGAGCGGCAGGATGGCGAAGGCGAGCGTCGTCAGGATGCCGAAGAACGTGGCGAGCAGCAGGGCGCCGGGGTAGAGCGTCGGCACGGTCGAGACCGGCAGGAATTGCGCCAGGAACTGCGCGGCAAGCATCGGCGACAGGGCGCCGATGACGAGGCCGATCAGGATGCCGCCGAGAGCGATGATGGCGATCTGGAAGAGATAGATCAGAACGACGACCTGCGCCGGGGCGCCGAGGCATTTGAAGGTGGCGATGGTGGTGCGCTTGGAATCGAGGAAGGCGCGCACCGCATTGGCGACACCGACGCCACCGACGATCAGTGCGGTGAGGCCGACCAGCGTCAGGAACTGCGAGAAGCGGGTGATGTTTTCGGTGAGCGAGGGCGCGGCACGGTCGCTGGTGCGGATCGCCCAGCCGGCGGAGGGGAATTCCTTCGAGGCGCGCGCCTGGATGCCCGACATCGCGCCCTTGTCGCCCAGCCGGATCTTATAGGCATGTTCGACCAGGCTTCCGGTCTGGATCAGTCCGGAGGCTTGGAGCGCCTGGCGGCTGACAAGCAGGCGCGGCGCAAAGCCAAAACCTTCCGACAGTGCATCCGGCTCGGTTTTCACCGTGCCGGTGATGCTGAGCTTGACGTTGCCGAGCAGCAATTCGTCGCCCACCGCAAGCCCGAGCCGATCGAGAAGCAGTGGCGCTGCGACCGCACCATAGGTGCCGCCTTGGCCCGAAAGCAGGGCTGCAAGCGAATAGTCCGGCTCGGCCACGAACTTGCCGTAGAGCGGGTAAGCGTCATCGACAGCCTTGACCTCGACCAGCGCCTGATCGGAACCGTCGGGCTTGCGGGCCATCGAGCGCAGGCCGGTTGACACCGAAACGGTGCCGAGGCCTTCGAGGAAACCCAATTCCTCAGGCGTGGCTTCGCGGTTGTTGAGTTCGAAGCGGACGTCGCCTGCCAACAGTTCCTGCCCCTGCGAGGCGATCGTATCGGTGATCGACTGCGAAACGGAGTTGACGGCGGCAATGGCGCCGGTGCCGAGCGCGATGCAGGCAAGGAAGATGTAGAAGCCGCGGATGCCGCCGCGCAGCTCGCGCAGCGCCAGGCGAAAAGCGAGCGAGACGCGTGGGGTGATTATCCTCATGCGATCGCCGCTTCGCTGCGGCGGGCGGCGCTGTCGCCTTCGATCCTGCCGGAGCGGACGCGAATCTGGCGCGAGCATCGGTTTGCGAGCGAGACGTCGTGGGTGACGAGAAGCAGGGTCGTGCCGCGTTCGGCCTGCTTGGAGAACAGAAGGTCGGCGATCTGGCGGCCTGTCTCGGTATCGAGATTGCCGGTCGGCTCGTCGGCGATCAGCAGGGCGGGCGAGGGGGCGAGCGCCCTGGCGATCGCCACGCGCTGCTGTTCGCCGCCGGAAAGCTGGCCGGGATAGTGGTTCAGCCGTTCGCCGAGGCCGACCGACTTCAGCTCGCGATGAGCGATCTCGAAGGCGTTGCTGACATTGGCGAGTTCGAGCGGCACGGCGACGTTTTCCAGCGCCGTCATGTTGGCGATCAAGTGGAAGGACTGGAAGACGATGCCGATGTTGCGGCCGCGGAAATCGGCGACCTGGTCCTCGCTGAGGCTATGGAGCGGCGTATCGTTGATGTTGATCTCACCACTGTCGAGTTTTTCCAACCCGGCAAGCACCATCAGCAGGGTGGATTTGCCGGAACCGGAAGGGCCGACGATGCCGACGGATTCGCCGGCAGTGATATCGAGATCGATGCCCTTCAGCACATGGACGGAGGCGGCTGCGCTGCCGAGGGTCAGATCGGCGCCCTTCAACTCGATAATGGTTTTTGCCAACAGAAATCGCCTATATAAGTCCGTAATCGAATGGCCGCATAACGGCACTTCGCCAATCTAGGGAAGCTGGAATGAGATTTAAAGTTGCCGCCCTTCAATTCACCGTCATCGCCGTCGCGCTGATCCTTGCCACTGCGGCCGATGCCCGGACAATCAATCTCGTCGGTTTTGGGGACAGTTTGATGGCGGGCTATCAGTTGCCGCCCGGCGACGGCTTTCCGGAAAAGCTGCAGGCGGCCCTGAAAGCGAAGGGCCTCGACGTCGCCATCGCCAATGCCGGGGTCTCCGGCGACACGACGACAGGGGGCCTTGCGCGCATCGACTGGTCGGTACCCGACGGCACCGATGGGGTCATTCTCGAGCTTGGCGCCAATGACGCGTTGCGCGGCATCCCGCCAGAGGAGAGCGCGAAGAATCTCGATCAGATGATTACCCGGCTAAAGGAGCGTGGGATTGCCGTACTGCTCGCCGGTATCATAGCGCCGCCGAACATGGGAGCGGATTATGCCGCACGATTCAACCCGATCTATCAGAAGCTCTCGGAAAAACATGGGCTTCCACTCTATGCCTTCTTCCTCGACGGCGTCGCACTGGAGGCTGGGTTGAAGCTCGACGACGGCATGCATCCAAATACGAAAGGTGTCGACGTCATGGTCGAAAAGATGGAGCCTGCTGTCACAAATTTCGTCGAAACGATTTCTTCTGTGAAGAAATAGGGGCTTGCGCGGTTATTGATTGCATGATTCCGTGTGAGCACCTGCAAAAGATTCGGGGAGTGCTCGTGATGCCGAGACTGTTTACCGCCCTCGAAATTCCGCGCAATGCGGCGATGAGTCTTTCATTGCTGCGCGGTGGCCTCCCCGGAGCACGATGGATCGATGTGGAGAATTACCACATCACCCTGCGCTTCATCGGTGATGTCGACGGCCGCACGGCCGATGAAATCGTTGAACGCCTCGACCGGATCGACCGGCCGGAATTCCAGTTCCGGCTTGAAGGCATCGGTTCCTTCGGTTCGAAGAAACCGCATTCGGTCTGGGCCGGCGTCTCGCAATCGCCTGAAATGTATGCCCTGCAGGGCGAGATCGAGCGGATCTGCCAGCGCATCGGCCTGCCGCCGGATCCCCGCAAATTCATGCCGCATGTGACGCTGGCGCGGCTGAAATCCTCGCGGCTCGACGACGTCGTGCAATATCTGGCCGGACGCGGCAACTTCCACACAGCAACCTTCACCGCACCGCGCTTCGTGCTGCTTTCGTCACGCGAATCGGTCGGTGGAGGGCCTTACCTCACCGAGGAAGTGTTCCCGTTGCACGAGGCACGCTCGACGCCCAGCGTTTCGAGCAGCCTGCAGCAGCCGGTCAAGAGCCTGGTGTAGACCAGTTCGAAACCTTCAGGACCGCCATAATAGGGATCGGGAATATTCTCTCCCGTTCCCAGCGCGGCATCACCGAAAAGGTGGATATTCGCCCCATGCGGCGCGCTCTTTTTGAGCGCCGCCAGGTTGTCGCGGTCCATGGCAAGGATCAGATCGAAATCCATGAAATCCCTCGACTGAATGCGCCGGGCGCGCTGCCCCGATATGTCGATGCCGTGGTTTTTCGCGGTGGCGATCGAACGCCGGTCGGGCGGATCGCCTTCATGCCAGCTGCCGGTGCCGGCGGAAGCGACCGTAAAATCGCCGGTCAAGCCGGCCTCGGCGACGAGGTGGCCAAAAATTCCCTCCGCGAGCGGAGAACGGCATATATTGCCCATGCAAACGAAAAGGATGCTGATGCGTTTCATCGGTGAACCTGTCGGACAGAGAAGAGGAGCATGGCATGAAAATGGAAAAACTGGAACGGACGGCGGTTGAGGCTGAGCTGACCGAGCTTTCGGGCTGGGCGCTCAATGATGCGGGTTCGTCAATATCGAAGACGTTCAAGTTCGCAAATTTCGTCGAGGCTTTCGGTTTCATGACGCAGGCAGCACTTGCGGCCGAGAAGCTCAACCACCATCCCGAATGGTTCAACGTCTATTCCAGGGTGGATGTGACGCTGAACACGCATGATGCCGGCGGGCTGACGGAGCTGGATTTCAAGCTCGCCAAAGCCATGGAGAAGGCTGCGGCGCGACGTGTTGCTTGAAAGCGGGGCCGATTGAAAGGGGCCGATTGAAAGACTGGGCGCCGTCACCATATGTTCGCATGGACAAAAGGGATGCAGGGATGGACGAGGTCAAATTCGGGGAAATCCTGTTGCCGGGCGACGAGGACACCCAGAGCCGGCGCGAGAAGACCGTCAGGCAGAAATTCTGGCCGACATTCCGGCGGGCCGTGCGGCAGATCCCGTTCTCGCGCGATGTCGTTGCCGGTTTCTATTGCGCGCTCGATCCGCAGACGCCGACGAAGGTGCGCGGCGTACTGCTTGCAGCACTCGCCTATTTCGTCATGCCGATCGACATGATCCCGGATATTTTCGCCGTCATCGGCTTTTCCGACGACATCGCCGTGCTCTCGGCTGCCTTCGCCATGGTGCGCGGCCACATCCGGCCGGGCCACTACGAAGCGGCCGACCGCGTTCTCGCCGACCGGCCGGAAGAAGCGATGAAGACGATCTAAAGCGCGTCGCGATCTTTCGTCCTTCCAAAACCGCTGCCCACTTTGGGCGACATTCGTCAGGCGATTTCGCGTTCCAGCACCTTGCGGAGCTTGCCGAAGGCAAGCCGGATACGCGACTTCACCGTGCCGAGCGGCAGTCCGGTCGCTTCGGCGATCTCCGAATGCGATTGACCGAGGAAGAAGGCGGCTCGCAGCATGTCGCGCTGTTCCTCCGGCAATTGGCCGACGGCGGCGCGTATCTTGGCGTCGCGATCGTCATTGGCGATGATTTCTTCCGCGCCGATATCGGCCGGCGGCTGCAGGGCCGGATCGGTCTCATCGAAGATGCGGGTGTTGGCGCGCCGCTGCATGTCGATGCGGCGGTTACGGGCAATACGGAAAAGCCAGGTCGAGAGGGAAGATCGCGTGGCATCGTAGAGCTCTGCCTTGTGCCAGAGCACGATCATGATCTCCTGGACCAGTTCCTCAGCCTCGCCTGATGTCATCCTCTGGCGCATCAGCCAGGCTTTCAGGCGGGGTGCGAAATAGTCGAACAGGATGGAAAAGGCCTGCTGGTCGCGATCGTTCGCGACGGCCTTCGCGAGGGCAGCGAAACGCTGTCTTTCCTCGGCATCCATATCCCCTCACCAGCCCCCTGCGGCAATAATTTCGTCTCGGATTTCCAAGTCTTACTGAGGTACAACGGATTTGGGAAAGGTCAAACTCTTGCCTGAATCTTTGTGTCTTAAATTCAGCCGAACGGACGGCCAGTGCCATTGGGGCACGGTGTCGCGGTCGATACCGTCAAAGGGGCGAAAATTGACACTCGAGCTGAAATGACACAGGCACATACAAATCGCAGCTATCGTTGACCATTTGGTAACCTGAATTAAGTCAAAATAAAGCAGATCGTGATTATGCGGCGCCCGCTATGATCGCTTCGGGCCTTGAATCGCAAGAACCGGCAGGAATCCATGTTTGTAAAAAGTATCGTATCCGCTCTCGCACTCACCCTTGTTATGGCCGGAGTTGCGACAGCGCAGCAGGCCGCGCCGAACCGCATCCAGCAGTTCCAGGCATGGGGCGCTTACTCCTACAAGTCGGGCAGCAGCACCGTCTGCTACGTGCTGTCCGTTCCGACGGCAAAGCAGCCGGCAAGCGTCGACCACGGCGACAATTTCTTCATCGTCTCCCAACGTCCGGGCCAGAATATCTCCTACGAGCCGCAGGCGATGATGGGCTACACGGTCAAGGAAAATTCGAAGATCAACGTCGTCATCGACAACAAGACCTTCGTAATGTTCACCAAGGACAAGGCCGGCTGGGTCGAGAACGCTGCCCAGGAGCCGGCCCTCGTCGCCGCGATGAAGACCGGTCATTCGATGACGGTCAATGCCGTTTCGCGCAAGGGCACCGGCACCTCCTACAGCTATTCGCTCTCGGGTATCTCGGCTGCGCTGAAGCAGATCGAAACCTGCAAGTAAGCTTTTTTGTTGTCAGAGCTTCGAGGGCCGGCCTTGCGCCGGCTCTTGTCGTTTCCATCTATAGTGACGCGCGGGCAAAATGATGCTAAAGGCCGCGCAACAGCGGACAGATCGCGATATCAGTCGCCGTTCCGCCATTCAATTTCTGCCAATGTGCCGTCATGCACCCGCCAGTCTTCCGGCTTAGCCCTGAAGTTCGCAGGGTTTGCGGGGCGGTTACGTGTTCGAATTCGGGATGAAAGACTATGTCCGTCATGGATGCGATTGATGTCATCACGTCTCAGGCGCCTCGTGCCGCTTCCGGCGTCGAGAAGCCGTCCCTGATCGGGCTGTCACGCGAGGAGATGGGGGCGGCACTCCGGGAAAAGGGTGTGGCCGAGAAGCAGATCAAGATGCGCGTCTCGCAGCTCTGGAACTGGATCTATGTGCGCGGGGTCTCTGACTTCGACCATATGACGAATGTCGCCAAGGACATGCGGGAGATGCTGAAGCAGCATTTCACCATCGAACGTCCCGAGATCGTCGAGGAGCAGGTCTCCAACGACGGCACGCGCAAATGGCTGCTGCGCTTTCCCGCCCGCGGCGCCGGGCGTCCAGTCGAGATCGAGGCCGTCTACATTCCGGAAGAGGGCCGCGGCACGCTCTGCCTTTCCAGCCAGGTCGGCTGCACGCTCACCTGTTCCTTCTGTCATACCGGGACACAGCGTCTGGTGCGCAACCTGACGGCGGAGGAAATTCTTTCGCAGCTGCTGCTTGCCCGCGACCGGCTTGGGGATTTCCCGGACCGTGAAGCGCCGCAGGGCACGATCATGCCTGCCGAGGGCCGCAAGGTCAGCAACATCGTCATGATGGGCATGGGTGAGCCGCTTTATAACTTCGATGCCGTCAAACAGGCATTGCTGATCGCCACGGATGGTGACGGCCTGTCGCTGTCCAGGCGCCGCGTGACGCTTTCTACTTCTGGCGTTGTGCCGGAGATCTTCCGCACCGGCGAGGAAATCGGCGTCATGCTGGCGATTTCGCTGCATGCGGTGCGCGACGATCTGCGCGACCTTCTGGTGCCGATCAACAAGAAGTATCCGCTGAAGGAGCTGATCGAAGCCTGCCGGACCTATCCTGGCCTTTCGAACGCACGGCGCATCACCTTCGAGTATGTGATGCTGAAGGATGTCAACGACAGCCTGGAAGACGCCAAGGGGCTGATCAAGCTCCTGAAAGGCGTGCCGGCGAAGATCAACCTCATTCCGTTCAATCCGTGGCCCGGCACCAATTACCAGTGTTCGGACTGGGAGCAGATCGAGAAGTTCGCCGATTTCATCAATTCGGCAGGCTATGCCTCGCCGATCCGCACACCCCGCGGTCGCGACATTCTTGCCGCCTGCGGCCAGCTGAAATCGGAGTCGGAACGCATGCGCAAGACCGATCGTTTGGCCTTCGAGGCGATGATGATCGCCAATCACGGCGCCGACGACTGATCAGCAAGTTTGATCCTCGCTACAATTCTCCGCGATTGATTTCAGGGGGCACTTTTCCTAAAAGTGCCCCCAAAATCATTCAGGAGGATCCCCATGCGCCCGATTTTGCTCGCTCTTGCCGCCACTTTGGTCCTTTCCCTGCCTGCAAAGGCCGATGATGTCACCGTCGCCGTGACGGCGATCGTCGAACATCCGGCGCTGGATGCGGCGCGCAAGGGCGTTCTCGATGCGCTTACGGCTGCCGGCTACAAGGAAGGCGAGAACCTGAAATTCGTGTTCGAATCGGCGCAGGGCAATCCGGCGACGGCAGCCCAGATCGCCCGCCAGTTCGCCGGTGACGAGCCCAATGTCATCGTGCCGATCTCGACACCCTCGGCCCAGGCCGTCGTCTCCTCGACGCGCGACATTCCTGTCGTCTTCACGGCCGTGTCCGATCCGCTCGGCGCCCAGCTCGTCAAGAACATGGACAAGCCCGGCGGCAATGTCACAGGCCTCTCCGATATGTCGCCGGTCGCCGAGCACCTCGCGCTGATCAAGGAAATCCTGCCCGATGTGAAAACCATCGGCTATCTCTACAATTCAGGCGAGGCGAATTCCGTTTCGCTGCTCGCCGTGTTGAAAGCTGAAGCCGAAAAGGCTGGCCTGAAGGTAGTCGAATCGGCTGCCACCAAATCGGCCGAGGTCCAGGGTGCGACACGCGCGCTCGTCGGCCGCGCCGATGTGATCTACATTCCGACCGACAACACGATCATCTCCGCGCTCGAAGGCGCTGTCGCGGTGGCCGAGGAGAGCAAGCTGCCGCTCTTTACCGCCGATACGGATTCGGTTTCGCGTGGCTCGATCGCTGCCCTCGGCTTCAACTATTATGATGTCGGCAAGCAGACCGGCGAGATCGTCGTGCGTGTGCTGAAGGGCGAGAACCCGGGCGACATCGCGGTCAAGACTGCCGCCGGCAGCGACCTCGTCGTCAACAAGGCGGCGGCCGAGAAGATGGGGGTCACGCTGCCGCAGAGCGTGCTTTCCCGCGCTACCAAAGTCATCGAATAAACAAGGCGACTGCCGTCGCTGATCGAGTTTGCAGCCGCTCCCGTTCCACACGGGGGCGGCTGATGGTATTAAAAGCCTGATGTTTCGCGCAAGGCGCGGAGCGGAAACGGACAGAAGAGGGGCGGAAGCCTTGAGCCAAATCGCATTCTGGGGGGCCGTCGAACTCGGACTGGTCTATTCCTTCGTCGCCCTTGGGGTCTATCTCGCCTTCCGTGTTCTGGATTTCCCTGACCTGACGGTCGACGGCTCCTTTCCGCTTGGCGCGGCGGTGACGGCCGTGCTGATCATTGCCGGCGTCAACGCCTGGCTTGCAGCGCTGATCGCCATGGCCGCCGGTGCCGCCGCAGGCATGGTGACGGCGCTGCTCAACGTGCGCTTCAAGATCCTCAATTTGCTCGCCTCGATCCTGACGATGATCGCGCTGTTTTCCGTCAATCTGCGCGTGATGGGCAAACCCAATGTCGCGCTTATCAATGCCGACACGATGATCAGCCCGTTCTTCGGCCATGGCCTTCGCGATTTCTACGTGCGGCCGCTCTTCGTCGGTGTTCTCGTCGTCATCGCGCTCATCCTGGTCTGGCGTTTCCTGGAAAGCGATGCCGGGCTGGCAATGCGGGCGACCGGCGCCAATGCAAGGATGGCGCGGGCCCAGGGCGTCGATACCAGCCGGCAGATCTATCTCGGCATGGCGATCTCCAATGCGCTGGTGGCGCTCGGCGGTGCGCTGTTTGCCCAGACGAACGGCTTTGCCGACGTCACCTCGGGCGTCGGCACGATCGTCGTTGGTCTGGCTGCCGTCATCATCGGCGAGACGCTGCTCGGGCGGCGCGGTCTGCTGATCGCGTTGATCGGCTGCGTGCTCGGCTCAATCCTCTATCGCATCGCGATCCAGCTGGCGCTTTCGAGCGACGTCATCGGCCTGCAGGCATCCGACCTCAATTTCGTCACGGCCGTGCTGGTGACCGTGGCGCTCATCCTTCCCCGTTTGCGCGGAGGTGCCGCGTCATGATCAACCTCAAGAACATCAAGGTCGTCTTCGGGCGCGGCACGCCGCTGCAGAAGCAGGCGCTCTCGGGTGTCAGCCTGACGATCGAGGAAGGCTCCTTCGTCACCGTCATCGGCTCGAACGGCGCTGGTAAATCGACGCTGCTCGGCGTCCTCGCCGGCGATGTGCTGGCGAGCGAAGGGCAGGTGCTGATCGGCAGTGCCGACGTGACGCGCAAGACGACGGCGGCGCGCGCCGGGCTGGTCGCCCGCGTCTTTCAGGACCCGTTGACCGGAAGCTGCGGTGCCTTGTCGATCGAGGAGAACCTGGCGCTTGCGGCGCGGCGCGGCGAGCGGCGCGGGCTTGTTTCGGCGCTTGGCGCAAAACGGCGCGACCATTTTCGCGAGAGGATCGCCGAGCTCAATCTCGGGCTGGAGAACCGCATGAAGGACCGCATGGACCTGCTTTCCGGCGGCCAGCGGCAGGCGGTCTCGCTTGTCATGGCGACGCTGGCGGGCTCGGAGGTGCTGCTGCTCGACGAACATACGGCGGCCCTCGACCCTGGCATGGCGGAATTCATCATGGGCCTGACCCAGAAGATCGTTTCCGAGCGCAAGCTGACGACGCTGATGGTGACGCATTCGATGCGCCAGGCGCTCGATTATGGCCACCGCACCGTGATGCTGCATGGCGGCGAGATCGTGCTCGATGTCGCCGGCGACAGCCGCAAGACATTGCAGGTCGAGGATCTGATCGCGATGTTCCGCAAGATGCGCGGCCAGACGCTGGATGATGACGCGTTGCTGATCGGCTAGGCCGACAGCGGGCTGATCGGTTAGCGGGCAGCTGATCGTTTCACGACTCCTCAGAGGCCAGTGGGACCGTCATCAAGAGCAGACTTCCACCAGCACGCGATGGCCGTACCGGTTGAGCCATTCCGGCTGGCACTGTTCCGGGTCATAGTCGTCATCGCCGAAGAACAGACGATTTCTATCATGGAAAGCGAAACGGCCGTCGCGATGTCCGCCAAAATGGCCGGCTCCGCCGAAATGATGCGCTCCGAAGCCGCGATCGGCGAAATTGCCGCCGCCCATATGCGCACCACCGCCGAAGTGGCCGCCGTCCCGCGAGAAGCCGCCACCGCCATGGCCTCCGCCGCCGTGAGCTAAGGCAGGTGCTGTCGCTGTAAGGGACGTGGCGGCAAACGTCAGCGCAACAACTCCTGCTGTTATGATATTGCGAAACGCAAACATGGACTTATCCTTTCAAGGCAGCTCTTCGTGAGCCGTAAAGGATATGTGGGCAGCGAAGGTGGCGTGGCCTAGCCACAATTGCCGACTTACGATCATATGTTGATCACAAGTAATCGCGCGAAAGGCATGGAATAATTTTGGAAGACGACGAAATTCGCGGTCACTGCCTGCTCCGGCGTGGCGTCTCGCGAATATTGGTGTCGTTGGCGGCGGATCGTTTCACGACCGCGGATCGATCAACCGACCGCGGGCGGATCGATATGCCGACCGCGGGATTGCTGCGCAACCGCGGGATTGCTGCGCAACCGCGGTTACCGCGCCTGGGTGAGCAGGATCTTTGCGGCGAAGACCGAGAAGACGCCGGCGAAGGTGTAGTCCATGCCGCGCAGCACTTTCTTGTTGTTCTGCAGCCAGGAGGCCAGCCAGTCGGCGGCAAAGACGACGCTGGCGTTGACCGGCATGCCGATCAGGATGAAGCAGAAGCCGAAAAAGAGCAGCTTTTGGGTGACGGCGGGATCGCCGGCGCTGACGAATTGCGGCAGGAAGGTCATGAAGAAGATGATGACTTTGGGGTTCAGAAGATTGACCCAGAAGCCCGAGGAGATGTTGGAAAGTGGTGTGCCCTTCTGCTCCTCGACCTTGGCGACAGTGAGCTTCGAGCCGAAACGGATCGCCTGCACCGCCAGCCAGAGCAGATAGGCAGCACCGCCGGTCTTCAGGATCAGGAAGGCGGTCGGCGAGGCGGTGATCAGCGCCGAAATGCCAAAAGCGACCAGCATGGTGTGGACGACGATGCCGAGGCTGGTGCCGACGACCACGAAGAGCGCCGCCTTCTTGCCCTGGGCCAGCGCGCGGCTGATCGACAGCGTCATATCAGGGCCTGGGGTTGCCGCGAGCAGCAGCGTCGCGGCGGCAAAGGCGAGAAGGGTCGGCAGGCTCGGCAGGAAATCCATGACACACTCTGAAAGCCGGAAAGGATCTGGGGATCTCTTACCCGGCTTTCGGAAAATTACCAATCAAACCTTCTGATGGCGCCGATTACTTCTGTTCGAGGAAGGCCTTGAACTTGTCGGCATAATCCTTGTGCCAGCGTGACAGCGGCGGCCGGTTCTCGACGATATCGCCGGCTGCCCAGAGCATGCGGCGCTCGTCGAGAGGACGCGCGACGTCATTGTCGGGGCAGAGAATATAGAAATCGCCGCGTTCGAGGCTCTCGACCATGAAATCGACCGTCTGCTCGGCGGTCCAGGCAGCGGCCGGTTTTTCGGCGCGGTCGCCCTTGGTGAGGCCGGTGAAGACGAAGCCTGGGATCAGAAGATGGGCGGAGATCTTTCCGCCTTCGGTATTGCGAAGCTCGTGCTGCAGCGCTTCGGTAAAGACTTTCACGCCTGATTTGGAGATGTTGTAGGCGGGGTTGCCGGGCGGCGTGGTGATGCCCTGCTTGGAGCCGGTGTTGATGATCAGGCCCGGCTCGCCGTGCGACAGCATCTTCGGGCCGAAGGTGCGCGTGCCGTTGATCACCCCCATCAGGTTGACGGCAAAGATATTGTCCCAGTTCGCCTGCGGGCTGAAGATCGAGGTTTCCGGGCCGATGCCGGCATTGTTCATCAGTACGTGCACACGGCCGAAACGCTGGAGCACGGCGCGCTCGAGCGATTCCAGCGAGTCTCTGCTGGCGACGTCGGTCTCGACGGCCATCACATTTTCCTCGCCGGCAATGGCCTTGAGTTCATTGGCCGCGTCGGCCAGCCGATCGCCGCCGAGATCGGCGATGGCGACGCTCATGCCGCGTCCGGCGAAATATCTCGCTGCGGCAAGACCGATGCCGGAGGCGCCGCCGGTGATGACGGCAACATTGGGCTTCTTGAAAATGTCTTGAATATTCGTCACGGGGGCAACCTCTCCTCGAGCATTTGCGGACGCTGGCGAATATGGGCTCCGCTTTCGCCCTGTCAAACGCTATCGGCACCATCACCGTCGCACTTGGCCTTGCGTCACGCGCCAATCTCGCTAAAAGTGCCGCGACACCGGGTTTTCGCCGGCCTTTTATGCAACGGACCTCATCATCATGGCATCATACAAAGACGTGAAGAAAGTCGTTCTCGCCTATTCCGGCGGCCTCGACACCTCGATCATCCTGAAGTGGCTGCAGACGGAACTCGGCGCCGAAGTCGTCACCTTCACCGCCGATCTCGGCCAGGGCGAAGAGCTGGAGCCGGCGCGCAAGAAGGCCGAAATGCTCGGCATCAAGGAGATCTATATCGAGGATGTGCGCGAGGAATTCGTACGCGATTTCGTCTTCCCGATGTTCCGCGCCAATGCCGTCTACGAAGGCGTCTACCTGCTCGGCACCTCGATCGCCCGTCCGTTGATTTCCAAGCATCTGATCGATATCGCCAAGAAGACCGGCGCCGATGCGATCGCCCACGGCGCGACCGGCAAGGGCAACGACCAGGTCCGGTTCGAGCTCTCCGCCTATGCCCTGAACCCCGACATCAAGATCATCGCGCCGTGGCGCGACTGGGCGTTCAAGAGCCGCACCGACCTGCTGGCTTTCGCCGAGCAGCATCAGATCCCTGTTGCCAAGGACAAAAAGGGCGAGGCGCCATTCTCCGTCGACGCCAACCTTCTGCATTCCTCTTCCGAGGGCAAGGTTCTCGAGGACCCCTCCAAGGAGGCGCCTGAATATGTGCACATGCGCACCATTTCGCCTGAGGCTGCACCCGACAAGGCAACGACCATCAAGGTCGGCTTCGAAAAGGGTGATGCGGTTTCGATCAACGGCGTGCGCATGAGCCCGGCGACGCTCTTGGCTGCGCTCAACAATTACGGACGAGACAACGGCATCGGTCGTCTCGACCTCGTCGAGAACCGTTTTGTCGGCATGAAGTCGCGCGGCGTCTACGAGACCCCAGGCGGCACCATCCTGCTTTCGGCGCACCGCGCCATTGAATCGATCACGCTCGACCGCGGTGCCGCCCATCTCAAGGACGACATCATGCCGCGTTACGCCGAGCTGATCTATTACGGCTTCTGGTTTTCGCCGGAGCGCGAGATGCTGCAGGCGCTGATCGACAAGAGCCAGGAGCATGTCGAAGGCGAAGTGACGCTGAAGCTCTACAAGGGCAATGTCATGGTCATCGGCCGTGAAAGCGACAAGTCGCTCTATTCCGACAAGCTCGTCACTTTCGAGGATGACCAGGGCGCCTACGACCAGAAGGATGCGGCCGGCTTCATCAAGCTCAACGCGCTGCGCCTGCGCACGCTCGCCAAGCGCAATCTCGTGAAGTAATCACGGGTTCCCTTCGAACCGAATATCAGCCCGCCGGCATTGCCGCGCGGGCTTTTTCGCGGAATGAGGTAGCAAACCAGCAACTCTTAGAGCGTCTGGATGACCGGATTTGCGCAAGGAGCAGTAGTTGGCCCAGGGTGAAGGAATGACCGTTACGGGGCCGACTGCCGACCGTCCGCTGTTAGCATACCCGACGAGAAAACGGACATTCGGGCACTCCGCGCCAAGGTCTGGGAATGGCCCAAAGCCGTCGCTAATCATTGCTCTGCAGGCAATAATTTTGGATGTAAGCCTGTCGGTTGAGCGCCTGCTGTGTTCACTGAGCCTCCAGCATTTCAGCAGCCTTTGTGTATCCGCCGCCCATTCCGTCGAGGAAATGAAGATGAGAGCCCTTGTTGCCGGAAGGTACCAGGCAAGTCATGAGCGCGTGGGACTGCCGGTGTAGCCCAAACCTGATGTCACCACGATTTCTGGCGCGGACAAGCAGAGCTTCGACCACTCCGATCTGTTCGGCCGTGCAATCCAGCGTCAAACGTAGAACGTCGTCGTATCTGCGATAGTCCGAATTCGCGACGACATCGGCCCATGCTGCGCCGCTGAGATAGTCTTCGACGTCCTGCGTGATGACGATGTCGTTAGGTACCGGGTGGGAATGTCGCTCTCCTGTGTCGAAAACCGCCACGATTTGCTTGGCAAGCTTCGCGAACATCGTGGACCTCGAATGGTCGCAGGGTTCCACGAGGAGGGAAAGTATTTCGCCGCTCCGGCTGGGGATCGGTGCCCATTCGCAAGTCAGGCCGCTCAGGTTCGCGGAGGTGTCCGTGACGTTGTCGGCGATCCCATACTTTCCGGATTTGATCTGCCGATCAGCCCAGTTAAGTCCGCCGCCAGCAAACATCGAATAGATAGCAGTTTCGGATGCTGAGAATCGAGCAGTACGGACATCTTTACCCCCTGCACGGATTTCTCTCTCCGAGACCAGGCCAGCCCGGAGATCAAGCTGGAAGACGTCGCGGACGTGTCCAACGGTCTGCCGGAGCGCCGCCGTCGCTGTTTCCAGTCTGTCGGGATGGAAGGCGAACGCGGCACCGTCGCCTCGAAACACGAATGGGAAATCGAAGCTGTTCCAGGCGTTCCCCAATGCCGCGATGGCCGATGCGCCCGCGTAATTGACGTCCTTGTAGCGTCCCGCATTCACCGCAGAAGTGGAGTTCACGACATCCGTAATCCCGACAAGCCATTCGTCAGGCAATGGCTGGTAGATCGTCGTGTCAAGCAACTCGGCAAAATCATGATAGGCGTGACGTTTAGTGCTGAATCTGAACATTGCATTTCCTCCAGACATTTCGACGTCGCTGTTTGTGCGGATGGCTTGACAGCTCGATGATTGTTGGGTCTGCCCGTTAAACCGGACAGACCCAAAAGGTCGCGCTTAGATGAGATTGGTGACGACGTCGATATTGCCGTGCGTTGCCTTCGAATAGGGGCAAATGCCGTGGGCGGCATCGAGCAGCTCGCGAGCAATCACCGGGTCGATGCCGGGGACGCTGACATTGAGGCGGGCACTGAGGAAGAAGTTGCCATCGTCATTGTTCAGATCGATTTCAGCGTCGACTGATATCCCGGCAGGGAGCTTGATCTGTTTTCTGGAGGCCACCAGTTCGATGGCTCCCATGTAGCAGGCGGACCAGGCGGCTCCGAACAGGTTTTCGGCGGCAGGATGCGGCTGCTTCATCTTGATGTCCAGAAAGCCATCGGCGCTGCGAGCACCGCCATCGCGGCCATTGGTGTTGTGTGTCTTACCAGTGAAGAGAACCTTGGAGGTCATGGCGAAATTCCTTTTGGTAGCTGTTGATGATTGAGCGTCTGCACCGCTGTGCTGACCAAAGACCTACCTCGCCGAGTCCGGGATCGCACGTTATGCGTTGCTAGCTGTTAATAGCTGCGATTAACGGCACACGAGCACCGCATAAGCGAAGCCCGTCCACACGGGGGGCTCGCAGGCCAACGGATGCTGCTTCCGATAAGCATCGGGCCGTTATCAAGATCTCACAACACCTAACGTGTGAACTCCACGTCCCCAGCGTACCCCTTGAAGCAGCACAGTCGTGCAGACGATCAACCTGTTTCCAAGGAGAATGATCATGACCGCTATCAAGACTGACGTTATCGACGAGGATCGCCGTCGCCTTCTGGCTGCTGCAGCGTCCGGCATTGCTGCCCTGGGCATCGCAAGTTTGCTTCCCGCGGGTTCGACTGCCGCAACGGAATCCGATGCCATCCGCCCGTTCCGGGTGAACGTTCCAGAGGCTGATCTCGCCGACCTTCGCTATCGCCTTGCTCACACCCGCCTCCCCGAAAAGGAGACAGTCAGCGATTTCTCCCAGGGTGTACCGCTCAAAACCACCAAGCAGTTGCTCGATCACTGGCAGAACAAATACGACTGGCGCAAGGTCGAAGCCCGGATCAATGCCGTGCCGAATTTCATCACCGAGATCGATGGGCTGGACATCCATTTCATCCATGTTCGTTCCAAGCACGAGAACGCGCTTCCTCTGATCGTGACCCACGGATGGCCGGGCTCGATCATTGAGCAATTGAAGATCATCGGGCCGCTCACCGACCCGACAGCCTACGGTGGCAGTGCCTCGGATGCATTTCACATCGTCATCCCGTCGATGCCAGGATATGGCTTTTCCGGAAAGCCTGATGCGACCGGCTGGGGACCAGAACGGATAGCGACGGCATGGATCACTCTGATGCGGCGTCTGGGCTACAAGCAATTCGTTGCGCAAGGCGGCGATTGGGGCGCAGTCGTGACCGATATGATCGGTGTGCAGGCTCCTCCGGAATTGCTCGGCATCCATACCAACATGCCAGGAGCGATCCCCAACGACATCAACAACGCATCCTTTGTCGGAGCCCCTGCTCCAGCAGGGCTGTCGGACGAAGAAAAAGCCTCCTACCACCAGCTCGTCTCCTTCTACAAGAATGTCTACTACGCATTTCTGATGGGCACGCGTCCCCAGACCCTCACGGGCTTGTCGGACTCACCCATCGCACTCGCGACCTATATGCTCGATCATGACAGGGCGAGCCTGGCGATGATCGCACGATCATTCGACGGCCAGGATGAGGGTGTGAGCCCTGACGATGTCCTCGACAACGTGACGCTGTTTTGGCTGACAAATACCGGCGTATCCGCCGCGCGGCTCTATTGGGAGAACAAGCTCGTATTCTTCGCTTCGAAGGGCGTCAAGGTGCCGGTCGCAGTCAGCGTCTTCCCAGACGAACTCTACCAGACGCCCCGCGCCTGGGCCGAGAAGGCTTATCCAAACCTGGTTCACTACAACAAGCTTCCGAAGGGTGGACACTTTGCAGCATGGGAGCAGCCGAAGCTCTTCACAGACGAGGTCCGTGTCGGCTTTCGCAGCCTGCGGAAGTCCGGCTGATCTTATCAGGCGAGCGCCCCAACCGGCGCTCGCCGCTCAAGGGATATGTCCATGAACAACACCATGCATCTGATCTACACGGCAATCACCGAAACGACAGGCGGGCGTCAGAACGGGATCGCCCGCAGCACCGACGGCGTGCTCGACATCAGGCTTTCAGAACCCGGTTCGGCCCGAATCGGCACCAATCCCGAACAGCTCATGGCTGCCGCCTGGTCGGCGAGCTTCGCAAGCTCCATGGCGAAGGTCGCCAGAGAGACCGGAGTGAACCTTCCCGCCAACGTCAAAATTCATGCCGAAGTCGATCTGTCATCGGACGACGATCAATCAATCCTCGGCGTTCGGCTCGCCATTCAACTTCCCGGTTTGGAAAGAGACGTCGCTTCCTCTTTGATCGAAGAGTCGCGGCGGATATGTCCTTTTTCCAGGGCTACACGGGGCAATGTCGAGGTCGTATTCAGGATCGGGTGAGAGCGCGCTGCGGCAGTATTCGTCCTCAATAGCCTCAGCAGTGCGATTGGAGTATAAGGAGCCAGTGGGGACGGCTGGGGCAAAGCCATGAACATAGGCGGCGACGTTAAAGCGGAGGAGTTATCCTTCGGTCCGTTCCGTTTGAGTGTCGGCCAACGGCTTCTCGCGAAGGACGGGGTTCCGATAAACCTCGGGGCGCGTGCACTGGACTTGCTGGTCGCTCTCACCCTCGCTCCCAATGTCATCGTCAGCAAGCAAGACCTGATATCCCGCGTCTGGCCTGATGTCATCGTCGATGAAGGCAGCCTGCGTTTCCACATGACAGGCCTGAGGAAGGCGCTGGGCGACGGTCACGATGGAGCACGGTACATCACCACTATTGCCGGACGGGGCTATTGTTTCGTCGCGCCAATCTCACGATCCGGTCTCCTTCGACAAGTCTCCGCCGAACTCGATTTCCGTTACGCTATTCTGCCGGGCCGACCGGATCGCATGGTCGGCCGAGAGCAGGATGTTCTCGCGCTGACCGAAAAGCTGATGGCCTCGCGAATGGTCACCATTGTCGGCGTCGGCGGTGTCGGAAAGACGACCGTCGCCACGGCAGTTGCGCATCACCTCGCTCCCACATTCAAGGGAGCAGTCCTGTTTGCCGATTATGGCATGTTGAGCGATCCGGCTCTAGTCGCGGCCGGGATCGCGTCGATGCTTGGTTTGTCCGTCAGCTCCAGCGATGTACGTCCCAGTTTGATTGCCTACCTCCGCGACAAGCAAATCATGCTGATACTCGATACCTGCGAGCATCTGATTGATGCCATTGCCGATCTCGTGGCCGCCATTGTCGAAGCCGCCCCTCAGGTCTTTCTGCTGGCAACAAGTCGCGAGGCGTTAAGGATCGAGGCCGAAAGCGTCTACCGGCTAGATACCCTCGCTTTCCCCCCGGATGACCTGGAACTTACGACCGACACGATACTTGCCTTTCCAGCGACTCGGCTGTTCGTCGAACGGGCTGCGGCGAGCGGTGCCAATCTCAATCTCAGCGACCAGGATGCCCGCGTCGTCGCGAGTATTTGCCGAAAACTCGATGGTATGGCGCTTGCGTTAGAACTCGCCGCCAGACGCGTCGAGAGCTATGGCCTCCTTCAGACCGCCAAGCTGCTCGATCAGCATCTGACATTGGGATGGGCGGGATCGCGAAACGCACCGCCGCGACAAAGGACCCTACAGGCGACGCTCGACTGGAGCTTTGGACTTCTAACAGACCTGGAGCGCATGGTGCTCCGGCGGCTTGCCGTTTTTGTCGGCGACTTCACCCTCGACGCCGCGCTGGAGGTCATTTCCACAGCGGACATGGCGCCCTCGGCCATATTCGAGGCACTGGACAATCTGGTCGCCAAGTCTCTGCTCGCAACGCGGCCGGCAGGGGCGACGATGCGCTACCGCTTGCTGGATACGACACGTGCCTACGCGCTCCATGCGCAGACGGACGAGGACCGCGCCGGATTGAATGCGCGTCACGCGACCTATTGTCAGCGTTGGCTGGAGCAATTCGGACCGGATTGGCCGACGCTTTCTACGGGGCCTGAGCGATTACCGTATTTCGTGAGCATCAACAACGTGCGGGCGGCACTGGAATGGGCGTTCGGGGAGCATGGCGATATCGACGTCGGCATCAGGCTTGCGGCTGCTGCTGTACCTGTGTTCCAGGTGATGTCACTTTTCCCGGAGTGCCAGCGATGGTCGAAACGGGCGGTTCTTGCACTGGATGAGGCGTTCAGGGGAGGCGTCGAGGAAATGCACCTACAAGCCGGTCTGGGAATTTCCCGGATGTATCTGCAGGGAGGCCGCGAGACACCGCAGATCGCTCTTGGTCGCGCCCTCCATATTGCCGAGGACCGGGGGAACACGCTCGACCAGTTGCGCATACTAGGTCCGTTGCACATGTTCAGCCTTCGGATAGGAGATTTTAACGCCGCTCTTGATTATGCCCGGCGGTGTTCGGCAATCGCCGCCACTCTTGATGACGCCGCCACTGTCGAACTGGCGCACTTCTTCCTCGGCAATTCGCTGCACTTTACCGGTGATCTTCGCCACGCCCGCACCGAACTCGAAGCGGCTACAAGAAGCGAACATCAGCCACAACGAACACCTGCAAGCTACGTCGGCTTCGAGGGAAAGCATCTCGCTGGCGGAATTCTTGCACGGAACCTTTGGCTACAAGGCTACCCGGAGCAGGCCGACGTCCAAGCGCGACAGGCGATCAGCGATGCCGCTAAGTTGGATCACTCGCTGACACTCTGCATCGCACTGCTTGGAGGCATTGCAGTCTTCCTATGGCGGGGCGACGTGCCGAGTGCCGAGGAACACATTGAATGGCTGGTCTCCCGTGCGGGGCTACACAACCTGTCTCCCTACGTGTCGGTGGCTCGGGGTTTCGAAGGCGAACTGGCCATCCGTCGGGGACAGGTGAAGCTGGGGATCGAGACACTCAGACGATGCATCGAGAAGCTTCATGCATCCACCTACGAGGTGTTCACGACGATGCTGGAGCTGTCCCTTGCAAAAGGACTGGCACTGATCGGAGAGCGCGAGGAAGGGATGGCCCGGATCAACAAGACCATCGAACTTGTCGAGAGGAACGGCGACCTTTGCTATATGCCGGAGCTGCTGCGCGTGAAGGCAGGTTTGCTGTCGATCAATTCCGCAACCGACGCCGAGGCTTGCTTGGTCTCGTCTTTGGAAAGAAGTGCCAGCATGGGTGCACATGCCTGGGAGCTGCGGGCGGCAACCGATCTGGCCGCACTGATGGCCAGCGACGGTAGGTTACGCGAGGCTCGGGTACTGCTGACGCCAGTGTGTGAGAGATTTGAAGAGGGTATGGACACGACAGACGTGATGGCCGCAGACACACTACTACAAAACCTGTCATAACCTCGCGAGTAACTGAAGTGGCTGCTTTTGGTGCACAGGGGGACGGAGACCGTGCCCAAGACGATGTCCGCTTTCAGGAAGCTGCGAAGCCGCCCTCTATGGTCGACATGGGCGCGCAAAGCGGCCTTATCCTTCTAAAGCGAAAAAGTTCGCTTAGGGCCGAAAGCCGCTCCGCTTTTCGTGCTAATGCAACCACCCTTGACGAATGCCCGCGATTGCCTAGTCTGCTGTCATCATCCTCCGGAGCATTTCCATGACGCAGTCTTTGCTCTTCGGCGCTTTTCTGGCGGCGCTCTTCTACGTGCTGATTCCAGGTCCCGCCTTCCTGCAACTGCTCGGCATCGGCGCCGGGCAGGGTCGCAAGGCGGGCGCTTTCTTCATGATGGGGCATCTGGTCGGGGATCTCATCTGGTCGTCGCTGGCGCTGATCGCGATCGTCGGCGCAAAGACGATCGGAACCTTCGTCTTCGACCTGCTCGGCCTTGCCTGCGGTTTCTATCTCGCCTGGATCGGCTGGAGCGCCGTCAATGCCAAGCCGAAAGCGGAGGGGCAGGCGCTTGTTGTGGTCGAGCGGCCGTTTCGCCGTGGTCTGATCTTCGGCGTCACCAATCCGAAGGGTTATCCGGTGGCGCTTGCCACCTTCACCGCACTCGTTGCAGGCTCGGCCGGCGCGCTCGATTTCGAGGCGTTGCCGGTGCTGCTCGTCGTGTCGTTCGTCGGTTTCGTGACGGCCGACATCATCCTGATCGGCATCATCGGCGCCGGTACGGTGCGGCGCTTCTATCGCGCCCATGAGCGGCTGATCGTGCGCTGCTCCGGCGTGCTTTTCATGGGATTTGCCGCTCAGGCGCTCTGGCACGCAACGCCCGGCCTGCTCGGCTGGCGCAAGGCCTGACCTGGATTTTCGGCATCATGCCCCGATCAGCCATCCAGGAAATTGACGATCGATTTCAGCGTCTGGACCTCGTCAGCATCGCCGATCGACATGGCGACCTGCAGCTGGTTCTTGTAATAATCGAGGAAATTGAAGCTGGTGCCGTCGGTGACGCTGGAGAGATCGACGATGTTGCCGAGCGGATCGATCGCATGCATCGGCAGCGGTTCGGAGATCGCGGCGTAAGTGTTCTGATCGATCAGGCCGCTGTCGAAACTCTGGCGTGCGTAATTGCGTAGTTCTCCAGGGCTGACCGCGGTGAAATCCGGGCCTTCGCCAACATCGTCTTCGATCTGGAACGAGGCCGGGGCGGGAGCTCTGGTCTCGATTTGAATATCAGAGGTCTTCGAACTTTTTGCGTTATTAGGATTGTTTTTAAAAAGCAAACTCTGAGAAGACCGCACAGAAAAAATTTCCATGGCGCATGTCCCCTTACAAGAAGAACATCGGAAAACTAGCGTCTGTGCGTGATTCGCGTCAATCGTTAACGATTGGTTAATTTTCACGTATCAATTGTTGTCCACCGGATTTGGCAGGCGCCCGCCGGATTTGCGAGGCGAGGCAAAAGGTCCTTCCCGGCAACATACCAATTCTACGACGGCTCTCCTATATTGCCGATTCACTTGCATGCCAAAAAGGAATTCTCCGATGTCCTCTTCCCATGATTTCAATCCAGCGCTGGTGACCTGGGACGGTCTTCACGGTCTGCCGCGTTTCGATGCCTTGAACGACGGCGATTTCGCCGCGGCCTTCGAAGCCGCACTTGCCGCGCATGAAAGGGAGATCGACGAGATTGCCGGAAACGGCGATGCGCCGACATTCGACAATACGGTCGTGGCGCTGGAGATTGCCGGAGACGCACTGTCGCGCGTTTCGTCGCTATTCTGGAACAAGGCGGGCGCGCATACCAATGATGTGATCCAGGCGCTGGAGCGGGAGATCTCGCCGAAGATGTCGCGCCACTATTCGAAGATCGGGATGAATGCAGCGCTTTTTGCCCGCATCGACACGCTCTGGGAGAGCCGCGACAGCCTGGGCCTGACGCTCGAACAGACACGGGTGCTGGAACGCCACTGGAAAGGCTTCGTCAAATCGGGCGCCAAGCTTGAGAAGGCCGAGCAGGAAAAACTCGCCACGATCAATGAAAAGCTTGCCGGCCTCGGGACGCAATTCGGCCAGAACGTGCTGGCCGACGAAAAGGCCTGGGCACTTGTGCTTTCCGATGGCGCCGAGCTCGAGGGCCTGCCGGAATTCCTGCGCGACGCGATGGCGGGGGCAGCGCGCGAACGCGGCGAGGAGGGCAAATATGCGGTGACGCTGTCACGCTCGATCATCGAGCCGTTCCTCACCTTTTCGGAGCGCCGTGATCTACGCGAGCAGGCTTTCAAGGCGTGGGTGGCGCGCGGTGAAAATGATGGTGAGACGGACAATCGCGCCGTCATCAGGGAAACGCTGGCGCTGCGCCATCAGGTGGCGACGCTGCTGGGCTACGGCAATTTCGCCGAGCTGAAGCTCGACAATACGATGGCGAAGACGGCGGAGGCCGTAAACGGCTTGTTGCGGGCTGTCTGGGCGCGAGCGGTGAAACGCGCCGGCGAGGAGGAGATCGATATCGCGGCAATGATTGCCGAGGAGGGCCGGAACCACGAGGTCATGCCCTGGGACTGGCGCCACTATGCCGAAAAGATCCGGGCGCGGAAGTTCGACTTCTCCGAGACCGAACTCAAGCCTTATCTGCAGCTCGAGAAGATCATCGAAGCCTGCTTCGACGTGGCCGGCCGGCTGTTCGGCATCCGGGCCGTCGAGAAGAAGGGCGTGGCCGCCTATCACCCTGACGTTAGGGTGTTCGAAATCAGGGACCGCGAGGACAAGCTCGTCGCCCTCTTCCTCGGCGATTATTTCGCCCGCAGTTCGAAACGCTCAGGCGCCTGGATGAGCTCGCTGCAATCGCAGCACAGGCTGGAGCTGAAGAACGGTCGCCATGGCGAATTGCCGATCATCTATAATGTCTGCAACTTCGCCAAGCCCGCGGAAGGCAAGCCGGCGCTGCTGTCGCTCGACGATGCCCGCACGCTGTTCCATGAATTCGGCCATGCGCTGCACGGCATGCTTTCGAACGTCACCTATCCCTCGGTTGCGGGCACCGGCGTCTCTCGCGATTTCGTCGAGTTGCCGTCGCAGCTCTATGAGCACTGGTTGACGGTGCCCGCTATCCTGAAGCGTTACGCCGTGCATGTCGAAACCGGCGAGCCGATGCCGCAGGCCCTGCTCGACAAGGTGCTTGCCGCCCGGACCTTCAATGCCGGCTTCAATACCGTCGAGTTCACCTCGTCGGCGCTGGTCGACATGGCGTTTCACACGAGAACGGCCGTCGAGGACCCGATGGCGGTGCAGGCCGAGGTACTGGCCGAGATCGGCATGCCGAAGTCGATCGTCATGCGCCATGCGACGCCGCACTTCCAGCACATCTTTTCGGGAGGCTATTCGGCCGGCTATTACTCCTACATGTGGTCGGAGGTGCTCGACGCCGACGCCTTTGCCGCCTTCGAGGAGACGGGAGACGCCTTCAACGGCGAGATGGCGCGCAAGCTCAAGGACAATATCTATTCCGTCGGCGGTTCGGTCGATCCGGAAGACGCCTACAAGGCCTTCCGCGGCAAGCTGCCGAGCCCGGATGCGATGCTTGTCAAAAAGGGACTTTCGACCTTCGAGGAATTGACAGGCAGCGACGCCTAAGACAATTTGATGACACGCTATGATGCGGCGGGGCGACAGCCTTGCCGCAGCTTTTGCGCGTTCCCCCCTTTCGCAAACGCAAAAAAAACTGTATGGACGCCCCAAACTAATAGGCGCGTCCTCTAGAGCGTGCGCCCCAGCCTCAGAGATTTCACATATGTCACTTCGCAATATCGCGATCATCGCGCACGTTGACCATGGCAAAACGACCCTGGTGGATGAGCTTCTCAAGCAGTCCGGCTCGTTCCGCGAAAATCAGCGTGTCGCTGAACGCGTGATGGACTCGAACGATCTCGAAAAAGAACGCGGCATCACCATTCTCGCCAAGGCGACCTCGGTGGAATGGAAGGGTGTCCGCATCAACATCGTCGACACCCCTGGCCACGCCGACTTTGGTGGTGAAGTCGAGCGCATTCTCTCAATGGTGGATGGCGCGATCGTTCTCGTCGACTCCTCTGAAGGCCCGATGCCGCAGACGAAGTTCGTTGTCTCCAAGGCGTTGAAGGTCGGTCTTCGTCCGATCGTCGCGATCAACAAGATCGACCGTCCGGATGGCCGCCACGAAGAAGTCATCAACGAAGTCTTCGATCTTTTCGCCAATCTCGACGCGACCGACGAGCAGCTCGACTTCCCGATCCTCTACGGTTCCGGCCGCGACGGCTGGATGAACGTCAATCCGGAAGGTCCGAAGGATCAGGGTCTTACGCCGCTTCTCGACCTGGTGCTCAAGCATGTTCCGGAGCCGACCGTCCACGAAGGTCCGTTCACGATGATCGGCACGATCCTCGAAGCCAACCCCTTCCTCGGCCGCATCATCACCGGTCGTATCAATTCCGGTTCCATCAAGCCGAACCAGGCCGTGAAGGTTCTCCACGCCGACGGCAAGACGATCGAAACCGGCCGTATTTCCAAGATCCTCGCTTTCCGCGGCATCGAGCGCACGGCAATCGACGAAGCGCATCAGGGCGACATTATCGCGATCGCCGGTCTTTCCAAGGGCACGGTCGCCGACACCTTCTGCGATCCTTCGATCACAATACCGTTGCCGGCGCAGCCGATCGATCCGCCGACCGTCACCATGTCCTTCATCGTCAACGATAGCCCGCTGGCCGGCACCGAAGGCGACAAGGTGACTTCACGCGTCATCCGCGACCGTCTCTTCAAGGAAGCGGAAGGCAACGTCGCCCTGAAGATCGAAGAAGCCGAAGGCAAGGATTCGTTCTACGTGTCAGGCCGCGGCGAACTTCAGCTCGCCGTTCTCATCGAAACCATGCGTCGCGAAGGCTTCGAGCTTGCCGTGTCGCGTCCGCGCGTCGTGATGCACAAGGATGAAAACGGCCAGCTTCTTGAGCCGGTCGAAGAAGTCGTCGTCGACGTCGACGAAGAACATTCCGGTGTCGTCGTGCAGAAGATGTCCGAGCGCAAGGCTGAAATGGTCGAGCTGCGTCCGTCGGGCGGCAACCGCCTTCGCCTGCGTTTCTACGCACCGACCCGTGGCCTGATCGGCTACCAGTCGGAGCTGCTGACGGATACGCGCGGCACGGCGATCATGAACCGCCTGTTCCACGACTATCAGCCCTACAAGGGTGTGATCGGTGGCCGCGTCAACGGCGTGCTGCTCGCCAACGCTCCCGGCGAAGCCGTCGCCTATGCGATGTTCAACTTGGAGGATCGCGGCCCGATGATCATCGAGCCGGGCGAAAAGGTCTATGCCGGCATGATCATCGGCATTCATTCGCGCGACAACGACCTTGAAGTCAACGTCCTGAAGGGCAAGCAGCTCACCAACATCCGCGCCGCCGGCAAGGACGAAGCTGTGAAGCTGACGCCGCCGATCCGCATGACGCTTGATCGCGCGCTCTCCTGGATCCAGGATGACGAGCTGATGGAAGTGACACCGAAGAATATTCGTCTGCGCAAGATGTATCTCGACGCAAACGATCGCAAGCGTTTCGAAAAGACGAAGGCGGCGCTCTGAGCGCCATTCAAAGTGCTGCAGCGTCTTGGGTCTCTCGAAAAGAGGCGCGGCGCTGGAGAGAAATCCTTCAAAACCCCGGCCTTCGCGCCGGGGTTTTTTATTGTGCGCCGCGTCGATTCCGTCTTGTGACAATCGTTAAAAAAGCGTTAACTTTTGATCGTCGTCCACATATCAAGTCTGTGGGCAAGCGATCACAATGCCTCTGTGCATATGGTTAGTTGCCTTCGGCGGGACCAGAGTAAACGTTATGAAGACGTTGTCGATCGATGTCCGGCGGGCCGAGCCGCAAGATGCCCGAGCCATATCGGAAACACACAGGCTTGCCTGGCAACACACTTATGCGGGCATCATTCCGCATCGCGCGCTGACGCAGATGATCGAGCGGCGCGGCGAAAGCTGGTGGCGCAAGGCGACGCGCGGACCGGCGACGCTGCTGGTTCTCGATGTTGCCGGGACAGTCGCCGGCTACGCGACGCTCGGCCTCAACCGGGCCCGCGCCCTGCCGCAGGAAGGCGAGATTTACGAGCTCTATCTTCGGCCTGAGTATCAGGGCATCGGTCTTGGCAGGATGCTGTTCGGCGAGGCGCGCCGTCTCTTGAAGTCACTCGGCTGCAACGGGCTGGTCGTCTGGTGCCTCGAGGATAACGAGACCGCCAGCCACTTCTACCGCAATCATGGCGGTGTCGATTTCTGCGAAGGCATGGAAAGTTTCGACCACAGGCAATTGAAGAAGATCGGCTTCATCTGGAGCTGAACGGCCATTCAAAGTGCCACAGTGTCCTTCGCGTCTGAAAAGACGCGCGGAGTCGGCGGTCGCCTATCTCCTATTAGAAACTTTTGATGTGAATGTGGCCCGGTGCAGTCAAGCATTGGTGCTGTGCCATGTTGCGTTGCCACATGAAACTGATTATCTGGCTGCCAGCACATTCAACCTCGCGGGAGCTTCTTATGCGCATCGACGCCATTGCAATCGGTAATAACCCACCTGAGGACGTCAACGTTATCGTCGAGGTTCCGGTCGGCGGTCATCCCATCAAGTATGAGATGGACAAGGAAGCCGGCACGCTGGTGGTCGACCGTTTCCTCTATACGCCGATGACCTATCCGGGCAATTATGGTTTCGTGCCGCACACGCTGTCGGAAGACGGCGACCCGATCGACGTCCTGATCGCCAGCACTCGTCCGCTGGTTCCCGGCTGCGTCATCAATGTGCGCCCGATCGGCGTCCTGAAGATGGAAGACAATTCCGGCAAGGATGAGAAGATCATCGCCGTGCCGTCGCCGAAGCTGACGCTGCGCTATGAGAAGGTGAAGGACTACACCGATCTTCCCGAGATCACGCTGAAGCAGATCGAGCATTTCTTCGAGCACTACAAGGATCTGGAACCCGGCAAGTGGGTGAAGATCTTCGGTTGGGGCGACTCCAAGGAAGCAGGCGAACTCATCCTCGAAGCCGTCGAGCGCGCCAAGAAGAAAGGCTGATCGCTCAGCCTAAAAATATCTCGAGCTTTTTTACCAAATCCTCCGGATCGCCGTCGATCCGGAGGATTTTTTTGCGTGCCGTGTCGCCGGAGATAAGGCTGACGCTGGATTTGGGGATGCGGAGCGACTGGGCGATCAGCAGGATGAGGGCCTTGTTGGCCTTGCCTTTCTCGGGCACGGCAGTGACGCGTGCCTTCAGGAACGCTTCACCCTCGCCGTCGGCCTCGATGCCGTCGAGAGCGTCACGCCCGCCATTCGGCGTCAGCCGGACGGCGAGGCGAAGATGGTCATCGAAAAGGCTCCAGGGACGGCTCAAGCGACCAGCGGGTACAGCGTGGTCCAAAGCAGGGTGCGCAGGAAGAAGATGATCAGCAGCAGGATGATCGGCGAAATGTCGATACCGCCAAGGTTCGGCAGCAAGCGGCGGATCGGCTTCAGCACCGGTTCGGTGACATTATAGAGGAATGTGCCGACCGAATTGACGAACTGATTGCTGGAATTGATAACATTGAAGGCATAGAGCCAGGAAAAAATGGCACTGCCAATCAGGATCCAGGTGTAAATATTCAAAGCCAAATCAATGGTTTGAAACAGCGCAAACATCATCGTCTCCAATTCGTTGTTGACAGACATGTAGACATTGGCGACTAAACGAGCAAGTGCCGTGTGGAAACGCACGGTGAATCATGTTTAACGGGCGGCTTTGCCGCTATTCCGGCGCCCGTCTCCTCGGAAAACCTCCATGTCGTTTTCGCCCACCGGAGACCGTTTTGCCGCGTTCCGGCACTCGTCCTATACGCGGTTCTTCTTCGCGCGCTTCCTGCTTTCCTTCTCGCAGCAGATCGTCAGCGTCGCCGTCGGCTGGCAGATGTACGACCAGACGGGCAGCGCGATCTATCTCGGTTTGATTGGTCTCGTGCAGTTCCTGCCGTCGCTGCTGCTCATCCTCGTCACCGGTTCGGTAGCCGATCGGTACAATCGCCGGGCGATCGCCGCCCTCTGCTCGCTGGTGAGCGCGCTCTGTACGCTGGCACTGCTGGTTATGACTTTAATGGGAAGCTTTACGCCGCTGCCTGTCTTCGCGGTGCTTTTGATCTTCGGCATCGAGCGCGCCTTCATGTCGCCGGCGGTACAGTCGCTGGCGCCCAATCTGGTGCCGGAGGAGGCACTCTCCAATGCGATCGCCTGGAATTCGTCGTCCTGGCAGCTCGCGGCAATCACCGGACCGGTGCTCGGTGGCCTGCTCTATGGTGTCAGCGCGCCGACTGCCTATACGGTGGCGGTGATCTTTTCGGTGCTCGGTGCGGCCCTTCTCTACATGATCCCGAAACCGGTGCAGAAGACGACCGGCGAGACCAAGAGCTGGGCGATGATCCTCGGCGGCTTCAGTTTCATCCGTGCCGAAAAGGTGGTGCTCGGGGCGATCTCGCTCGATCTGTTCGCCGTGCTGCTCGGCGGGGCCACGGCGCTGATGCCGATTTTTGCGCGCGATATCCTCACCCTCGGTCCCTGGGGCCTCGGACTGCTGCGCGCCGCACCCGGACTTGGCGCCATCGTCATGGCGATCTTCCTGGCCGCCTATCCGCTCAGACATCGCGCCGGCATCTACATGTTTATCGGCGTCGCCCTGTTCGGCGTCGGAACGATCATCTTCGGCATCTCGACCAACACCGAGGTCTCGATCGCGGCGCTAGCGCTAATGGGGGCGGCTGACATGGTATCGGTCTATGTGCGCGAGAGCCTGATTGCGCTCTGGACGCCGGATCAGCTGCGCGGCCGCGTCAATGCGGTCAACATGGTCTTCGTCGGCGCTTCGAACGAGCTTGGGGAATTCAGGGCGGGCACGATGGCGGCGCTCTTCGGCGCTGTGCCGGCGGTCGTCATCGGCGGAATCGGGACGCTTGTCGTGGCGGCGATCTGGGCGTCGAGTTTCCCCAAACTGCGCGGGATCGATACGCTCGACGCGCCCAGCGCATCGTCGAAATCGATTTAAAGAAGGTTAGGCGCGAAGAGCGATAGAAGACGTCGCCTTCGCCGTCTTTCCCTCGAAGACGATATCGAGGAATTCGGTCAGCCAGGCTTTCAGCGGCGCGTCGAACAGCATCCGGCCTTCGAGATGTTCGCGGCCCTGCTGGGCATTCGGCAGGATGAAGCGATGGGCGCCATGCACGACCCAGCGATGCATCATCACCCGAGTCAATTCGGCATGGAACTGCAGGCCCCAGGCGTTGCCGTCGTAGCGGAAGGCCTGGTTCGGATAGGCATCGCCTTCGGCCAAGAGGTCGGCGCCACGCGGCAGCTCGAAGCCCTCGCGGTGGAAATGATAGACCATCTTCGGCCAGTGCATCAGCAGGCGACCCTTCTCGGTCGGGTGCAGCGGATACCAGCCGATCTCCGTCGAGCCGTCGGCATTCGACTGCACCTTGCCGCCGAGATGATGCACCAGCATCTGCGCGCCGAGGCAGATACCGAGATAGGGACGTTTTTCCCGAAGCGGAACGTCGATCCAGTCGATTTCCTTCTTGATGAAGTCATCGGGATCGTTGGCGCTCATCGGCCCTCCGAAGACGACGGCGCCGGCATGGTCTTCAAGTGTTGTCGGAAGCGGCTGGCCCAGAACCGGGCGACGGATATCGAGGCGGTAGCCCTTTTCGACGAGCAATTGGCCGACACGGCCAGGGCTCGACCGCTCCTGATGCAGGACGATGAGGATCGGGCGCCCGTCGCGGTTCAGGTTTTGCTCAGTCGGTATCATCTTGCGCAACCTGGACATCTGTCACCCTGGCGGCGGCCTCCTGCCGCTTCTGGATGCGCTCGCGCGAGGAGACGCCGAGCAGATCGGCGATACGCCAGATCACATGGTCTTCCATCTCGCTGCGTTCACCATCGGCATAGACGATGTCCCAGAGGACGCCGATCAGCTCGAGGCGTTGCTCGGTATTGAGATGGCGTTTCAGGTCGGCGGTGAAGCGATAATAGTCGACGGCGGAGCTTTCGGCCTCAAGGCCGGCGGCTATCAGAGCATCGAGCTGCTTGCCGTCGAGTGCATACTGCTCCTTCAGAAGCTTGCGCAGCCGCTTCTTTTCGCTGGCTTTGATCTGACCGTCGGCCTCCATGACCTGCATGCAGAGCGCTGCCACTGCGATGCGGGGATCATCAGGGGCAAAACCTTTCTTCGGGTGGTCGGCGGTGAGATTCTGGAAGAATGCCTGAAAGCGTTCGAACATGCGGTTTTCGTTCCATTTCAAAAAAGGCGGAGCCGTGTCTTGGGTTCCGGTTCCACCCTGGGATCGCGAACGCCGGGATCATCCGGCAGTCCGCCAAAGAAAGGTTTTGCCTCGCTCGGTGCGGGCGCCTTATCGCTTACGGCCGGTTCGACGGGTTTCGGTTTTGCCGATGTCGGTGCTGGTGCTGGTGCCGGTGCTGGTGTGGGGCGCACAGCCTCGGCAATCGTCGCGGCGCGTTCCAGCTCAATGATGCGATGGTCGTTAACCGGGCTTTCCGGCCTGACGTCACGCAGCGGCGGCAACGTCTTCAAAGCCGTTTCGATCGAGGCCGGCGCCGAACCGTCTTCGAGCGCACCCTCGATCTGGCCGAAGGGCGCCTTCCACTCGAAGGCATCGAGACGGCCGGTCACCGGCGATACCGGCAGCCACTTGTCGGACACGAAGCCGTCTGCAACCCAGGCCGGATCGCGCGGCGCCTTGAGCGCCTGGGCCAGCCAATGGCGCACGCGACCCTGGTCTCCGGTTTCGGCTTCTTCGATGTCTGCCAGCAGCAGGTAGGCGGCTTCACGCGGCTGCATGCGGGCCGCCGCTTCCGCCTTGGCGCGCGCCTTGGCGAATTCCTGCGCGTCGAGGGCTGCCTGGGCGACGACGAGAAGAGATTCGACGTTGTTCGGGCGCTGCCCTTCCAGCCGCTCAGCGCGCTTCAGCCGGTCGAGCGTGGAATCTCCGCTGCGGGCCCTCACATAGGCTTGTCCGATCTCAGGATGAGGTGCGGATTTCCATGCCTGTTCGAGGATCGAGGCGGCCTTGCGCACGCCGCCTTCGCGAAACAGCGCTTTTGCGGCAATGAGGGCCGCCGGAATGAAATCGGCGGCAAGCTTCAGCGCCTGCAGCGCATCGTCGCGGGCACCCGTCGGGTTGCTTTCCAGCTTCTCGCCGGCGCGCGCCGTCAGAAGGACGGCGTGCAGGCGGTTGGCTTCGGCCTTTTCGACGACGCGGGCAGCCTTTTGCTGTTCGAGCAGGCGGATCGCATCGTCCCAGCGGCCGGCCTGGCTGCGATATTCGAGCGTCGCCTGTGCGGCCCAGGGCAGATATGGCGCGTTGTCGGCCGCCTTTTCGGCATATTGGCGGGCGGCCTCGTTGGCCCCGAGACGGCGGGCTTCCAGATAGAGGCCGCGCAGACCGAGTTCGCGCGTCTCGGGATCGTTGGCCATGGCCTCGAACTTGGCGCGCGCCTCGTCATGGCGACCTTCGATCAGGGCGGCCTGGGCCTCGAGCAGGTTGATCAGCGGTTCCTGATCGGCGCGGATCAGGCCGCGCGAGCGGGCCGCCATCTTGCGGGCGAGCAGCGCATTGCCGGCGCCGGCAGCAATCAGGCCGGTCGACAGCGCCTGATAACCGCGGTCCCGCTTGCGGGCGCGGAAATAACGCGTCACCGAATGCGGCGAGGTCCAGACGAGACGGACGAACCACCAGGCGATCATGACGGCGGCGACGAGGGCGATGATCGCGCTGGCGGCGACGATCAGCTTCGTCTGGTAGATCCGGCCTTCCCAGATCAGCGAGAGGTCGCCGGGACGATCGGCGAGCCAGGAGAAGCCATAGGCAAGAAGCAGCACGAAGAGGGCGAAGACGACAAGGCGGATCAGCATGGCCTCATCCCTCCTTGCCGGTGCCGGAGACCGCTTTCGACAGCGCCCCGCCGACCAGTTCCTCGACGCGGATGCGCGCTTCGAGCGTTTGCTTGAAGGCGGCGGAGGCCTGCTTGCCGAGAGCCGGCAGGTTGTTCCATTCGGCGGAAGCGCCGGGCAGGTCGCCGTTCTTCACCTTCTCCTCCATGCGGGCGGCGATGGCTTCGACGCTTTCACCCTCGATATTGCCGACGGGACGGACGCTCACCAGCGACTTGGCACTCGACATCAGCCGGTCCGACCAGCTTTGATTCGGATCCGGCTGGTTGACGGCTTCGACGATCGCGGTGGCGACATCGGGAACCTCGCCCACCAGCTCGGTGCGTGAGGGAATGCCGGTTTCGGCAAAGGCTCTAAGGTCGGCGACGGCTGGATCGTCGGGTGCGACACCGGCGAAAGTGTCGAGTTCGGCCAGGAACGGGCCACCGTGATCGATCGCCGCCTTCAGGGCGGCAGCCGCGATAGCCCGGGCAACGGCGACGTCCTCGCGCGGCTCGTTCAGCTTCTTTTCGGCCTCTTCGAGGCGCTTGGCGATATCGGCGCCGTTCGTCGTCTGCTGCTCGGATGACTGGGTAAGCGTAGAGCGCAGTTGGTCGACCTGACCGGTCAGCTCCGCAATCTTCTGGTTGAGTGCCTCGACATTTGCCGAATCGGCCGGTGCGCCGGCTGCGGGAGCTTTTGCAGCCGTTTCCAGCGCAGCGACGCGTTTCGCAAGCTCGCCGTTATCTGTGCTCGCCGGATTGGCGGCAAGGTTGGCGACGGACTGCTTCAGGCCGTCGATCTCACCGGCAAGATTGGCCGTCTCCGGCGAGGTCGTCTGCGGTGCGGAGGAGCCTGGGAGGTAACCGGCATACTGGATGGCGCCGGCGCCAAGCAACGCCACGAGGCCGCCGAAGATGCCCGCAGCAATGAGACCGGAGGTGCCGGCGCTCTTTGGCTCAGGCTGTTCGGGAGGAGGGGTAAAGGACGGTTCTGGGGCTGCCGGTTCCTCCTCCGGGGCCTCCATCACAGGCTTCTCTTCATATTCGGCATGCGACGCAGTCTCGGTTTCGGGCGGCAGGCCGACATCGGCGGCAGCGGTGCTGTCGGCGTCGGCAGTTTCATTGTTCACCGGTTTTTCGGTATCGGCCGCAGCGGCGAATTCCTGTGCATCGAGGTCGATCGTGACCGGTTCGTCGGCGCTCTTCGAATGGCGTGGCGGGTTTCCCGATACCATGAGGTCCTCTTTATCCTGCATTGCAACGAAACTAGACAGTGATGCCAGTTAAGGGAAGAGGTTAGATCAAATTTGGGCGGTTAGAGCCTTCAAAGCAGCGACAGAAGACTTTTCTCATCCGCCATCGGTGAAATCTCGACGCTTTTTTTCAAAGCCGCCGGAATGGCCTCCGCAACGGCCTCGCTAAGGCAGAGAATGCGGATTCCGCTGTGTTCCGGCACGGCTGATCGCAGTTCCGGCACGCGAAAGAAATCCTCGGCCGTCTGCCGGGAATAGAAGAGAATGGCGTCAGGACGAGACCTTGAGAAAATCGCTTCGATCTCGGGCTGGCCGGGAACGATCGGCTGCATGCGATAGCATTCGGCGATAGAAAAGCGGATGCCGAGTTCGCGCAATCCTGCTTCGAAAGTTTCGGCGCGCGGCATGCCGGCAAGATAAAGCAACCCGTCCGCTCCCTGCGTCGCGACGAGATCGGCGAGATCGCGGCCATTGCCTTGGGATGAGGTGACCGATCGGAAGCCGAGGCTGCGCGCTTCTTCCGCCGTCGTTTCGCCGACCGCAAAAAGCGGACGGGCGAGATGCGGGTGAAGTTGCTCGCCGAGCGCGGAGAGGACCCTGATGGCTTCGGCACTGGTCACCGCGATTGCGCTGCCGGTGGCTGCAAGTGCGCCTGCGGCTGCGGCGCTGTCGTGCAGCGGCTGACGCAGCGGCAGCAGCAAGGGCTCATGGCCCAAATCGCGCAAACGTTGTGCTGTTCGCTCGGCCGAATGCGCGGGGCGGGTGACGAGCACACGCATGGCCGCTTCAGTGCCAGTCGTCGAAAAAGGCGCTGCCGGCCCTGGCGCGCACGTCCTGGCCGGCGCGGGTGCCGAGCGCTGCCGCATCGCGGCGGTGGCCGTCAGTCGTCACCGCATGCTGGCTGCGGCCGTCGGGGGTGATGATGAGGCCGGAGAACCGGATCAGGTCGCCTTCGCAGACGGCATAACCGCCGATCGGCGTGCGGCAGGAGCCGTCGAGTGCGGCGAGGAAGGCGCGTTCGCAGGAGACGGTGTCGAAAGTCGGGCCATCGTTAACCGGCGCCAGCAAATCGTCGACCCTGGCATCGCCGATGCGGCTTTCGATGCAGATCGCCCCCTGCGCCGGGGCCGGCGGGAAGGTGTCGGGATCGAGGATATCGGTCAGCACGTCGACCTTGCCGAGCCGTTTCAGGCCGGCAAGCGCCAGCAGGGTCGCATCCACCTCGCCCTGTTCGAGCTTGCGCAGGCGGGTTTCGACCAGGCCGCGGAAGGTGATGACATTGATATCCGGCCGCATGCGGCGGATCAGCGCCTGGCGGCGGAGCGAGGAGGAACCGACGGTGGCGCCATGCGGCAGGTCGATTAGTTTGCGCGCGGTGCGGCCGATGACGGCGTCGCGGATATCCTCGCGGGGCAGATAGGCAGAGAGATAAAGCCCCTCGGGCAGCTTCGTCGCCATATCCTTGGCGGAATGCACGGCGAAATCGAGCTCGCCGGCGGCAAGCTTCTGTTCGAGCTCTTCGGTGAACAGCCCCTTGCCGCCGATCTCGGCCAGCGACCGGTCGGTGATGCGGTCGCCCTTGGTCGTCAGCACGACGATCTCGAACATGTCCTCGGGCAGATGATGCGCCGCCATCAGCCTGTCGCGGGCCTCATGCGCCTGGGCAAGCGCCAGCGGGCTGCCTCGCGTGCCGATCCGGAAAGGTTTTGTTTGCATCCGTTCTATTCCGTTGTTACCGGAGTTCTCGTAAACGGGTTTCCATCCCATCGCAATCAACGAACAGGCTTCATGGTTCCCTTTCTGCGCATCCTTGGCATCGAAACGAGCTGCGACGAGACCGCCGCGGCGGTCGTCGAGCGCGATGCTGAGGGGCATTCCAACGTGCTGTCGGACGTGGTGCTTTCCCAACTCGACGAACATAGCGCCTATGGCGGCGTGGTGCCCGAGATCGCCGCACGCGCCCATGTCGAAGCGCTGGACGAGCTGATCGAGGAGGCGCTGAACCGCGCCAATGTGTCGCTCGATGATGTCGACGCCATAGCCGCCACGTCGGGGCCGGGGCTGATCGGCGGGCTGCTGGTGGGGTTGATGACCGGCAAGGCGATCGCCAGAGCTGCCGGCAAGCCGCTCTATGCGATCAACCATCTCGAAGGCCATGCGCTGACGGCGCGGCTGACGGACGGGCTTTCCTTTCCCTATCTGATGCTGCTCGTCTCCGGCGGCCATACCCAGCTCATCCTGGTGCGCGGTGTCGGGCAATACGAACGCTGGGGCACGACGATCGACGATGCGCTGGGCGAAGCCTTCGACAAGACGGCAAAGCTGCTCGGCCTGCCCTATCCCGGCGGCCCGGCGGTGGAGAGGATGGCGCGGGACGGCAATCCCGATCGCTTCGATTTTCCGCGGCCGCTGGTCGGCGAGGCAAGGCTCGACTTCTCCTTCTCCGGCCTGAAGACGGCAGTGCGGCAGGCGGCGCAGGATATCGCGCCGCTCAGCGATCAGGACGTGGCGGATATCTGCGCCTCGTTCCAGAAGGCGGTTTCGCGGACGCTGAAGGACCGTATCGGCCGTGGCCTGCAGCGGTTCAAGACGGAAATTCCCGCGACATTCCCTGCCACTGGCCCAGCGACTGGCGAAAAGCCGGCGCTCGTCGTTGCCGGCGGCGTCGCCGCCAATCTCGAACTGCGCGGCACACTGCAGGCACTGTGCGACAAGAACGGCTTCCGCTTCGTCGCGCCACCGCTGCACCTCTGCACCGACAACGCCGTGATGATCGCCTGGGCAGGACTGGAACGGATGGCGACCGGTGCCGCACCGGATACGCTCGACGTGCAGCCGCGTTCGCGATGGCCGCTCGATTCCAATGCGGAAACGCTGATCGGCTTTGGAAAACGAGGGGCCAAGGCATGAGGGAAAACATCGCCGTCGTCGGATCGGGGGCTTTCGGCACGGCGCTTGCCGCCGTCATCGCGCTTGCCGGCCGCAGCGCCGTGACACTCGTCGGGCGTAATCCGGCGCTGATTGCCGATCTGAAGAGCGAACGGCTGCATGATGCGGTGCTGCCCGGCATTCTCCTGCCCGATACGCTGGAATTTTCCGCCGAGGCGGATGCGATCGCTGGTGCCTCCATCGTGCTTTTTGCGATGCCGTCGCAGGCGCAGGCCGATGCGGCACGGCAATACGGCCCTTATCTAACCAAGGATGCTGTCGTCGTTACCTGTGCCAAGGGTATTGAACGGGCGACCGGCAATCTTTTGACCGACATGCTGCAACGGGAACTGCCGGACCATTCGGTCGCCGTGCTCTCCGGCCCGGGTTTTGCCGCCGATATCGCCAAGGGCTTGCCGACGGCGATGGCGATTGCGGCAGCCGACATGGAGATCGCGGAGCGGCTGGCTCAGGCCATATCAGGCCGGACCTTCCGGCTCTATGCCTCCAACGACCGGATCGGCGTGCAGCTTGGCGGCGCGCTGAAGAATGTGCTGGCGATCGCCTGCGGCATCGTTGAAGGCCGTGGCATCGGTGATTCGGCGCGTGCGGCGCTGATTGCGCGCGGGCTTGCCGAGATGTCGCGTTTCGTCGTCGCCAAGGGTGGCCAGGCGGATACGGTGCGCGGGCTTTCCGGCCTCGGCGATCTGGTGCTGACGGCAACAAGCCATCAATCGCGAAACTTGCGCTTCGGCATCGCGCTCGGGCGCGGCGAAAAGACCGATCCCCTGCAGGGTGCGCTGGTGGAAGGCGCGTTTGCCGCCTCCGTCGCCTCGCGGCTTGCGGCGGAATTGAAGGTCAGCATGCCGATCACCGATGCCATTTCCGCCATCATTGACGGCAAGCTCGATATATCAGAGGCGATAGAGCAGCTGATGACGCGTCCGATCACCACCGAATAGGAGACAGACATGCTTTTCGCCCTTCTCTGCAAGGACAAACCGGGACACCTGAACGTGCGCATGGATACGCGTCCGACGCATATCGAGCATCTGAACAAGCTGAATGCCGAGGGTAAGCTGAAGATCGCCGGCCCGTTTCTCGATGACGACGGCAAGCCCTGCGGCAGCCTGATCATCGTCGAAGCGGAATCGAAAGAGGCGGCGCGTGCGCTTGCCGATGCCGATCCCTATGCCAAGGCCGGACTATTCGAGAGCGTCGACGTCAAGGCCTATAACTGGGTCTTCAACAAACCGGAGGCGTGAGCATGGCGCACTGGCTCTATAAATCCGAACCCGCCTCCTGGTCCTGGGAGCAGCAGAAGGCTGCCGGCGAAAAGGGCACGGAATGGACCGGCGTCCGCAACTATCTGGCGCGCAACAACATGCGGGCGATGCAGATCGGCGACAAAGGGTTCTTTTATCATTCCAATGATGGACTGGAGATCGTCGGCATCGTCGAAGTCTGCGCCCTGTCGCATCCCGATTCTTCCGCCAAGGGCGATCCGAAGTGGGATTGCGTCGACATCCGCGCCGTCATGGACGTGCCGAAGCCGGTGACGCTGAAGGATGTCAAGGCGAGCGAGAAGCTCGCCAAGATGGCGCTCGTCACCTCGATGCGGCTTTCGGTACAGCCGGTCACCGAGGAAGAATATCTCGAAGTCTGCCGCATGGGCGGACTGGACAACCCGCCGCGTTGAAGACTGATCCGCAAGCTTTTATCCGCGCCAACACCAGCCTGATGCCGCCACCGCATGTGCCGGAGATTTCGCTCTATCTGGCGAATGAGGCGCATGAACTCTGGCTGAAGACGGAGGAGGAGCTGGAGGCGATCGGCCTGCCGCCGCCCTTCTGGGCTTTTGCCTGGGCGGGCGGCCAGGGACTGGCGCGCTACGTTCTCGATCATCCGGAAGCGGTGCGCGGCAAGCGCGTGCTTGATTTCGCCAGCGGTTCCGGCCTTGTCGGCATTGCGGCTGTGATGGCCGGTGCCCGGGAGGTCATGGCTAGCGATATCGATCCCTGGGCGGAGACGGCAGTCCGGCTGAATGCCGAGGCCAATCACGTTTCACTCGGATTTACCGGCGCCGATCTGATCGGGCAGGCCGTCGATACGGATATCGTGCTTGCCGGCGACGTCTTCTACGACCGCGCTTTCGCCGATGCGCTCGTTCCCTGGTTGGCGAAGCTCGCGGCCGACGGGAAGCGGGTGCTGGTCGGCGATCCCGGACGTAGCTATCTGCCGCGGGATCAGCTGGAATTCTGCGCGGTTTATGAGGTGCCGGTAACGCGGGCGCTGGAGGACAGCGAAATCAAAAAGACGACGGTGTGGCGCTTCGCTTCCTAGATCAAAAATGAGAGCCTGATGTCCCAGGCCATTCAGGGGGAACTAAAGCGGCCGTCGCTTCGCCGCCCGCTGCTCAAGCGACTGCTCAAGCCGACCCTCGATATCCAAAATGTTCCCGACGAACTTAACCTGACATCACCGCGCTGGCTTGTGGCGGGATAGCGTGCATATTCACACGGGCTATCCGCAGAGCGTTGATCAACGGGGGAACTTATGACGATCTACGACGAGCTTCGCAAAGCGCCGTTCAACCTCGACGACGCTGCGATATCCTGGATCCGCGATGTCTATGCCTCGCTCGATCTTGATGACAAGATCGGCCAACTCTTCACCTTGATCATGATCGGGACGGATGAGGAGGATTTCAAACGCATTGCTTCACTAAGGCCGGGCGGCGTAACCCGCTTCTTCACGGCTGACCTCGAGTTCGAGCGGCGGGTCATCTCTGACCTCGTGGCCAAGAGCAAAGTCCCGCCCATCATCAGCGCAGACCTCGAAGGCAGCCGTCATTCCTTCGCTTTCGGCACTCCGGTGCTGGGCCAACTTGGCCTTGCCGCCGTCGACGACGTTCAGGCGACCGAGAAAAGCTCGGAAATCCTGGCACGCGAGGGCCGCGCGATGGGCGTGCGCTGGTCCTTCACGCCAGTCATCGATATAAATAACGCGTTCCGATCGCCGATTGTCGGTACGCGCTCATACGGCTCCGATGTCAACAAGATTGAGCGGCACGCGGTTGCCCATGTTCACGGTCTCCAACGAAATGGCGTTGCCGCCACCGCAAAGCACTGGCCGGGCGAGGGATATGACGACCGCGATCAGCACCTCGTTACGACGACCAATCCGCTTTCCATGGACGAGTGGAAGGAAACCTTCGGTCGGCTCTATGGAACGTTGATCGCCGAAGGCGTGTTGGCAATCATGAGCGGGCACATTTCCCTTCCGGCCTATGTTCGATCGAAGATGCCAGATGCCGGGCTTGAAGCCTTCCGACCGGCCTCGGTTTCCCGGTTGCTGAACGTTGATCTTCTCCGAGACGAACTCGGCTTCAATGGCATCATCGTCTCTGACGCGACACCCATGGGAGGGCTGTCCGCCTGGGGCCACCACCTCGATACGCTGCCTGATATCATCGCAAATGGCTGCGACATGATCCTCTTCAGCGATGAACCTGAGCAGGATATGGCGGCGGTCAAGGGTGCCATCGAAGATGGGCGAATTACTCCGGAACGACTTGAGGAAGCGGTTCTTCGCGTGCTGGCGCTCAAGGCCCATCTCAAACTTTTTCAACCGTCAGACGTCCTCCCCGATGCGGCGGAAGCGCGCCACCTGCTTGCGCATCCAGACAATGTCGCAGCATCAAGGGAATACATCGGCCGCTCGCCTACGCTTGTGAAGGACGTCAATGGTATCTTTCCGCTCGATCCGGCGAAAACAAAGCGCGTGCTGCTGGTCGACGGCGGCATCATTCATCCGCTCATGCCGCAGCCACTGGAATTCTTGCTACCCGCGCTGTTGCGGAGGGAAGGTTTCGAAGTCACGATCGACCGACCGGACATCGTGCCGACCCCCGACGACTTCGACCTCGTCCTCTACGCGCTAGGCGACGAGTCGCTACTCGTGCGAGGTCGGATATTCGTCGACTGGCATAGGATGGGTGGTGGAGGCCTCTTCAAGGCCATGTACCGACCCTGGACGAATATTCCCTCCGTAATGATCTCCTTTGGGCATCCCTATCACCTTTACGATGCGCCGCGCGTACCGGCCTATATCAATGCGTACTCCACCATGGACAGCGTCCAGGAAGCCGTCGTTGATTGTATGCTCGGTCGCAAGCCCTTCCTCGGTACCAACCCGGTAGACCCTTTCTGTGGCCTGGAAGATGCGCGCTATTGAAGTCGTCGGGAGCAGAGGCTGCCGGCCTATTGGAACGGGGCAACAGGCGCGTTCCGATCATTCGCGATCGCCCCGACCAGAAGATGTCAGCCGGCGATCAAAGGCGGCTTCATACACCATCGTGGCGGCAAGATCAGCCAACGCCGTTCCGACTGCCTTGTAGCGAGTGATCTCATCGTTGGACGTCCGCGCGCGTCGGCGTGTTCGCATCATGGCCAGCGCTTTACTCACTTGAGGAAAGGGAGAATGATATCTGCAGTCCGGCGGTCTTTTGGTGAAGCTCGCTTAGTCGGAACGATCAGATCGCCGCACGTCCCACAGCGAGTTCCAAGGTTCAAAATGCAGCACTTCGACACAGATGCGCTCGCGACCTTCGTGGCAGTGGCCGACGCCGGTGGCTTTACTGCAGCAGGGACGAGGATCGGCAAGTCGCAAGCGGCCGTCAGTCTCATCATCGCCCGTTTTGAAGAACAGATCGGGCGGAAGCTGTTTGACCGGACAAGACGCGGCGTGCACCTGACTGAAACAGGCGAGATCCTGATTGGCTATGCCCGCCGTATCATTGCGATCGAGGACGAGGCGCTGGCAGCGCTCGATCCAGGTGCCATGCGCGGCTATGTCCGTCTTGGAATGCCGGACGACTACATCGAGCTGTTTGGCAAGCCTTTGATCGAAGAGTTTTCGCGCGCCAATCCCCGTATCCAAGTCGAGATCCAGTGCGACTTCTCCCGCTCCCTCGAGGCGATGGTCGAACACGGCACTATCAATCTCGCTATCATCACTCGTGCACCGGATTCGATCGTCGGCGAGTTGCTGCGTCGCGAGCCGCTGGTCTGGTGCGGACCTCCAGATGGGCAGATTGAGCGGCAGCGCCCCCTCCCTCTTGCCTTGTTTCCGGAGAAGGATTGTCGAGCACGGCCCCATATCGTCCACGCTCTCACCCAGGCCGGCATCGGATGGCGAGCGGCATGGACATCCTCACATCTGCCGTCGATTCAGGCGGCGCTGGATGCGGGTGCCGCGGTTACAGCTTTGCCGGCCTCGGTTGTCGCTTCGCGACACCGCCGTCTGACCGCGGAAGCCGACGGCCTGCCGTCGCTGAAACCGCTCGAGATCGCCCTTCTCGTTCCACATGGCGCGCGCGCCGCTGTTCGCACGGTCGCCAGCTTCGTCCGCTCGCATTTTCAGCAGCTTTGACACTATCTACTGGTCGCCGTGATCAGGGTCGCGATCCGGTAAACGGCCAGTTGCAAGGCATATGGTTTTCAGGATCCCAAAACAGCAAATTGGCTAGGCCGCCATGTCTCTTGCTGCGTCTTCAAAAATACCGATCATCTCGTCGATAACGCCATCGGTGTGGGCATTGGAAAGATAGAGACGACCGAAGGCAAACGGCATGATCAACAGCCCGCGGCGGCGAAGCGCCTCATGAAGTTTGAGTGTCATGACGGCATTTGCCCTGTCCAGCGTCTCTGCGTAGTTCGAGGGCGGGCTATCGGCAAACCAGATTGTAAACACAGAGCCCTCCCCAGAGGTTGTAACTGCCCTGCCATAACTGGCAAAAGCTGAATTTATGCCATGCCTTAACCGCTCGCCGCGCGCCAGCAAGGCGGCGTAATCGAGGTCTCTCAGAACCTGAAACGTTGCGGTGACGGCGGCTGTGGCCACAGGATTGCCGCTGTAAGTCCCGGCGCGGTTGACTGTACCCTCTTCTGCAAGCGCCATGAGGTCGGGTCGACCGACGACAGCGGCCACTGCGACGCCACTGCCGATGGCTTTGCCGACGGTGGCCAGATCTGCTTCCACCTCCATGCTATGCCCCGTCAGCCCGAAACGCGTGCGAAATCCCATCAGCACCTCATCGAGAATGACAAGCGCGCCATGGCGCCGCGCCGTCGCTTCCACATGAGCAAGATATCCGGGCGCTGCCGGGATGCATCCCGCATTGGCCAGCATCGGTTCCAGGATAACGGCAGCGATGTCACTGTTTTCTGCGAACAGTTGATCGACATCATCGAAGTCGTTGAAGCGCAGCAGCGTGGTTCGCTCGTGCACCGGCCGTGCGTTTGTGAGCATTGCCGCATCGGCGGATCCCGCCTGGCCTAGCGTAACGTCGTCATACCAGCCGTCATAGCCGGCAGCCATTTTTGCGATATAGGAGCGGCCCGTGGCAGCGCGAGCGAGCCGGCAGGCGAGATGAACGGCCTCGCTACCGGTATTGGTAAAGATCGCCCGCGACAAATGCTGCGTCGCAGCGGTCAGCACGCCGGCAGCTTCCTCCTCTCCATCATGGGCAAAGGCCGGCATCGGCCCATTGCGCAGGGCGGCAGTGACTGCCTCGACAACCAGCGGATTCGCATGGCCGATCACCGTCGCCCCAAATCCGAGCGCCGTATCGATATACTGGCGCTGTCTGTCGTCCCAGATATAGGCGCCTTGGGACCGTCGGGCGACAAAGGGTTTGCCGTCCATGGGTGGCAAGGCCCGCCCGGCGCTGGAGATTCCCCCAACCAGATGTTTCGTCATCGTATTTGTCCATTCGTTGCGGCCACGGACGGTTGCTAGAACCCGAAGTAACGCGGAAGCCATTCCGTCGTCTCTGGAATGAAGGCGACGAGCAAAAGGCAGATGTTGCTGGTGATGAAGAACGGAATGAGTCGGCGAGTGACAGCGTTCACTCCAACCTTGGCGACGTTGCAGACGACGAAGATGTTGGTGCCCACCGGTGGCGTGAACAATCCAATACCCAGCGCCATTGTGAAGATCAGACCAAGTTGATATGGCTGAAGCCCTGCTTCGACGCCGATCGGATGAACGATCGGTGCAAGGATGATCAGCGAAGGCCCAAGGTCCGCCCAGGTGCCGACGAAGGTCAAAAGCGCCAGGATGAGCAGGATCGTGATGGTCGGACCGGCTCCCCAAGCATGAAGGAGCCCGGCGGTCCATTGCGGAATCTGCTCGACGGTCAGTATCCAGGAAAACGGAACGGAAACAGCCATGATGATCATGATCGCGCCGGTCATGCGTACCGTCTCCGCCCCGATCTTCCAAAGGCCGGCTAAGGTAATTTCGCGATAGAGGACACCTCCGACCAGAAGAGCCCAGACCACTGCCACGAAGGCAGCCTCCGTCGTTGTAGCAAGCCCACTCAGCATGGAACTGAGAACCGCAATAGGCATCATTAACGCAGGAAGTGCCCGCAAAAGGTGCTTGCTGAAGCTTGTTACGGTCGGACGGGTCTCCGACTTTGGAAAGTTCTCCTTCACCCCAACCCACCAGGCCGTGAGCATGAATGTGACCGCCAACATAAGACCCGGAATGATGCCTGCTGCAAATAGTCCACCAATCGACGTATCCGTTATGACCCCGTACATGATCATCACAACGCTTGGCGGCAGGATGATGCCGAGCGTGCCGGCTGCGGCCGTAACTGCTGCAGCGAAGTCTCTTGGATAGCCCCGTTCGGCCATCGCCGGGATCATGATGGCGCCGACAGCACCCGTGTCGGCCGTGGCCGATCCGGTAATTCCTCCATAAATCATGCAGGTCGCGACATTGACGACACCCAATCCTCCTCGCACCCATCCGACCATGTCATTGGCAAGGTCGATGATCCGGCGTGTCAGGCCACCCTCATTCATGATGCCGCCGGCGACGAGAAACAGCGGGATGGACGCCAATGAAATGGAATCGGCTCCCATATAGACCTGTTGCGCAAACCAGGAGGGTGGGAGCGGAACCAGACCGAAATAAATGACGACAAGGGTGGAAAACGCGATCGACCATGCGACCGGCACACCAGTGTAAAGCGTAATGGCGAAGACGCCGAAGAGAACCAGAAGCGTCATCGGACACGCTCCCGGAATGCCGAAACGATGCGCGCAATGGCGATGATGGCGAGAGTGGCGCCCATGAAGACGATGATGCTCTGAACGATCCAACTCGGCGCGCGCATAACGGGGGTCGGAACAAATCCCGTGCGCGCAAGCATGGCCTTGCCGCTCCACAGAAAGGCGGCGGCAACGGTGAGCAGGATGAGATTGTGATAGATGCGAAACCAGCGGTTCCGGCCACTGGTGGACGTGTTGCCGTCGATGGAAACGTTTTCGCCGGCGACCTCCGACAGAACAGCACCAATCGCGGTCGTCCACAAGAACAGGATGCCGACCATTTCAAATGACCAAGTGATTCCGGAAAGACCGAGATACCGGCCTACGGCACCAAGCCCGGTAGAAAGGATTAGGGCGACGACAACGAGGACACCAACGATCGTCATCACGAAGACCGCTGAAGAAGCGAGGCGTTTCATGGGGCTTTCCATCAAAGGAGGACGTGGCTGCACAGGCAACGAATACGGCAAGGACACGTCGGGGGACCGATCGAATCCTCGCCGCAGGCATTGCCTATTTTCCGGCTGCTGCCGAGCGCACGGACGACACCAGATCGTCGCCCCATTCCGCCCCGAATTTCACATAGACAGGATCAACCATCGCACGGAAGGGTGTCGTGTCCACCGTCGTTACGGTGACGCCCTTCGACTTGAGGTCCTCAATGACCTGGGCATAGACTTCGTCGAGTTTTCCGCGGTACCAGATCGTCGTCTCTTCGACTGCCTTGGTCACCGCAGCCTGGTTTTCCGGGCTCAGAGCGTCGAAGCGCTCCTTGTTCATGAACCAGTAATTCGGCGTCCAGATATAGTTCGAGACCGATAGGAACTTCGCGCTTTCGTACCATTTCTGATCCGCGAAATCGCGTATTTCCGGCTCCACGCCGTCGACCACATGCGATTGCAGCGAGGTATAGACCTCCCCGAATGGAATCGATTGCGGCAGGGCACCCAGCTGTTCGATGGTTGCGAGAATGACGGGGTTCGGCGGCGTGCGCAGCTTCAGACCCTTGATATCCTCCGGCGTCGCGATTGATTTGCTGACAGTTGCAAATTGGCGGAAACCGGAATCAAGCGCGCCGAGCATCTTGAAGCCGTTGTCGGCACCCGTGTCGAAGACCTTCTTCCCGACTGGTCCGTCGAGAAAGGTGTGCGCTGCGTTTGCATCGGAAAACAAGAACGGCAAGGTGACGACGTTGAGCTTCGGATCGATCGCATCGGCAACGCCGCCTAACCCGATATCGATGGAGCCGGAGCCGACACCATCGGCGATCGGTCCCTCATCGCCCAACTGACCATCTGGAAAAATCTGGACGGTAAGGCCGCCCTTGGTTTCGCCGGCGAGCTTGTCGGCGAACATGACGACAGCCTCCTGAATGAGGCTCTTCGAGCTCGATGCGTGGGCGAGCCGAAGAGTTTCGGCATTCGCTTGGCCGGTGCAAAGCAACATGATGCCGGCGATGGTGGACATGGAAAGGCGACCGGCGTGAGCCCGCATGATATTGAATTCTAACATGTTACCCTCTTTGTCATTGTTATGACCAAGAGTATGTGCGGCCTTTCTCAGGGGTACAATCGGTAAAGCAACGTCTTCGATCAGGAAACGTTATGTTGCTATATCAGATCGTTATGCTGCGCCGCTTGTCACGCAACTGTCCCAAATTAACCCATTAATTAGCATTCACTTGCATGCGCGGACTGCGATGCTACCGTCGCCGGCATCGTGGGGGATCGCGCATGACGATTGAAGAGCTGATCGATTTACAGGAAGCAGGCTCAAGGGCGCGGGTGCTCGGCCTGAAGGCTCACGAAAACCCATACCTCGCCGCCCATAGGATGCCGACTGGTGATACCAGCGCCCTCGGGGATTGGCTTGCGCGTCACGACGCGTGGAAGTTCGGTTGGGAAGCGGAGGACGCTAGCCGCGAAGGTAGGATTGCTGCGCACTTCAAGGAGCTGATCTCGATTGCCAAACGAGGTGCGCTCGATGCGTAACGTTAGGTTTTCCTGCCTCGTCACGGCGAAGGATCGGCACCTCTTTCACCATCGGATTACCAGCGTTCAGGTCTATTCGAAGAGCGGCGAGATCACCATTTCCGGCACCAGCACCAGGCCCTTGTCGGTTATCCGGATTTCCGGGATGACCGACAGCGGGATAAGGTTGAAGCCCATATAGGCGATGGTGCAGCCTGCCTTTTCCCATTCGAGCTTCAAGGCCTTTACCTCGTCGGCGACCTGGTGCACGCGCTTGTCGGACAAAAGCCCGGCGATCGGCAGCGGCACCATGGCCGTCACCTTGCCGTCCATCACGACACAGACGCCACCCTGCTTTTCTTCGATCGCGTCGAGCGCCACCTGCATGTCCGCGGCATTGGTGCCGGCGACGATGATGTTGTGGCTGTCGTGGCCGACCGAGGATGCGACAGCGCCTTGTTTGAGCCCGAAGCCATTGAGCAGTCCGTGGGCGACATTGCCGGCAGACTTGCCGTGACGTTCTACCACCGTCACGAAGCAGAGGTCGTGCTTGTCGAAATGGGCTTGCCAGTCATTGGCCGGTTCCAGCGTGACGGTGACATGGCCGAGGGTGATGCCAGGCAGCTCCGTCTTGATCGTATGAGCGACGACCGTCTCTATCGGTAGGTCCGGTGTCAGCTTGAGATTTTTTGGCAGCTTGACCGTGTGGTAGGCGGCGTCCGGATAGCGATACGGTTTCGACAGGGCTTCGTCGAGGATCGGCGTGATCTTCTTGCCGTCGACGACGAGCTCGCCGCCATACCAGGTGCTAACAGGCGTAAGGTCGTCGCTGAGAAGCACCAGGTCGGCGCGGCGTCCGCCGCCCAGACCGCCGATTTCGCCTTCCATGCCGAACCGCGTCGCGCCGTGCAGCGAACCCATCGCCCAGGCCTGTTCCGGCCTCATGCCGTATTTCACGGCTTCGCGCGTTACCCAGTCCAGGCCGAAGGCGAGCAGATCTTCCGCATCACGGTCGTCGGTGCAGACGGCAACGCGCTTGTGGGAGGCGCCGAGCTCGGTGATCGTCTTGATCGCCTGCGGCAGCGAATGCCAGGGGGTCGTCGGCGGGCCGCCGCGCAGGAAGATCCACACGCCGGCTTCCAGCAGGTCGTCGGCAATGTCGCGGTCGATAGCTTCATGCGTGTCGGTGACGCCGGATGCGGCATAGGCGGCAACGAACTCCCGTCCGTAGACATGGCCCGACACCGGCCTGCCGCGCTCGAGTGCTGCAGCCAGGATCGCATGGCTGCGCTCGTCGCCCATTGCAACGGGGACAAAATCCATCTTCTCACCGAGAGCCACGGCTTCCGGCCACTTGTCGAACAGGGCGGCGATCTTGTCCGGTGTCAGGTCGCCACCGGCTGTTTCCAGATCCGGCGTCGTCGCCGGCACGGTGCTCGGCACGGTCAGGAAGATCGACAGCGGCGCCTGCCGTGCATCCTCGAGCATGGCCTCGACGCCGGCGACGTCCATGACATTGCCGATCTCGTGGCTGTCGCAGAAGATCGTCGTCGTGCCGTTGAGGAGCGCCGCTTCGGCATAGGCGCAGGCCGTCACCATCGAGGATTCGATATGGATATGCGGATCGACCAGACCGGGCGCGATGATGCCGCCCCTGGCGTCGTAGAGCTTGGCGCTCGCGCCCCTGTAGCTGCCGGCCGGCTTCACGGCTGCGATGCGGCCCCCCGAAATCCAGACTTCGCGTCCGTCGAGAAAGCGCTCCGAATAGGTGGACAAGACGCGTGCGCCCTGGATGACCAGGTCGGGTTCGCGACGAGCGGAGGCGACATCGGCAAGACGGCGGGTCATGGTCGAGAGCGGCTGAACGGAGAAGCGGGTAAGCGTGCTCATGTAAACCTCATTTCCAGGCTCGGGGAGGACTGGCGAGATTGTAAGGAACGCCGCCGGCGGAAGGAAGCACGAATAGTTCTTGTCTCTGGCCTCAAACGGATGCCAGTCAGCGTTTCCCGCGAACTGCCAGAACGGCTTCCGCAAAGGTGTCGATCTGGCTGGCCTGCAGCCCGGCGACATTGATGCGTCCGTCCTCGACGATGTAGATCGCGTGCTGCTCGCGCAGCATCACGGCTTCTCCGGGTGTCAGGCCGATCAGCGAAATCATGCCTTTGTTCTTGGCGAGGAAATCGTAGTCGCTGCCATTGGTGAAACGCCGGAACGAGGCAGCAAGCCCCTGGCGCAGCGACAGAATGCTGGAGCGCATATCGTCCAGTTCGGCGCGCCAGTCGGCCGAAAGCGCCGGGTCTTCCAGGACGGTGCGAACGATAGCCGCGCCATGATCCGGCGGCATCGAATAGACGAGACGGGCTCGCACTGTGAGTTGCGCCTTGGCTGCATCCGCCCGATCCGCGTTCGCGGCGAGAATGAATGCGGCACCCGTACGCTCGCGATAGATTCCGAAATTCTTCGAGCATGACGAGGAGACGAGCATTTCCGGAACCATGCCGGTGAGCAGCCGTACCACGAAGGCATCGTCCTCGAGACCCTCGCCAAACCCCTGATAAGCGATATCGACCAGCGGAACGAGCCCGCGCTCGGCGATGATCTCTGCCAGCGCCTGCCATTGCGAACGGCTCGGGTCGGCGCCGGTCGGATTGTGGCAGCAGCCGTGCAGCAACACGATGTCGCCCCGCTCCGACCGTGAGAAATGATCGAGCAGGGCGTCGAAATCCACCTCGCCTGTTCGGCGATCGAGGTAAGGGTAAGTGACGACCCGAAGCCGGTTGTCTTCGAGGATCGACACATGGTTCACCCAGGTCGGGTCGGGCACATGGACCGCAGCACCCGGGCGCGCCAGGGAGATCAGGCCGGCGAGCACCGTCAAGGCGCCTGCTCCGCCCGGCGTCTGGATGCCGCGAATTCGCTCCCACGGCGCGGCTTCGCCGAAGACAAGCCTGCCGATGAGATCGCAGAAAACAGGATCTCCGGCCGGGCCGACATAGGCTTTGGTCGTCTGCGCGGTATGGATTCGCTTTTCTGCCTCCCTCACCGCCCGCGGGATCGGCGTCGTACCGGAGGCGTCCCGGTAGACTCCGACGCCGAGATCGATCTTGTTCGAACGACTGTCCTGCCGGAAAATCGGCATCAACGACAGGATCTTGTCGGCTGGCGGCATTATCAGATCATCGAACATGGTTCTCTCCGGTCAGGGGAATTGCGGGCGGCGATGAAATGCCGGCGCTTCATGATGCGGCCGCAGCGCAAATCAGCCGGCCCGCCTATTTCAGGGCGCCGATCTTGTTCTCGATGGTCTCGAGAAATGCGCCGGACCGCACGATCTCGAGAGCCGGTGTGGTCTGCTTGGGCATGTAGCTGTCCTCCTGCTGGAACGGGATCGCGTCGCGAAGCGCGTCATAGAGCGCCTGGCTGCCGGTCCCGAGCTTGTAGCCGCCGAGTGCCTCTTCGGTCAGGAAGATGGCGCGGGCCGCAAGCAGGCATTCGACACCAAGGATCTTCGGCATGTTGTCGACCACCTGACGCGTCTTGCGGCATGCCCATGTCGCCATCGAAACATGGTCTTCCTGGCTGCTCTTGGTCGGGATGGTATCGGCAACGGCGGGGAAAGCCAGCGTCTTGTTTTCCGATGCGACGGACGCCGCAGCCGTCGAGATGATGCCATAGCCGTAATTCAGGCCGATCGGCTTGCCGGCAAGGTTCGGCGGCAGGCCGTAGTTCAATGTCGTGTCGCAGAGCGAGAACAGGCGGCGCTCGGAAATATTGCCGATTTCCACCAAAGCGATGGTCAGCAAGTCCATGGCAAAAGCGATGGGTTCGCAATGAAAGTTGCCGCCGGACAGAAATTCCAGCGCGCCGAGTTCGTTCCAGAAGACGAGCGGATTATCGGTCGCGGCGTTGAGCTCGCGCGTGATCAGCTCCTTGGCGTGCTCCAACTGGTCGCGGCAGCTTCCATGCACCTGCGGCAGGCAACGGAAGGAATACTGATCCTGGATTCGAGCGGTGTGTTTCGGATGCAGGATATCGTCCTCGAGGCGCACCGCACGCGCCGCCTCGGTCGTGCGACGGCTGCCCTCGATAATGCGACGGATATTTTCCGCAGTTGCGATCTGCCCGGGCTGCTTGCGCACAAGATGAATGCGGGGATCGAACGCCGCCTGCTCGCCGCGGATCGCCTCCAGACTGAGCGCGCCGGCCGCATCGGCTGTCTTCATCAGCATCTCGGCGTCGTGGAGGTTGAGAACCGCCATGGCCGCGCAGAGGCTGTTGCCATTGATGAGGGCAAGGCAGTCCTTCGCCTTGAGATCGAAAGCAATTGGGAAAATGCCGGCTTTTTCCAGCGCCTGCGGCGCCGGCATGCGTTCGCCCTGGTAATAGGCTTCCGCCTCCTCATAGCCGATCAGCACCGAAACCATGTGCGCGAGCGGCGCCAGATCGCCAGACGCGCCGACCGACCCCTGGATCGGCACCACAGGGTGAACGCCGCGGTTCAACATCTCAACAAGACGATCAACCACCTCGATCCGCAGGCCGGAAACTCCGAGGCAGAAGGCGTTGATGCGGACGGCCATCATGGCGCGGACGATTTCTTCCGACGCCGGCTCTCCGATGCCGGAGCAATGAGAGAGCACGATATTGCGCTGGAAGCGGTCGTTATCGGCCTGGTTGATGGCATAATCCTTGAGCTTGCCGACGCCGGTATTGAAACCGTAGGTCGGCGGCGCGTTTTCGGTCAGCCAGTTTTCCTCGATATAGTTTCTCACCTTGATGATTTCGGCGCGGGCTGCATCGGCGAGCGCGACCTTGGCGCCCTGGCGCGCGATGCGAACGGTATCTTTGATCGTCAGGCTGTCACCGTCTAGAATTATGGCGTTCATCTCGATGTCCTTGAAGCTCGATAGGTGTGAGAAAGTAAGTGCCGAAATCGAACACGCGCGCCGGGAGCGCAGCCTGTCTCGATCGCAGCGGTAATGCCGCCAGTCACGGCGACGTAGTTTTCCGCGACGCCTTCTTCGGTGGCGATGGTTCCTGTCATGACGGCGTCGAAATCGCTCATGATGTCTTCAGATCCTCGGTGCGCATGATGGGGAAGCCGTGGCACACGGCTTTGGTGGCGTCCCGAAGCCGCTCGACCAATTCCGCTGCTTCGGGTTCCGGCATGGAAATCGTTTCGAGATAACGGGCTGCCAGCCCGCCCGGCCCTTCGAGCGGGAGAAAGTCGTCGGCCAGACGCCGGACCTGCAACCGTTCCGCCTCCAGCTCGGCTGCCTTGATCTTCTCGTAAAATTCAATCTCTGCCGTGTTCCTGCGGCCTTGACGCAGGGTTAGCCGAAGATGTCGCAACGGCAGGACGAAATGCGAGCGCCATTCGCCGGCACGTTCCAGAAGCCGCTGCATCTCGCCGTCATCCGTGCCGTGTCCGTCACTATCCGCGAGAGCGAAGAACAGCAGTGACGGCACGTCCACCGCATGACGTGTCTGGGCTTCGAGGCACCAGGACGCGATGCCGGGCTCGCCGTAGAGCCGGACAATGACATCGAAGACATTGGCACAGAAAGCAGCGCGCCTCGCAGCTCCGCTATCCTGTCCTGAGCGCGCGTTGCCGCTTGCCAGCGTTTTTTCTGCCAATGCATCAGGGGCTTTTTCCATCACGCTTGTTCCGCCGTCTTCATTCCGGGCGCCGGTTCGTCGTGAGGGAAATGACAGGCCGCGAATTGGCCGTGGGGCATCGATGCAAGCTTCGGTTCCTGTTCCGCACAAACCGCCTGAGCGCGTGGGCAACGCAGGCGGAACCGGCATCCGGACGGCGGCGCGCTCCGCGACAAGGCCTGCGTCGGCGTTGTGCTCGGCACGATCTTCCGGCTGGCATCGGGAACCGGGACTGCTTCCAGCAGCATGCGGGTATAGGGATGCGCCGGACGCTGATAGATGGCATCGCCGGTTCCGATCTCGACGATCCTGCCCATGTAGAGGACCGCGACCCTGTCGCTGACATTGCGCACGACGGCGAGATCGTGGGAAATGAAGATCAGCGCCAGGTTTCGCTTCTGGCGGATATCCTGCAGAAGATTGATCACATGCGCCTGCACCGAGACGTCGAGAGATGCAACCGGCTCGTCGCAGACGATCAGCTCCGGCCCAACGGCAAGCGCCCGCGCGATCGCAATACGCTGGCACTGGCCGCCGGAAAACTGATGCGGCCTGCGGCCCTCCACCATCGTCCGGCTCATGCCGACATCGTTGAGCGCACGATCGACCCTTTCCAGTCTTTCCGCTTTGTGGATGCCCTGGATCTCGAGGCCTTCTCCGACGATATCCTGCACCTTGCGGCGCGGATTGAAGGAAGAAATCGGATCCTGGAAGATCATCTGCAGCTTGCTGCGGATGGCGCGAAGATCGGAAGCAGACAGATCGGCAACATTCAGGCCGTCATATTCGACGTGGCCGTCGACACGCGTGTCCGCCTTCGGCAGAAGCTTCAGAAGGGCACGGCCGATGGTCGTCTTGCCGCTGCCCGACTCTCCGACGAGACCGAGTGTTTCCCCAGGAGCCACGTCGAAGGAGACGCCGTCGACCGCAACAAAGATCTTGCCGCCGCGCCGGTATCTGACTGAGAGATCGCGTACCTTCAAAAGCGCGTCGTCGCGCAGGAAAGCAGCGAAGGCATGCGTTGCGGCACCTGTATCGACGGCTTGGCCGGAAGCCTCGTCATTCATGACAATGCCCTCCTTTCGACCGCGGTGTCGGCTGCATCGCCGGTTTGAACAGGCACATAGCAGGCGAAGCGGTGCTTGCCGTCCGCACTGGTCGTCATCGGCGGCATCGAGACATGGCAGCGGGCCTCGGCGGCGGGACAGCGCGGTGCGAACGGGCATCCCGGCGCGGGGTTGGCGAGATCGGGCGGACGGCCCGGGATCGTGCGCAGTTTCGTGTGAGCCGGCTGGTCCATGCGCGGCATCGCCGAAAGCAGAGCCTCGGTATAGCGATGGCGCGGATGGGAAAAGACGGTGTCCGTCGGGCCGTATTCCACGACATGCCCGCCATAGAGCACGAGGATGTCGTCGGTGCGTCCGGCGACGATGCCCAGATTGTGAGTGACCAGGATCATCGACATCTGCCGCTGCTGCTGGATAAGCTGCAGCAGATCGAGAATTTCCTTCTGAACCGTCACGTCGAGCGCGGTCGTCGCCTCGTCGGCGATCAAGAGATCCGGCTGGCAGGCAAGTGCCGTGGCGATCATGATCCTCTGCTTCATGCCGCCCGAAAACTGATGCGGATAATGCCCGTAACATTCCGCGGCATCGGGAATGCCGACGCTTGCCAGCAGCTCGATCGCGAGTGCCTTCGCCTTCGCCTTTCCGAGCCGCAGATGGAAGCGGCTTGCCTCTTCGATCTGCCGTCCCACCCGCACGAACGGATTGAGGGATGTCATCGGGTTCTGGAAAACCATCCCGAACTTGCGGCCTAGAAAAGCGCGGCGTTTCGTCTCGTTAAGCGTCGACAGATCGGTCCCGTCGACAAGGATGCGGCCGCTTGTTTTCATCCCCTCCGGCGCAATGCCCATGATCGTCTTGACCAGCATGGATTTGCCCGCGCCGGATTCTCCGACGATGCCGAGCGTCGTGCGCGGCGGGATGCTGAAGCTGATGTCATGCAGCACGCGGATCGGCCCGAACGGCGACCTGAAATGACAGGAGAGCTCGTGACAATCGAGGACCGGGGTGGTGTTCGCTGCCTCGTTCATATCAGAGTTCCCTGCCGCGATGGTTCATGCGACGGGCCAGACAATCCCCGACCGTGTTGAGCGAGTAAACTGTTAGAACGATGGCGACGATTGGTCCGAAGATCAGCAGTGGAAAGCGGCTGAGCAGGTCGGTCGAGCTGGCGATCATCCCGCCCCAGCTCGGCGCCGGCGCCGGAATGCCGTAACCGAGAAAGCTCAGCGATCCCTCTGTGATGATCAACCCCGCCATCAGCGGCGGAACGATGGCCGTCAGCGCCGGAACGAGATTGGGCAGGATCTCGCGCAGCAGAAGCCGCATGTCCGATGCGCCCATGGCGCGTGCCGCCAGCACGTAATCACGGTCGTTCTGGGCAATCACGCCGCCTTTGGCGATGCGTGCATACGTTCCGATGTCGAGCAGGCCAAGCGCCAGCATCATCGTGAAAACCGAATTTCCGGTCACCGATATCAGCGCCAGGATGACGAGGATCGGCGGAAGCGACGCCATGGAATTGGCATAGAGATCGACGATCCGCTCGACCGGGCCGCGATAGAAGCCGGCCAGCATCCCGAGGATCATGCCGATCACCAGCGAGATCAGCGTCGCGACCGAGACGATGGCGAGCGTCGTTCGCGCACCGTAGAGCACCCGGGACAGGATGCTGCGCCCGAGCGCATCGGTTCCGAACAGGCCGTTCAGGCTCCATTCCGGGCCTTGCGAGAAATCGCCATAGGGGAAGCTTGCCCGAACGAGACCCGGAATGAACTCCACGAAAACCGAGGAGATGATCAGGACCGTCAGGAACACGAAGGCGAACCATTCCATCGGATGGCCGCTCGGCATGCGGAAACGCGCGGTCTTCGGCATCGCGGCATTCAACGTCTCCGCCAATGCGACCGCTTCGCCGGGCACGAGGTCCGTTTGTGTTGGCTGGAGGCGGCTCATGACACGTCCACCCGCGGATCGATAAGCGCGTAACCGAGATCGACCAGGATGAAGATGACGACGAAGATCACCACCGTCAGCGACAAGATGGCCTGCATGACGGGCAAGTCGTGGCTGCTCACCGCATTGAGAACGGTCCAGCCGATGCCGGGCACCGCGAAATAGCTCTCGACGATGAAGGAACCGCCGAGCAGATAGGTCATCGACAGACCCATCACCGTCAGCACCTGGGGAGAGGCCGGGCGCAGCACGTGGCGCATCAGGATATAGCGCGTCGGCAGGCCCTTGGCCCTGGCAACGAGGACATAGTCCTCCTGGAGGACCGCGACGAACTCGCTGCGGCTCACTCTGTAGAAATAGGCTGCCTGATGCACGCTGAGGCACATCACCGGCAAGGCGACGTAATAGAGATTGCCGATCGGATCGTCACTGAAGGTAACCCAGCCGGTCGCCGGCAGCCAGCGCAGCACGATTGCGAAGACGAAGCCGAGCAGAACCACAATGACGAAAGTCGGGATCGACAGCATGACCGAGGACACCGCCCGCAGCACCGTATCGACGATGCCGCCCGGCCGGCTGGCGGTATACATGGCAAGCGGCACGCCGATCAGGAGCGAGACGAACATGGCAAGCAGCGCAATTTCGAACGTCACTGCCGCCCGGTCGACCAGGAGTTTTGCCACGGACTGCTGGCTGAACATGGTCTGCCCGAGATCTCCCTGAAGAAGCCGTCCGAGCCAGCCGAGATAACGTTCCCAGACCGGCAGATCGTAGCCGTAGCGGCTGTTCAGCGCATCGATCTGCGCCTGCGTCGCGTTCTCTCCAAGGATCAGCTGCGCCGCCGACCCCGGCATCAGGCTCGACAGCGCCGTCGCCGAGAACGTGACCAGCAGGAAGACCGGAATGCCGGCCAGAAGCCGGACGCCGACCGCTTTCAGATAGGAGAGATTGGCAATTCGCAACGATCGGACTCCGATTGTCAGGTGGAACATCCAATGCTGGACTGGACCGGCATCCGGATTTCGCAAAACGAGATGGCAGAGCGGCCAGCCTCCGGGATCAGAGCGCCTTCCATCTGTCCTCGGCATCGAGCCAGCCGCTGTCCCGCTCCAGCGAGGCCTTCTGCTCGGCAGGCGTCATGCCGCCCATGCTGTGCTCGTCCGCGTAACGCGTGCTGCGGTCCTTGAAGACATGCCGACCGTAATCCATCATGCCATACATCGATCCCTTCTCGAGATAGTGCATGGTCACCAGGTTGAAGCCGAGCGCCTCGATTTCCTCGAGCCGCACGAAGGGCACGCCGTTGACGGTCGCGACATCGCCGAACATCTTCCAGCCGGGCAATTCCTTGGCCACCTTCCGGCATTCCTCCAACGTGCGCAGGCCGTGCACATAGGTCATCTCAGCGCCGAGTGCTGCGGCGCGCACGCAGCGTTCGATAGCGTCGTCCAGCCCCTTTTCGAGCTTGGATTCAGTGCGTGCGATAACCACGCAATCGGTGCCTTGACAGGCTTCGATCGAGGCCTTGATCTTGGCGAGCCAGAGCTCCTGCGAGACGACCTCGTGCGGCACGTTTCCATCGACCTTGCCGGCAAGCGTCGCCGCCTCCATGGCGCGGCCGAACCGCGCGTAGCCGCGTTCATTGGGCGTATCCTCGATCAGGATCGCTCCGGCGCCGGCTTTGGCGAGACGATAACAGGTGCGGAAGGTCTGGACGACATCGCCGAAACCGTCATCGGCATCGATGACCAGTGGCAGAGGCGAATAGTCGGCGATGCGGTCGGTCGCGTAGACCAATTCCTCCTGATTGTGCAGGCCAAGATCCGGCACGCCGGACATGCTGAATCCCAGTGATGCGCCGCTGAGCAGGATCGCCTCGAAGCCGGCCATTTCCGCCGCCTTGGCGGAGTAGCAATCCCAGACGCAGGGCGTGAACACCTGCTTGCGGGAAACCAGGTCCCGAAACTTCACCTTCTCGCGATTGCCGATCATCGTCATCCACCTTTTCCGATCGCCCCGCATCGCAGGGCTCATTCTGTCGTCTTAACGTCTTTGGCTTGTACGGTCGTCCAGCCCATCGACCGGCCCTTCGCTGCCCGCCCGGATCTTCCGGGCGAGCCTGCACGTCGTGATCTGGAACCCGCTATTTCTGGCAGACATCCGTGCAGACGTAGAGGAACTGCTTTTGCAGGATGCCGCCGTTCGAAGGAACGACGCCGCCGGTATTGTCGCGCAGCAGCAGCGAGCGCGTCTGTTCACCGAAGATGTAAAGCGGCATTTCGGTTGCGACGAGCTTCTGAACCTTGACATAGGCGGCTTTGACAGCGGCAGGGTCGAGGGTGGAGCTGGCCTCCTTCAATGCAGCGTCCATCTCGGCGCTCTTGTACTGTCCCCAGTTGAAAGCACCGCCGGAACTCAGCAGATTGGAAATGTTCGGCTCGGCGCCGTTCGACACCAGCACCCCGCCTTCGACGCAGATGTCGAAGTCGAGCTGCGTCTTGCATCGCTGGATCAGCGAGGCCTGGTCGACCTCGACGATCTCAGCCGAGGCGCCTTCATAGCCGGTCAGCACCTGCTGGATGTAGGCGGCAAGACGCTTCAGGTCCGAGTTGGTATAGGTGACGATCTTGATCGAGAACGGCTTGCCGTCCGCCTTCAGAGCGTCGAACAGTTCCTGCGCCTTCTTCGGATCATAGGCCGGAAGAGATGAAGCGCTGTCGAAATAGGGCGAATTCTCTCCAAAGTAATTGCTGGGTGCCTTGTATCCGGGCATCTGCGTGAAGGCCTGCATCAGCCGCGCGCGGTCGATGGCGGAATAGAAGGCCTCGCGGGCGCGAACATCCGTGAAGATACCCTTGGCCTGGTTGAGATAGGCGCGGTTGATGCCGCGGATCGGGATCTCGCGGGTCGCAACCCCCGGCGCCGTTGCGTTCGAGCCGAACTGATAGGGATAACCGGCCATCATCGTTGCACCACCCTGCACGACGGTGGCGATGCGGCTGTTGGTTTCGGGAATGATCGCGAACTTGATCGTCTCCAGATAGGGGCGCGGCTGATCCCAATAACCGGGATTGCGGGCCATGGTCATCGATATGCCCTGGTTCCATTCGGTCAGCGTAAAGGCGCCGGCGCCCACCGGCTTGATGTCGGTCTTTTCCTTAGCGGCCTTCAATGCTGCCGGCGAGGCGATGAAGGGGCACAGCTCGGCGACCTGGGCTGCGAAATTGGCGTTCGGGGAGGACAGCTTGATCGTCAGCGTCTGCGGATCGACGACGGTGATCGCCTTGTTCCATGAGGATATGAACGGCTGCGCCGGTGAAAGCGTGGCCGAATCGGCGGCGCGGTCCCAATTGTATTTGACGGCTTCCGCATCATAGGGCGTCCCGTCTGTGAACTTCATGTCCTTGCGAAGCTTCAAGGTCCAGGTCACGGCGTCTGTGCTGGTCAGGCTTTCGGCCATGCCGCCGGTCACGACGCCCTTGTCGTTGACGTAGACGATAAAGCCGTAGACGGCGTCGAGCACATCCATCGGCCCGCCGGGATAGGTGCCGGCGGAGATCGCCGGATCCCAGCTCTTGATGTCCGAACCGTTGATAATGGTCATCGCGCCGCCGCTAACGGGTTTTTCCGTCTGCGCGGCGGCTTGAGACGCGGCGAGCATCACGGGTGCGGCCGCCATGAGCGACAACAGCAACACGGCGGCGCCGCGCATGAACAGGCTCTGCAACCTTCTGGAACGATTGTCTGACAACATCACTCTATCTCCTTTTTTTGAGTTCCCCTGGGGGAGTGATTGTGCGTCGTTGTTTTGCATGCGGTTGACATGATGGCCCGGCAGCTTTCAGCGCTGCTCTTCATGGCTCAGTCGTTATGATCCTCCGTCCAGCGCCGGACCGTCGGATGATGAAGCCCGAATTGATCCAGCGCACGCCCCACGGTCTGGTCGACCATTTCGGCGATTGATTTCGGCAGCGTGTAAAAGCTCGGCACCGGCGGCATGATGACGGCGCCGTTGCGTGTTGCCTGGTCCATCAGCGCGATATGGCCCGCATGCAACGGCGTTTCCCGCACCATCAGCACCAGCCGGCGGCGTTCCTTCAGGCAGACATCGGCGGCGCGCACGATCAGATCGTCCGCATAACAATGCGCGATCCCGCTCAGCGTCTTGATCGAGCATGGCGCAACCAGCATGCCGTCGCACCGGAAGGAACCGGAGGCAATCGAAGCGCCGATATCCCCGTGGCTGTAGACCCGGTCGGCGAGGCCACGGATTTCGTCTGCGGTCTTTCCCGTCCCTTCGGCCAGTGCCGTGCGGATCGCCGCGGGCGATATGACGAGATGCGTCTCGACATCGTCGAAGTCCCGCAGCATCTCCAGCGCACGCAGTCCGTAGATTGCACCGGAAGCCCCTGATATGCCGATGATCAATCGCCTCAAATCAGCATCTCCGGCTTGACGCGCAACAGCAGCTTGCGCATCCGTTCGTAGGAATCCGGCGGCGGAAGCGCCTTGTCGAACCCTTCCCTTCGATCGCCCGGCTTCATCGTGGCGTCGTAGCCGACCTTGGCGATCACGCCGCCGTCTTCCTGAGGCTCGGACCGGTCTGCCGGAAGGTCCGTGACGATGAGAATGTCGCGCTCCGCGCGCATGCGCGTCATCTTTGCCAATTCGACGGCATCGAGATCCCAAGGGTCGACATCGCTGTCGACGATCGTGATGTTCTTGACGATGCTGACCGCACCCCAGCAGATCGACATGATGCGGCGTGCCTGTCCCGGGCGGGGCGCATCGATCTGCACGACCACGTTGTTCCGTCCGCTGCCTGATGCGGTGACGGCAACCTCGCCGACATTGAGAACGGACCGCCGGATGACGGCCTTGAGGCTGGCGGCGATCGGCACCGCGCCGAGATAGAGGTGCTCCATGTGGTAACCGGGCTCGATCACCTGCAACATCGCGTCGGAGCGGCAAGTCATGCATTCAAATCTGACGCGCACCCCGGAACCGTAATCCTCGTACATGCCGTGATATTCTGAGACCAACCCTTCAAGGATCGGCTCGTCGATATGAATATGACCTTCGAGCACGATCTCCGCCTCTGCAGGCACGGCAAGATCGATCGACTTGCAGCGGACAAGCCGCACCGGCTCGCCGAGCAGCGATCCGGCGCAGTGCATTTCATCGTCACCAAGCCCCAGATAGAAGCAGGCGGCAAGCTGAATGGCTGGATGCGCGCCGAGGACGACGGCGAAGGGGAGCGGCTCGCCTTTGGCGCCCGCCTTGCGGGCCATGATGGCGAGATGATGGTTCGGTGCAATTCCGATCATCGCCTCGTTCGGACCAAGCACCTTGATGCGGGCATAGGACGCGTTGCCCAAGCCCGTTTCAGGGTCGCGCGCCACGATCAGACCCGCGGTAATGTAAGGACCGGTCTCCTTGGAAAAGAAGGTCGGGACTGGAAGCCGGGTCAGGATGTCGTCCTGGAAGAGCTGTTGCTGTACCGGCGCATCGTCCACGAAGACTGGCGGCACCGGAGAGGCGATCGAGGACAGCAGCTTTTCCTGGATATCGCTTTTCGCGACGTCAAGCGCCAGGGCGACACGATCGAGATCCGACAGGATGTTGCCGAAGATCGGCATGTCGTGACCTTTGATGCAGTCGAGCCGCACCGCCGCCTTTTCATCGACGATGGAAAGAATGGCCGATACGTCGTGGATCGGGTCGACCTCCTCCGAAATCACCAGCAGCTGACCGCGACGGTCGAGCTCCTGAAGAATGCCCCGACACGACTGATCGCTTTCGCTGCGTGGCATTGCAGCGCCGGCCGTCCCGGATGTCATGGCCGGGTTTTCAAGCGGATCAGGGTGATCATTCATCCGGCAATCCTGTAAAAGTCATTTCCGAGGGCTGTTTTGATGCGGCAAGTATCAGCCGCAGGCCGGAGGCTGGGTAGCTCGAAAATCGTGAATTGGAGGATAGGAAAATCAGAATGCTCGGTGCATGAGCGCGATTCGATACGATATGTTTTTTAGATCACGCCTGTCGGCCGAAGACGGCAGCGAGTGACTGGATCATCGTCCGCTCGGCCTCGGACAGCGTCCTTTCGCCGGAGAAAATCACCGAGAGGTTTCCGGCGATGACGTCCTCCGTAATCGGCGCCGCGGTGAGGCGGCCGCTGTCGATATCCTGCTGGACCGAGGACACCGGCAGGACCGTACAGACCGGCAAACGGCGGACCATGGCGATGGCCAATGGCAGGGAACCGACGTCCATGACCGGCTCGACACACAGATGCCGCGCGCTGGCGGCTGCCATGAACGCCTGATGGATACTGAGATGCTTGATTCCGAGAACCAGCGGAAATCCGCAAACTTCCGCGAGTGGAATCTCCGTTCGACCGGCAAGGTCCAAGGCCGGATTGGCAACGACCGACAGACGCTCGCTCGGCCCGAGATGGATCCGGGCCATCTGCGTCTGGACGGCACCGACAATAGCCAGATTGAGCTCTCCCGCACGTACCTGGTCGTGAAGCGCAGCGTTGGAACCTTCTATGATTCTCAGCCGGTATTCGGGATGGCCAAGGCGGGTTGCCGTCAGCGCCTGCGCCACCTTGTCCGTCATGACGCTATCATGCCCCGAACTCGGCAGCATGCCGATCGAGATGGTCGCCTGTGTGTGGGCGGCAATATCCAGACTGGCCCGAAGGAGGCTATCGATGCGCTCTTCGATCTCCAGGGTGAAGGGAAGCAATGCCTTGCCGGCCTTCGTGCTCTCGGCACCGTTGCGCCGCCGTTCGAACAGGGGTTGCCCGACAACTGCCTCGATCTTCTGAATCTGCGTCGAAACGGAAGGTTGCGTGATATGCGCCGCGCGCGCCGCCGCCGAAATACCTCCGCTGAGATGCGCAAGGTTGAAGTAGTGCAATTGACGTGCCGTCAACTGCGGCCGGAAGACGATATTGGCCTCCGTTGCCTCCAGATTTTTCTTGAGGTTACAAAGCAGGGCGGACACGACCTCCTGGTCCGGCCTGTTTGCGCGCACGCCCAAGGTGCTCGACAACGGCGGATCGAGGGGCTCCAGATGCAGGCGCGCAAGTCCGAGCCGGTCGGCGACCATACTGCGGGGCATCAGGAATCGCATTTGCGGAAACTCGTTGAGCAGCCGATGAAGGTCTGCCGGCTCCTCATCCATCAGGATCATGCGGTCGCGGATGCCATGCTCGTCCGCATATCGGGTGACGGCATCGCGAAGCGCCTGACGCATTTTCAAAACGACAAATTTCTGATTGGGGGAGCGAAGATCAACCGCGGCCTCCGCCGTTCCGACGGAAAACCAGACCTCATCGTAGAAGGGCGTCATCGTAGGCAGGTTCGCGGATGGCACGCCAGTCACATAGCCGACTTCGATTTCCATCGAACCCGTGTTGCCCGGGATTTCCGCGGCCCCCTCTTCAACAAGGGATTTTCCTCGTGCGTCTGCAAACATCACGTCGATCAGCAGGTCGGGCCGCTCGCGTTCCATATCTTCGACGGTACGTCCGATCGCCTTCGAAAACCGGCCGATGGAGAAACTGAGATCGAGGCGAATATTGATGCGAAGATGGTCCGTGTCCCCGTTCCGCATCCGACGCACGAACCTTTCGCGATGAAGGATGGCCGTTGCCTGCTGAAACAGCCAGAAGGCTGCCGGTAAAGGACTGAGGTGACCGCTTTTCCGAATGAAGAGCTTGAGTTGAAGTTCATTTTCCAAAGTACGCAGACTTGATGTCAGCGCCGAAGGAGCAATCCCAAGCTCGCGCGCGGTCTCTGCCAGCGTCGGGCTCTGACAGGCCAGCACGAAATGGGCCAGTTGCTGGATTTCGATGCGCGGCGGATTTGTAATCACTGCGGGTCTGTATCGGATTTGCACAAGGGGCTTACCCGACTATGGCATACAAAGCGTTGTACCGCACGAATATCAGCGCCGGCCCGTTGCTTCCCCTTCGCCCCAAAGACATCAGCCTGCGATCAAGACTGCCTCATACACCATTGTCGCGGCGGCAAGATCGGCCAACGCCGTTCCGACTGCCTTGTAGAGAGTGATCTCATCGTTGGACGTCCGCGCTGGAACATCCCGGCGGCACAGCTCGTCGAGTGTCGCACGCACCGCATCTGCGGAAATGACGCGGGCCCCGATCGGCTGAACCAGATCGCCTGCTTCGTGAAGGGCTTCGTGCGTATCGATATAGACCGAGGAGCGCCGAAGCGCCTCGTCATCGGCCTCGCGCATCGCCGGGGTGAAGCCGCCGATCAGATCGACATGGGTGCCCGGCCGCAGCCATTCGCCGCGGATAAGCGGTGCTGTCGCCAGCGTCGCTGCGCTGACGATATCGGCTTGCCGCACTGCTGCTTCCAGATCCGTGACGGCAGCGACCTGGAGCCCTTGTTGCCGGAGGCTCTGCGCCAGCCGTTCGGCGCTGGCGGGATCGATATCCCAGATATCGACATGCGCGATCGGCCGGACGGCGCGGTAGGCATCGGGTATGAGGCTCGCGACGCGGCCTGCGCCGATCACCAGCAGGCGGCGGGCGTCTTTTCGAGCAAGATAGTCCGCGGCAAGGGCCGATGCCGCTACCGTACGGCGCGCTGTGATCGTGTTTCCGTCAAGGAGCGCAAGCTGCATCCCGGTCCGGCCATCATAGAGCATGTAAGTCGAGGTCAAACCGGGAATGCCGCGCACCGTGTTGCCGGGAAAGACGGTGACGATCTTGATGCCAAGGTAGCGCTCCGGCCGGTGCGTTTCATGCCAGGCCGGCATCAGAAGCAGCGTCGCATCCGGCTCACCGCTATTGGCTATCGTGTGGTGATGCCGTACCGGCACGACACAGCCTTCGGCAAATGCTTGCCGCAGGGTCGCGACCAGTGGGCCGAAAGGGAGAAGCTCGCCCGTTGTCCGGGCATCGAGAATACGGATTTGTGTGTCGGTCATTGAAGCGATCTCCCGGTAAATTCTGACTGCTGGATAAAGCGAATTCTGTGTGATTGAACGAGAGCCGCGTCGCCGCTGCGTGGCGCACCAGCTTTTTAACCGGCATCGGCCCTTTGGACACTTCGTTGCGATCGGAATACGGAGCATTGAGCACCGCTCAGCCAAACGCCGCCTTCTTCTCCAGAAATCTGGCGTATTGCGTCAGCGGATAGCACAGGGCGAAGAAGATCACTGCGACGAGACCGTAGACCTTGAAAGGTTCGAAGGTCGCGTTGTTGATGGCGTTTGCGGTTTTCAGCAGTTCGTCGAAGCCGAGGATCGAGGCCAGTGCGGTGCTCTTGATCAACTGGACCAAGAACCCGACGGTCGGCGCGCGCGTGATCCGGAAAGCCTGCGGCAGGATGATAAGGCGAAGTTCGAGGAGACGATGCAAGCCCAGGCTGGCTGCGGCGTCCCATTGCCCGCGCGGCACCGCCTCGACGCCGCTCCGCCAGATTTCGGCAAGATAAGCGCTGGCGTAGAACGTCAGGCCGCAGACGGCGGCGGTCCATGACTCGATCCGGAAACCGAGCATCGGCAGGCCGAAAAACATCAAAAAGAGCTGCATCAGGAGCGGCGTTCCCTGAAACAGGGCAATGTAGCCGGACGCGAAGCTGCGCGGCCAGCGTGTTTTCGATATCCGCGCAGACAGGATGGCCAGGCCAACGATGGCGCCGCCGGCAAAGGCTGCGAGCGAAAGCATGAGGGTCCAGCGTGTCGCGAAGACAAGATTGCGCAGAATGTCCCAGAAGGTGAACTCAATCATGTCAGACCGGCTCCCAGAAAACGGCGTTTCCCGGCGACAAGCAGCCGGCGAAGTGCGGCGGACATCGAAAGATAGATCAACGTCGCCACCAGATAGGTCTCGAAGGAGCGGAAGGTGCGCGATTGAAGCAGATCGGCCTCCTGCGCCAGCTCGCGGACGGATATTTGCGAAACCACCGCCGATTCCAGCATCATGATGATGATCTGGCTCGTCAGCGCCGGAAAAATGATGGCGATCGCCTGCGGCAGGATGATCTTGAAGAACACCAGCCGAGGCCTGAGGCCGAGTGCCTGCGCAGCCTCTTTCTGGCCTCTCGGTATGGCATCGAGCCCGGCCCCGACCACCTCGATCGTGTAGGCGGCCATGTTGAGGGTCATGGCAAGGACGGCGGCAGTGATCGGATCGAGGCGAATGCCGAGGCTAGGCAAGCCAAAGAAGATGAAGAACAGCTGCACCAGAAATGGCGTGTTGCGCATGATTTCCACATACAGGCCGACGACCTTGCGCAACCATGGATAAGGTCCCCGGCGCGCAGCCGCGCCGAGAATGCTGAGAACGATCCCGAGGACCGATGTGGAGACCGTCAGTGCAAGCGTCGTGCATGCGCCATAAGCCAGAGCTCCCATTCCGTCCCAAAGCCAATTGAAATCGAGGCTGTATCTCATCGCTTGTCCTTTGGAGCCGGATGATCCGGGCCGGGTCGGCCCGAAATCCCGATCCGCCTCTCAACCAAAGAATTGGAGCATGATGCCACCGCAATCGCTTGCAGTTTTCGGCATCACGCTCTGGTGAGTGGGAGGCCGCCCTCGTCAGTCCTTCAGGTTTTCAGGGTTGAGCGGCGCTTTCAGCCAGCTCTTCGAGCTTGCGTCGAGCGAACCATCGGAGATCATTGCGGCGACGCTGTCATTGACGACTTTCTTCAGGCCTTCCTCGCCCTTGCGGAGCGCGATGTGTGAGGGGGAGCTGAGGAGCTGGAATTTCTGCTCCGGCTTCAGTTCGTCCTGTCGTGCCAGAACCTGCGCACCGACATCGTTGCCGACGACCATCAGCTGGGTCTGGCCGGATATGAAGGCCTGGATGACCGAATTATAGTTCTCGAAACGCTGGATCGCAGCCGAGCCGGGGGCGACGGCCGTCAGCGACGTGTCTTCGAGCGTCCCACGATTGACGGCAACGGTCTTGTCGGCGAGGTCTTCCTTGCCGCTCACCTTCAGCGCAGCCGGACCGATGACGGCGATATAGTAGGGGGCGTACGGGGCGGCAAAATCGATAACCTCGGCACGCTCCTTCGAATAGCCGACGCTCATCAGCAGGTCGACGCGGTCGTCGTTCAGGTAGGCGATCCTGTTCTGGCCGGTAACGCTGACGAGATTGAGTTTCACGCCGAGCCCGTCGGCGATCTTCTGGGCGACGTCGACGTCATAGCCCTTGATGCTCATATCGGCGCTTGCCGAAGAGAAGGGCGGGAAATCGGAGAAGATGCCGATGTTGATTTCGCCTGCGGCCTTGATATCGGCAAGTTCGTCGGCCTGCGCGGCCCCTGCCAGGATGCCGAAAACGGCAATTGCCGCGGTGGCGGTGTAACGCAACTTCATAAGAGCAGTCATGTCGTTCCCCTTTTTGAGACGTGTTGTGCGACAGGTGATGGATGGCAGCGGGCACGAGGCACGCTGCCGTTGTGGAGCTGGTTCTCAGGTCAGCTTTGTCCTGACCGCGGGACTGAACATCGCGAGGCACAGGAGTTCGAACAGGACCTGCGCGGCGATCTGCGCGGTGTTGGTGGTGTTGTCGTATTGCGGCGCGATTTCCACGACGTCGCCGCCGATGAGGTTGATGCCTTTGAAGCCGCGCAGCAGGGTCAGGGCCTCCCTCGGCTGAAGCCCGCCGACTTCCGGCGTGCCGGTTCCCGGAGCGAAGGCCGGATCGAGGCTGTCGACGTCGAAACTGAGATAGGTCGGACCGGCGCCGACAACCTCTAGAGCCTTTGCGATCACAGCCTTGAGGCCCATCTCCGCCACCTCTTCGGCGTGGATGACGGTCATGCCGGAGACAAAGGAGAACTCCCAGAGATATTCGCCGCCGCCGCGGATGCCGATCTGGATCGTACGCTTCGGATCGAGCACGCCCGCCAGAACCGCCTCGCGGAAGGGCGCGCCGTGATGGAACTTCGAGCCCTCATAGGGACCAGCGGTGTCGCAATGAGCGTCGATGTGGATCATGCCGACCGGCTGGCCGGCCGCCAGGCCCTTGAGGATGGCGCCGGAGATCGAATGGTCGCCGCCGACCGACAGCGGGATAACCCCGGTTGCCGCGATCATCCGGTAGCAGGCCTCGATGTCGGCATGGCACTCGGCGAGGCCGAACCGGCTGCGCATCGGCACGTCGCCGACATCGGCGACCTTTAGCCCTCCCATCGGCGCGACACGCAGAACATGCTCGTAGGGACCGATACGCTCGATCGCCCGGACGGCCCGCGGCCCCAGCCGCGCGCCGGCGCGATTGGTGACGCCGAGGTCCATCGGCACGCCGATCAGAGCCACGTCAAGCGCCTCAAGCACCTCGGGCCGCAAGCCGTTCTCGATGAAACGGGCATCCAGAAAGGTCGCAGGATCGGCGAAGGGCCATTTGCGGCTGTCGCCGTCCTTGAATACGCTCGCCGCCACGGCGCGGAAGTGCGGATCTTCCATCTCCCCGCCTGCAGCGCTGCCGAAGCGCTTTCTCAAGTCTTCCAGAAAATCCCGGTCAATGGTCAAGGCAGGCTCCCACGGTATTGATGCTGCCATCATCATCAGCGCCGCCCACTTCTCTTGGAACCGCGAAAATTCGAGAGGGGATATAACGATTCTTGATAGCTCAGATCCGCCGAGGCTCAGCGATGCGGGTAGCTCGTTCATCGGGATGTTCAGAAAACTTTATAACCCGGCGAGAATTTTCCCACTACCGCGGCTGGCAACCTCCAAGCAGTCTCCGATGCGAACGGCCCGGCAGAGGGCCGACAGCAAAGGGAACCTACCATGTTGCACGATATGACACGCCGCCGCTTCCTCGGATCCGCCGCCGCCGCGGGGATTGCCAGCACGATGACCGGGTTTGCAAGATCCGCCGCAGCCGGTAGCGGCAATCTCACCGCCGTCGAATGGGGCGGCGATGTCGTCGAAGCGATGAAGCAGATTGCCGCCGACCAGAATGCGGCGACATTCAACTGGGTTCTTCACCAGGGCGGCGCGGGCGCCATCCTGCCGAAGATCAAGGCCGTCTGGCCGAATGTCGACTACGACTATGTCGCCGGCTGGGAAGGCTCGTTCAACAGCATGGTGAAGGAGGATTGGCTCGAGACCATCAATCCTGCAGATGTTCCCAACCTTGCGAATATTCCCGAGAAAATCATCATTCGTGACGGCAAGGGCAATATCAAAGCCGTCCCGCGCGCAGTTGGCGGCATGTATTTCGGTGCGCGAACCGACACGGCTCCGATCACCGTGAAGACCATCGATGATCTGCTGAGCCCCGATCTCAAGGGCGCGATCTGCTGGCCAGGCCCGACACAGAGCATGATGCTCCAGATCGTCGCGCTCGCCCTTCACGCCGGCGGCAGTGAAACGAATATGGAGCCCGGGTGGAAGCTCATGACGGAATTGGCGAAATCCGGCAATATCGGCCGCGTTGCCGTCACCGATATCGATTTCACCAATTCGCTGACGTCGGGCGAGACCTCCGTCGGCTTCTTCGCCGAGCCCGGCTGGGCGGCGGTGGCCAAAAACTTCCCGGTTACGCGTTTCACCAAGGACAGCAACTTCAAGGCCTTCCTCTACCAGAGCGGTTTCGGCGTCCTGAAGAATAGGCCAAGCACCAAGGCAACGCTCGATTTCGTCAACTTCGCGATCAGCCCGGACATGAACTCGCTCTACGCCAAGGTGGCTGGCGAAGCGCCGTTGAACAGCAAGGCGGTCACACCCGACAATCTCAAGCATCTGTCCTTCACGTCGGACGAGTTTTCGAGCTTCGTCTATGTGCCGGACTACAATGTCGTTCTCGAACAGCAGGATGCCTGGTCCAAGCGCTGGGAGCAGGATATCGCCCCGTTGCTCTAAGACACCTCGCGGCAGGTTGTCGTAGGCGCGGGCTTCGACAACCTCCCTTTCTCATGGCCCGCAAGGGCGAGGAAAAGGCTGTTCCATCATGACTAAGGTAAGGCGGCAACCCGTCGCCATTTCAATTCCGGATCGCCGAGATGCTGCCCTGACGCTCGGGCCAGCCCTGCTGGTGTTCGCATTCGGTTTTCTGTCACCGCTCATCAATCTGGCAATCGAAAGCTTGAAGGAGTTTACGCCGGGGCGTGTCGGCTCCGTGGAAAATGCCGCGGCAACGGTTCAAAACTATTACGAGCTTGCAAACCAGGCGTTTGCAAGCGTCCTGCTGACGACCTTCTGGATTGGAGGAGTTGCCGCGATCATCGGCCAGCTTGTGGCATTCCCGCTGGCCTATTTCACCGTGCGGCGGATTTCGCCGCGGATGCGCACGCTCACCCTCGGCTTCTTGATTACGCTTGTTCTTTCCAGCGTCCTGATCAAGACGTATGCGATCGAACTGACCTTCGGGTCGGTCGGCATCTTCCGACCCTTCCTCTTGACGCTGGGCCTTTCGCCCAACAGCCGCGAATATATTAATATCGTCGTTATTGCGGGTCTGGTTCACTCGATCATACCGGTCGCAACGCTAACGCTGATTGGCGCGATGCAATCGATCGATCCGCGTCTGCTCGATGCGGCCCAGTCGCTCGGCGCGCCGGGATGGAAAGCCCATCTGTCGATCACGCTTCCCCTGAGCTTCCCGGCTCTGATCTCAAGCACGCTCGTGTCGCTGACTTTTGCGATCAGCGCCTTCGTCATTCCCATGGTGCTCGGGAGGGGCCGGGTGCTTTTCATGTCGAATGTCATCTACACCCGGTTCAGCGATATCGCCAACTACCCGAGCGGTGCGGCGATCTCGCTCGTCATGCTTGCCGCGGCCTTGGCGGTCGTCGCTGTCATAACGTTTGCGCAGGCGCGGAGGGTTTCCCGATGAGCATGCAGTCTCTTGCCGCGAGAACCGGAGACCGGATCGCCGGTTCCCTTGCCTACGGTGTCATCGGCCTTGGATTGGCGTTCCTCGCCATCCCGTTGGTGATAACATGCGTCATGGCTTTCGACGCCAGGACCTACCTCGGCCCGATGCCGCCACCTGCCTTGTCGCTTCACTGGTTCGAACGGCTCGTCTCCCAGGCGGATATCCTTACCAGCCTGCGCACCAGCCTCATCTTGGCGGTACTCACGACGGTTCTGTCCGTCACGATTGGAACTGCGGCGGCTGTGGGTCTTGCCCGGGGCAATTTTCCAGGAAAGGCAGCGCTGACTTCGGCCTTTCTCTCGCCGCTCATCGTCCCGCCGGTTGTCATTGGATTCGGCCTGCTGCTTTTCCTTTCCAAGGCCGGCATCACAAATGGTATGGCGCGCCTGCTGCTCGGCCACGTGATCGTGACGTTGCCCTATTGCATAAGGACCAGTCTCGCCAGCCTTCTCGGCAGCGACCAACGATTGACGGAAGCCGCAATGGTTCTCGGCGCCACCGAGCGCCAGGCCTTCTGGACCATAACCCTGCCGCTCATGCGGACGGGCGTCGTCACCGGCGCGATCTTCGCCTTCGCAATTTCGATGGATGACGTATCGATCAGTCTGTTTCTGAGCGATCCGTCCGCAACGACCTTGCCTGTTACGCTGGTCAGCAACATGCGCGCGGCTTTCGATCTGACGATCGCTGCGGCGGCCGTGGTCCTGATTGCCGTCACTGCGTTGCTGATCGTCGTGCTGGACCGTGTCGTCGGCTTTGACACTGTCGTGGGCCAAGGTTTGTTTCGTTCATGAGGACAATACGATGATTTCTGCCGTGGAATTTCAAGGGGTCAGCAAGCGCTTCGGCGAAACCGTCGCCCTCGGTGATATCTCCTTCTCTGTGAACCCAGGTGAAACAATCGCACTGCTTGGACCGAGCGGCTGCGGCAAGACCACCATTCTTCGGCTCATTGCCGGATTCGAGCGGCCCGACAAAGGCTCGATCCTGATCGACGGCGAGCCGATGGCCGGATTGAAACCCTATGAGCGCAATGTCGGGCTGCTGTTCCAGCACTACGCTCTTTTCCCGCATATGACAGTCGAACAGAACATCGGTTACGGACTTCGCCATCGCAACCATCCGCCGGGGCAAATACCGCGCCGCATTGCCGAGATGCTTGAGCTCGTCCGGCTCGTCGGTTTCGGACAGCGGCGGCCGCACCAGTTGAGCGGCGGACAGCAGCAGCGTGTTGCGCTTGCGCGGGCGCTCGCCACCCATCCGAGCCTCGTTCTTCTGGATGAACCTCTGTCGGCCCTCGACGCCAAGCTTCGGCATGAGCTGCGCACCGAATTGAAGGATGTGCTCGCCGCGGTCGGCTCGACCGCAATCGTGGTAACCCACGACCAGGAGGAGGCGATGAGCCTGGGAGAGCGTATCTTCGTGATGAACCGCGGGGCAATCATGCAATCCGGCAAGCCGGATGATGTGTATTGGCGTCCAGACTCACGTTTCGTCGCGGATTTCATGGGTCGGACGAATTGGATTCATGGCTCGATTTCGGCCGCGGGCGGAACGGCCCGCAAATTTCGCTCCGAATCCGGCTGGGAGTTTCCGGTCGCGTCCACGGCAAATCTTTCAGGTGCCGCCGAGATTTGCGTGAGGCCGGAAAGCGTCGAGATATCGTCCGGCGCTCCGGCTGCCGGAGCCATGACCGGACGCGTTGCCGACGTCGTGACACTCGGTGCCTTCAGGCATGTCGTTCTGGACCTCGTCAGTGGCGACCGGATAATCTCGGCTTGCCCTAACCGTCCAGACATAGCCTTCGCTCGGGGGCAGGAGATCAGCGTTTCCATTCCGCCCGAGGCATGCGTCCTCTTCGCGCGATAAGCTGGCATTGATGGGGCGCAGCTTGTGCTGCGCCCGGGGGCTAAGGGTCACCAGTTGCCGGAAGAACATGGTTCGTCCAATATCCGCTTATAGGCGGAGAGGCCCTCGGCTATCGAGCGCCACAAAGTATGGAATGCGGCTTCTGATGCTTGATCTTGATTCCTATCTGCTTCGTGCATTTCTGACCGTCGCGGAGATCGGCACCGTCAATGGAGCAGCCGTCAAGCTGAACAGAACGCAGGCCGCCGTGAGCATGCAGATCCGCAAGCTGGAGGAGCTTGTCGGCGTTACGCTGTTTTCGCGTTCGTCAAAGGGCCTCGAGCTGACGAGCCATGGGCAGATCATGCTGGCTTATGCCCGCGAAATGGTCGCCCTCAGCGACGAGGTCGGGAAAAGGCTGACAGGCAAGATGATCGAGGACCGCATTCGCCTCGGCGTCGTCGAGGACTTCGCAGCTGGCCACCTGATCGACATTCTTAGTGCCTTCAGAGCCCAGAACCCGAAGGTCGAGATCGACATCATTGTCGAGCCGAATCGCCGCCTCGCCAGCCTGTTTGAAGACAGGAAGCTGGATCTCGTGGTTTGCGACATCACCTGCCTCTCGCGAAAACCGACCCTGATCTGGACCGAATATTTGATGTGGACGGTGAGATCCGACTTTGTGGCGGATACGGAAAAACCGCTTCCGATCATCATGTTCGAGGAGGAGTGTCCCTGGACGCTTCCGACGATTGCGGCTCTGTCCCAGCGAAACATCAAGTGGAAGACGGCGTGCGTCGCATCGACGCTGGTGGCCATGGCGACCGCGGTTCGCGTCGGTATCGGTATCGCGCCAATGATGCTCACGACGAAACCGGAGGGCTGCCGGACGCTTGACCGATCGGCGGATCTGCCCGGTCCGGTGCGCATCGAGATCGGTCTGTATGCTCAATCCGAGTCGGCCGAAGGCGCGCGCTATCTTGTGGACTTCATTTCGCGGCATACCGCCATATTGTCCAGCTAGAGCCTTTCCTGGTCAGATTGCAGCATTCTGCCGGAGCAGGTTTTCGTCAGGGCAGAGGCGATTGGCGACGGGCATACCCCAGGGTACGTCCGAGCCGATCGCCTTTGTCCTGGCGGAAAGATGCCCGGCCCTTCGGGTTGGCTGAAACGGGCCGGCTGATCGACCGGCCGGCTTGGCCGTAGAGCCGGGCTACGACGCGCGCCGGCCGGTCGACCATCCGACTCCGTTTGAGCCAACAGAATGCTTCAAGCTGACCAGGAAAGGCTCTAGGAGCGTTCAGCTTCCATTATATCGGCTCAAATTAATTCGCTCTACCGAAGTGGCGGGCGAAGCCCCACAGTGATCGGATGAAGGGTCGACGACCCAATATCAAGCATTGGAAGTCTGCGAATACGATGATGGGGCAAGCCAAAGTTGACGAAACTCTCCTCGCAGATGCCGCCTATCTGCCCGGCCAGGTCGCAAACCTGACGAGGGGAGCGAGCGTGACGGCGCAGACCAACGAAATACTGGAACGCATCAATGACATGCTGCTGCGCGAAGGTACCGACAAGTCAGAGATCATTCTCGCCAACATCTGGCTCAGGGACCTTGCCTCATTCGAGGAAATGAACAGAGCCTGGGATGCTTGGATGCCGGATAGCGGAACGCCACGGCGGGCGACGTTTGAGGACAAGAATCTCCCGCCGATGTGCGCCATCCGTATCGACGTAGCCGCGTCGCGAAAGAGTGGGGCCGGGCAAATTTGAGCCGCCTGCATTCGTCATCCTGCTCTAAAGCGCGTCCCGACCTTTCAGATTCGCTCCTCGCGCTTTAGGTCTTTGTTTTAGGCGTGTCGTTGTCGCAAAACCGCGGCATACTCTTGCGCGACAGGCTCTAAGGCCGGATGACGCAGACATTGGCCTCATAGGAGCAGGGATCGTCCCGCACTGCGATATCGATGACCTTTGCTTTCGGGGCCAGCAGCTCCGGCCGTGCTGTAGGATAGCCATAGCCGTTGCCGCCGACATAGGTCCCGCCATCGACCTGATAGACATAGGAAGAGCCGGCATAAGTGCCGCCGCCGTCACCACCCTGCGTTTGGGGCAGGACGACGATGAGATTGTTGCGGGCTATGCGATTTGTCGCCGGCGATGAAAACTGTTTCAGGAACGGCATCCGTTCTTTGCGGTTCCGATATCGATAGGCATTGTCGAAACGGATGCCGCGATCGCGCCAGATGGCACGTTCGCCGAGGAGTAATCCGCCGTGGAAAGCGTGACGATGGCCGGGAAAGCGATGATCGTTGCGGCGGTCGCCGGCTTCGGCGGGAAGTGCAGCAAGCACGGACAGGGCAAGCAGGGCGACTGCGGACAGACTGCGAAACATGGGTGGCCGGCCTCCGGAATTCCGATCCCTAACAAATCGTTAACGCCAGATTGCGCCAAAAGCCGGAGCTTGTCCATTCAGGTCGGACAACCGGCACAAAATTTGAGCGGAAGAGACCAGTTTTGTTAGCCTGCAAACTTCCCGGTAACGCGAATCGATTAAATTAAAAGCAGACAGCGATTGTGCTTGTCGTCGGCGTTCCCGGTGATTAAACGTCGCAATTGATGCAACGCACACAGAGAATTTTGTCATTCGTGTGGTTGACTGAGCATGCTCCGAAATCCGGGAGCGCAGAGAAGCCGCCGCGAGGTTCTGATGGCGAACGTGACAAATAACCGGCCCCTATCGCCGCATCTGCAAATCTACAAGCCTATTCCCACTATGGTCATGTCCATCGTCCACCGCATTACCGGTGGCGCGCTCTACGTCGGCACGCTGCTCGTCGCCTGGTGGCTGATCGCGGCGGCAAGCGGCCAGGGCTCCTATGACTGGGCCAACTGGGTGCTCGGCAGCCTTCTCGGCAAGCTCGTGCTTCTCGGCTATACTTGGGCGCTGCTGCACCACATGCTCGGCGGCTTCCGCCACTTCATGTGGGATCTCGGTTATGGCTTCGGGAAAGAGTTCTCGACCAAGCTCGCCATCGCCAACATCATCGGGTCGCTCTGTCTGACCGTGCTGGTCTGGGTGATCGGCTTCCTCATTCGCTTCTGAAGGTCCTCTCATGGATATGCGCACCCCCCTCGGCAAGGTTCGCGGGCTCGGCTCCGCCAAGGACGGAACGGATCATTTCTGGCGCCAGCGGCTGACGGCCGTCGCCAATGTTCCGCTGATCCTCTTCTTCGTCTTCTTCATGCTCGCCTATGCCGGCGCGCCCTATGCGGATGTGGTTCGCGCGCTATCGAACCCCTTCGTCGCCGTGGTCATGGGGCTGATGGTAATCTCCGGTGTCATCCACATGAAGCTCGGCATGCAGGTCATCATCGAGGATTACGTGCACGGCGAATTCGGCAAGATCGTTCTCCTGATGCTGAACACGTTCTTTGCGATCCTGATCGCCGGCCTCTGTCTCTTCGCCATTCTGAAAATCGCATTCGTAGGATAAGCTGATATGGCACCGACTTCACCCGCCCAGAACGGCAAAGCCTACAAGTATGTCGATCACTCCTACGACGTGATCGTCGTCGGCGCCGGCGGCGCCGGGCTGCGCGCCACGCTCGGCATGGCCGAGCAGGGTTTCCGCACGGCCTGCATCACCAAGGTATTCCCGACCCGCTCCCACACGGTCGCGGCCCAGGGCGGTATCGCCGCTTCGCTGCGCAACATGACGCCGGATAGCTGGCAGTGGCACCTCTACGACACCGTCAAGGGCTCCGACTGGCTCGGCGACGTCGACGCCATGCAGTATCTCACCATGGAAGCGCCGAAGGCGGTCTATGAGCTCGAGCACTACGGCGTGCCGTTCTCGCGCAACGAGGAAGGCAAGATCTATCAGCGCCCGTTCGGCGGCCACATGCAGAATTACGGCGAAGGCCCGCCGGTACAACGCACCTGCGCCGTTGCCGACCGTACCGGCCACGCCATCCTGCATACGCTCTACGGCCAGTCGCTGCGCAACAATGCCGAGTTCTTCATCGAGTATTTCGCGCTCGACCTGATCATGTCGGAAGACGGCAGCCGCTGCACCGGCGTCATCGCCTGGTGCCTCGATGACGGTACGATCCATCGCTTCGCCGCCAAGATGGTGGTGCTGGCGACCGGCGGCTACGGCCGCGCCTATTTCTCGGCAACGTCGGCCCATACCTGCACCGGCGACGGCGGCGGCATGGTGGCGCGTGCCGGCCTGCCGCTGCAGGACATGGAATTCGTTCAGTTCCACCCGACCGGCATCTATGGTTCGGGCTGTCTGATCACCGAAGGCGCGCGCGGCGAAGGCGGTTATCTCGTCAACTCCGAGGGCGAGCGCTTCATGGAGCGTTACGCGCCTTCGGCCAAGGACCTTGCCTCGCGCGACGTCGTTTCGCGCTGCATGACACTGGAAATCCGCGAAGGCCGCGGTGTCGGCAAGGCGAAGGACCACATCTTCCTGCATCTCGATCATCTCGATCCAGCCGTTCTTCATGAACGCCTGCCGGGGATTTCCGAGAGCGCCAAAATCTTCGCCGGTGTCGACGTTACACGCGAACCGATCCCGGTTCTGCCGACCGTTCACTACAATATGGGCGGCATTCCCACGAATTATTGGGGCGAAGTGCTGAACGCCGACGGTGCCAATCCGGAACGGATCATCCCCGGCCTGATGGCTGTGGGCGAGGCCGGCTGTGCCTCGGTGCACGGCGCCAACCGTCTCGGCTCCAACTCGCTGATCGACCTCGTGGTCTTCGGCCGCGCCGCTGCGATCCGCGCCGGCGAGGTGATCGACCGCGCAGCGCCGATCCCGCATCTCAACGTCGCCGCCTGCGACAAGATCATGGACCGCTTCGACGGTCTGCGTCACGCCAGCGGCGGCACACCGACGGCGGAACTGCGCGAGAAGATGCAGCGCGCCATGCAGGAAGACGCCGCGGTGTTCCGCACGCAGGAATCGCTGGAGTCGGGCTGCCAGCGCATCTCGGCAATCTGGGGCGAGATGAAGGACATCAAGGTCACCGACCGCTCGATGATCTGGAACTCGGATCTGGTCGAGACGCTGGAGCTGCAGAACCTGATGGCCAACGCCATCACGACGATCTACGGAGCCGAGGCCCGCAAGGAGAGCCGCGGTTCGCATGCCCGCGAAGATTATACCGAGGGTGCATTCGCCGGCCGCGACGACGTCAACTGGCGAAAACACACGCTCGCCTGGGTGAACGAGGCAGGCGATGTGAAACTCGACTATCGTCCTGTTCACACCGAGCTCATTGCCGAAGGCATCGATCCGCACAAGATCGAGCCGAAGGCTCGCGTGTACTGATCTCAAGAGGAACCGGACATGGTTGAACTCGCTCTCCCCAAGAATTCTCAGATGCGCGAAGGCAAGGTCTGGCCGAAGCCGGCGGGTGCCAAAAACACCCGCGAGTTCCGCGTCTACCGCTGGAGCCCGGACGACGGTCAGAACCCGTCTATCGACACCTTCTATATCGATGTCGACGATTGCGGGCCGATGGTGCTCGACGGTCTGCTCTACATCAAGAACAAGATCGACCCGACGCTGACGCTGCGCCGTTCCTGTCGCGAGGGCATCTGCGGCTCCTGCGCGATGAATATCGACGGCACGAACACGCTTGCCTGCACCAAGGGCCTCGACGATATCAAGGGCGCGGTGAAGATCTATCCGCTGCCGCATCTGCCCGTCGTCAAGGATTTGGTACCCGACCTCACCAACTTCTATGCCCAGCATCGTTCGATCGAGCCATGGCTGAAGACGGTGTCGCCGGCGCCGGCCAAGGAGTGGAAGCAGAGCCATGAGGACCGGCAGAAGCTCGACGGCCTCTATGAATGCATCCTCTGCGCCTGCTGCTCGACCTCCTGTCCGAGCTATTGGTGGAATGGCGACCGCTATCTCGGTCCGGCCGTTCTGCTGCAGGCCTATCGCTGGCTGATCGATTCCAGAGATGAGGCGACCGGCGAGCGTCTCGACAATCTCGAGGATCCGTTCCGCCTCTATCGCTGCCACACGATCATGAACTGTGCGCAAACCTGCCCCAAGGGCCTCAACCCGGCCAAGGCGATCGCCGAAATCAAGAAGATGATGGTCGAGCGCCGGGTTTGATCAACCTCGGTACCGATGGCGGAATAGACGGCTTCGATTCCGAAGCCGTCACCGAGATTCGGTCGCGGTGCACGAACAGGGCATCCGCATCGATCCCGGTGCAATCCTTCTGCAAGATGCGGTGAGACACTATTCCAGGACATTGCGCGAGTTCGACAGGGATCCTGACTGAGATGAACGCGCTCAACACCTTGCTGACAAATTCTATGTGCAGGAAGTTTTGCAGCAGGACAGTTGAACTGTATCGTTTTTCGGTTAGTTGTTGTCACGGGCAATTTATGCAGCACGACTTGATTAACCAAATCGAATTACGATAATCGGACTTGTCTCACGCCCGTTTCTCTACGGCGACAGCCGAATTCAGGAGTATGATGATGCAGTTGCGATATGCGATGACAGGTCTGGTGGTGGTTCTGTCGCTAGCCGGTTGTCAGCGTACGGCATATGATTACAGCTCCAACGCCAGTGCCGGCCCGGCGCCGTTGACGGCGCAGCCGGTGCCCTCGGTGCAGGGCGGGCAGCTTCCGCCGCCGACCGGCGGCTCACAGTTTCCGGCCGCGCCGACGACGACGGCGCCGATGCCGGGCGCTGAGCCTGGTGCAATGGCCGCGAATGCGCTCGATATCACCAAGGAATCGATGGTCGGGAGCTGGCGCGTCAACGGTAGCTGCGACATGTTCCTAACGCTCACCAATCTCGGCAGCGGTTCGCGCGGCGGAACGCGTGGCTGTGTCGGCGAGCTGACGGCGATGGGCTCCTGGGAGGTCGCCGGCAAGCAGGTGCTGCTCAAGGACCGCTCGGGCAACCAGCTCGGCAGCGTCTACAAGACGGCCGACAACCGCTTCCAGGGACAGACGAGCACAGGCCAGTCGATCAGTCTCAGCCGGTAAATGTTCCGGCGGGTTCTCCGCCGTTGACTGACAGGCGGATATGCCCTCATGCAACCAATGCCGGATTATGCGCTCAGCGTCTGCGAACAGCTTAAAGCGCTGACCGCATCGGGCGCCCTTCAGGCCGATTCTGCCCAATTGGACGTGGCAAAGAGCCTCGACCGGGTGCTCGCCGGTCTGAAGCAGCGGCGGCCGGCGGCAAAGTCGAGCGCGCTCGGCTGGCTGTTTGCCGCCAAGAAGAAATCGGCCGACGGCATCAAGGGGCTTTATATCCACGGCAGCGTCGGGCGCGGCAAGACCATGCTGATGGACATGTTCTTCGCGATGGCGCCGTGCAGGAAGAAACGGCGGGCGCATTTCCACGAATTCATGGCGGATGTGCACAACCGCATCGCCGCGCACCGGCGGAAGCTCAAGAACGGTGAGACGAGGCAGGCCGATCCGATGCCGCCGGTCGCCGCAGCGCTTTACGACGAGGCAGAACTGCTTTGCTTCGACGAGTTCACGGTCACCGACATCGCCGATGCGATGATCTTGTCGCGGCTGTTCTCCGAGCTTTTCGCGCGCGGATGCGTGCTGGTCGCGACCTCGAACGTCGAGCCCGACAATCTCTACGCGGATGGTCTCAATCGCGGCCTCTTCCTGCCCTTCGTTGCCTTGCTCAAGCAGTATGTCGATGTCGTTACCCTGGATTCGTCGACCGACTACCGGATGGAGAAGCTGAGCAGCCAGCCGGTCTACCTGGTGCCGATCAACGAGCATAACGACATGGCGATGGATGCGTCCTGGACCCAGGCGCTGCATGGGCGCAAGGCGCAGCCGCTGGATATTCCGATGAAGGGGCGCCACATCCATGTGCCGCTCGCCGTCGACCGCATGGCGCGTTTCTCTTTCGCCGATCTTTGCGACAAACCGCTCGGGGCGGTCGACTTCCTGGCCATCGCCGAGCGCTACGATACGGTCTTCGTCGATCACATTCCCTTGCTCGGGCCGGAAAAGCGGAACCAGATCAAGCGGTTCATCATTATGGTCGATACGTTTTACGATCATGCCGTGCGGCTTTACATTTCCGCGGCGGCGATGCCGGAGGAACTGCTGCTACAACGTCGGGGCACCGAGGGCTTCGAATTTGACCGCACGGCTTCGCGCCTGTTCGAGATGCGCAGTGCGGAATATCTTGCGCTGCACCATCAGAAACGCGCCGCAGAGTAACAATCTGGTGACAGAATGAATTACGTTTACGTAAGAATTTTTGGATCTAAACGATTGAAAACGCTGCATCAAAAATAATGCATTGCCATTTTTAGGCTTTGGGTCTATGCGATTGCGTCATTGGGCGGTGCCTTGCGCGTCCGTTCGACGAATTTGATCGCAAAGGAAACAGCGAAATGGCGCGTAACAAGATCGCACTCATTGGTTCTGGCATGATTGGTGGCACGCTGGCGCACCTCGCCGGCCTGAAGGAACTGGGCGACATCGTTCTCTTCGACATCGCGGACGGCATTCCCCAGGGCAAAGGTCTCGATATCTCCCAGTCGTCGCCGGTCGAAGGCTTCGACGTCAATCTGACGGGTGCCAGCGACTATTCCGCGATCGAAGGCGCTGACGTCTGCATCGTCACGGCAGGCGTCGCCCGCAAGCCCGGCATGAGCCGCGATGACCTTCTCGGCATCAACCTCAAGGTCATGGAGCAGGTCGGCGCCGGCATCAAGAAATATGCCCCGAACGCCTTCGTGATCTGCATCACCAACCCGCTCGACGCCATGGTCTGGGCGCTGCAGAAGTTTTCCGGTCTTCCGGCCAACAAGGTCGTCGGCATGGCTGGCGTTCTCGACTCCTCGCGCTTCCGTCTTTTCCTCGCCAAGGAATTCAACGTGTCCGTCCAGGATGTCACGGCCTTCGTTCTCGGCGGCCACGGCGACACGATGGTGCCGCTCGCCCGCTACTCGACGGTCGGCGGCATTCCGCTCACCGATCTCGTCACCATGGGCTGGGTCACCAAGGAGCGCCTCGAAGAGATCATCCAGCGCACCCGTGACGGCGGTGCCGAAATCGTCGGCCTGCTGAAGACCGGCTCGGCCTATTACGCGCCGGCCGCCTCGGCAATCGAGATGGCCGAATCCTACCTCAAGGACAAGAAGCGTGTTCTGCCTTGTGCTGCCCACCTCTCCGGCCAGTACGGCGTCAAGGACATGTATGTCGGCGTTCCTACCGTCATCGGCGCCGGCGGCGTCGAGCGCATCATCGAGATTGATCTCAACAAGACCGAGAAGGAAGCCTTCGACAAGTCCGTCGGCGCAGTCGCCGGTCTCTGCGAAGCCTGCATCAACATCGCGCCTGCCCTGAAGTGATTGGCGCTGAAGTAATCGAAATAGGGATAGACCCATGAACATTCATGAATATCAGGCCAAAGCTCTGCTGAAGGGCTATGGCGCCCCGGTTGCCGAGGGTGTGGCTATTCTCAAGGTTGAAGAAGCCGAAGCTGCCGCCAAGTCGCTTCCCGGTCCGCTTTACGTGGTCAAGAGCCAGATCCATGCCGGCGGCCGCGGCAAGGGCAAGTTCAAGGAACTCGGTCCTGACGCCAAGGGTGGCGTTCGCCTCGCCAAGTCGATCGACGAAGTAGTCGCCCACGCCAAGGAAATGCTCGGCAACACGCTGGTGACCGCCCAGACGGGCGACGCCGGGAAGCAGGTCAACCGTCTGTATATCGAAGACGGCGCCGACATTGCTCGCGAACTCTATTGCTCGATCCTTGTCGACCGCTCGGTCGGTCGCGTGGCCTTCGTCGTATCGACCGAAGGCGGCATGGACATCGAGGCCGTCGCCCACGACACGCCCGAGAAGATCCACACGATCGCCATCGATCCGGAAGCCGGCGTGACGGCTGCCGACGTTGTTGCGATCTCTAAGGCACTTCAGCTCGATGGTGCTGCCGCCGAAGACGCCAAGACGCTTTTCCCGACGCTCTACAAGGCCTTCGGCGAAAAGGACATGGCTCTGCTGGAGGTCAATCCGCTGATCGTCATGAAGGATGGCCATCTGCGCGTCCTCGATGCCAAGATGTCTTTCGATGGCAATGCGCTTTTCCGTCACGACGACGTCAAGACGTTGCGCGACGAGACCGAAGAAGACGCCAAGGAAATCGAGGCCTCGAAGTGGGACCTCGCCTATGTCGCGCTCGACGGCAATATCGGCTGCATGGTCAACGGCGCAGGCCTCGCCATGGCGACGATGGACATCATCAAGCTCTACGGCAAGGAGCCGGCCAACTTCTGCGACGTCGGCGGCGGCGCCGGCAAGGAGAAGGTTGCTGCGGCTTTCAAGATCATCACCGCAGACCCCAAGGTCGAAGGCATTCTCGTCAACATCTTCGGCGGCATCATGAAGTGCGATGTCATTGCCGAGGGCGTCATTGCCGCGGTCAAGGAAGTCGGCCTCAAGGTTCCGCTCGTCGTGCGCCTTGAAGGCACCAATGTCGAGCTCGGCAAGAAGATCCTGAACGAGTCTGGTCTGGCGATCACGGCGGCTGACGACTTGGACGATGCGGCCAAGAAGATCGTTGCGGCGATCAACGGCTGAGAACGATCATGGCCTTCCAGTCCACGCCCTCCGCTGCTCATTTCCGCCTCCACGCCTTCGCCGGCGTGTGGGAAGGGGACGAGCGTGTCGCGGCGTCGGCGTGGACGAGTGAAGGCAAGGCCAGTGCGGAGTTTTCCGGCGAGGCGTTGTTCGGCGGGTTCTTCCTCGAGCAGCGCTATCGCCAGACGCGCGATGGTGCTGTTTCGTTCGAGGCGCGAAATGTTTTCGGCTTCGATGCTTCGGACAAGGCCTACAAACTCTACCAGTTCGACACCGCAGGTTTTGCGCCGCCCGTGCCGGCGTCCGGCGAGTGGAACGGCAATGAGCTTGTGCTGATGAAGACTTCGCCGCGCGGCAGCCAGCGCACCATATTCACATTTGAAAATGAAGACTGCTACCGGATGGGCGTCAGCTTTTCGCCTGCAGGCAGCGATACTTGGCAGGAGGTCGTCAGCGGCGTCTATCGTCGTGCGTCCCCCACGTCTTCCAACCTCTCCTAAACAAAGGCCTCGCATGTCCATTCTCGTCAACAAAGACACCAAGGTTCTCGTTCAGGGCCTAACCGGCAAGACCGGAACCTTCCACACCGAACAGGCGCTTGCTTACTACGGCACCCAGATGGTCGGCGGTATCCATCCGAAGAAGGGTGGCGAAACCTGGACCGGCGCGAAGGGCGAAAGCCTGCCGATCTTTGCAACCGTTGCCGAAGGCAAGGAAAAGACTGGCGCCAACGCGTCTGTCATCTATGTTCCGCCGGCCGGAGCCGCCGACGCGATCATCGAGGCGATCGACGCCGAGATCCCGTTCATCACCTGCATCACCGAAGGCATTCCGGTCATGGACATGGTGCGCGTCAAGGCTCGCCTCGACCGCTCCAAGTCGCGCCTGCTCGGCCCAAACTGCCCGGGTATCCTGACGCCGGAAGAATGCAAGATCGGCATCATGCCGGGCTCGATCTTCCGCAAGGGTTCGGTCGGTATCGTTTCCCGCTCGGGCACGCTAACCTATGAAGCCGTGTTCCAGACCTCCAATGAAGGTCTCGGCCAGACGACGGCCGTCGGTATCGGCGGCGACCCGGTCAAGGGCACCGAGTTCATCGACGTCCTGGAAATGTTCCTGGCCGACGAAGCCACCCAGTCGATCATCATGATCGGCGAAATCGGAGGTGCGGCTGAAGAAGACGCAGCCCAGTTCCTCAAGGACGAAGCCAAGAAGGGCCGCAAGAAGCCGATGGCCGGCTTCATTGCCGGCCGTACGGCGCCGAAGGGCCGCACCATGGGCCATGCCGGCGCCGTGGTTTCCGGCGGCAAGGGCGATGCGGAATCGAAGATCGCGGCGATGGAATCGGCAGGCATCAAGGTATCGCCCTCTCCGGCCCGCCTCGGCAAGACGCTGGTTGAAGTCCTCAAGGGCTAAGCCACCTATATAGACCGGGCGGAGGAACGGCATCTGCGCCCTCCGCCCGGCCTCGACAACACGAAACCAGCAGATGCGCCGCGGACAGGCGGCAATCGAATGCGGCAGCCGGCCATCAAGCCGGCAAATTCATCAAAGTCAGGAGGCGGACGGAAGCGTCCGCATATCACCATGGCACGGCAAGAAGCCAACGAGCAGTTTCAGATCACCTCGTTTCTGGATGGCGCCAACGCTGCCTATATCGAGCAGCTCTACGCGCTGTATGAAGAGGACCCAGCATCGGTCGACGATCAGTGGCGGTCTTTCTTCAAGGCGCTGGAGGAGGATCCCAGCGATGTGAAGAGGGCGGCCAAAGGGGCTTCCTGGCGCAAGAAGAACTGGCCGCTTCAGGCCAGCGGCGATCTGGTGTCGGCTCTCGATGGCGACTGGGGCATCGTCGAGAAGGTGATCGAGACCAAGGTCAAGGCCAAGGCCGAAGCTCAGGGCAAGCCTGCCGACAGCACCGAGGTGCTGCAGGCGACGCGCGATTCCGTGCGCGCCATCATGATGATCCGCGCCTACCGCATGCGCGGTCACCTGCATGCCAAGCTCGACCCGCTCGGCATCGCCGCTCCCGTCGACGACTATCATGAACTGTCGGCGGAGAATTACGGTTTCACGGCCGCCGATTACGATCGCAAGATCTTCATCGACAACGTGCTCGGCTTGGAATACGCGACCATCCGCGAGATGATCGAAATCCTCGAGCGCACCTATTGCTCGACGCTCGGCGTCGAATTCATGCATATCTCCAATCCGGAAGAGAAGGCGTGGATTCAGGAGCGCATCGAAGGACCGGACAAGGGTGTGGCCTTCACGCCGGAAGGCAAGAAGGCGATCCTTGCCAAGCTGGTCGAAGCCGAAGGCTACGAGCAGTTCCTCGACGTCAAGTTCAAAGGCACGAAGCGTTTCGGTCTCGACGGCGGCGAATCGCTGATCCCGGCGCTGGAGCAGATCCTCAAGCGCGGCGGTCATCTCGGCCTCAAGGAAGCCGTGTTCGGCATGGCCCATCGCGGCCGTCTGAACGTGCTCTCCCAGGTCATGGGCAAGCCGCACCGGGCGATCTTCCATGAGTTCAAGGGCGGCTCGGCCGCTCCCGATGAGGTCGAGGGCTCGGGTGACGTCAAGTACCATCTCGGCGCCTCCTCCGACCGCGAATTCGACGGCAACAAGATCCACGTTTCGCTGACGGCGAACCCGTCGCATCTCGAAATCGTCGACCCCGTCGTCATGGGCAAGGCCCGCGCCAAGCAGGATATGAACGCCACCGTCTGGGACGGCGACATCATCCCGCTTTCCGAACGCGCCAAGGTTCTGCCGCTGCTGATCCATGGCGACGCGGCCTTTGCCGGCCAGGGTGTCATTGCCGAAATCCTCGGCCTTTCCGGTCTGCGCGGCCATCGCGTCGCCGGCACCATGCATGTGATCATCAACAACCAGATCGGCTTCACCACAAACCCGGCCTTCTCGCGCTCGTCGCCTTATCCGTCTGACGTCGCCAAGATGATCGAGGCGCCGATCCTGCACGTCAACGGCGACGATCCGGAAGCCGTGGTTTATGGGGCGAAGATCGCCACCGAATTCCGCATGAAGTTCCACAAGCCTGTTGTGCTCGACCTGTTCTGCTACCGCCGCTACGGCCACAATGAAGGCGACGAACCGTCCTTCACGCAGCCGAAGATGTACAAGGTGATCCGCGCCCACAAGACCGTGCTGCAGCTCTATGCGGCCCGTCTCGTCGCCGAGGGCCTGCTCACCGACGGTGAAGTCGAGAAGATGAAGGCCGACTGGCGCGCCCATCTCGAGCAGGAGTTCGAGGCCGGCCAGCACTACAAGCCGAACAAGGCCGACTGGCTTGATGGTGAGTGGTCGGGACTGCGCACGGCCGACAATGCCGACGAGCAGCGCCGCGGCAAGACCGCCGTGCCGATGAAGACGCTGAAGGAGATCGGCCGCAAGCTCTCTGAGATCCCGGCGGGCTTCAACGCACACCGGACGATCCAGCGCTTCATGGAAAACCGGGCCAACATGATCGCCACCGGCGAGGGTATCGACTGGGCGATGGCCGAAGCGCTCTCCTTCGGCGCGCTCTGCGTCGAAGGCAGCAAGATCCGCCTCTCCGGCCAGGATTGTGAACGCGGCACCTTCTCGCAGCGTCACTCGGTTCTCTACGATCAGGAAACCGAAGAGCGCTACATCCCGCTCGCCAATCTTTCGCCGACGCAGGGTCGCTACGAAGTCATCAATTCGATGCTTTCGGAAGAGGCCGTGCTCGGTTTCGAATATGGCTATTCGCTCGCCCGCCCGAATGCGCTGACGCTCTGGGAAGCCCAGTTCGGCGATTTCGCCAACGGCGCGCAGGTGGTCTTCGACCAGTTCATCTCGTCGGGCGAACGCAAGTGGCTGCGCATGTCGGGCCTCGTCTGCCTGCTGCCTCACGGTTATGAAGGTCAGGGTCCCGAACACTCCTCGGCCCGCCTCGAACGTTTCCTGCAGCTTTGCGCGGAAGACAACATGCAGGTCGCCAACGTCACGACGCCGGCAAACTATTTCCACATCCTGCGCCGGCAGCTGAAGCGCGACTTCCGCAAGCCGCTGGTCCTGATGACGCCGAAGTCGCTGCTGCGCCACAAACGGGCGGTCTCGACGCTTGCCGAAATGGCCGGCGAATCCGCCTTCCATCGTCTGCTCTGGGACGATGCCGAGGTGATCAAGGACGGCCCGATCAAGCTGCAGAAGGACAACAAGATCCGCCGCGTCGTCATGTGCTCCGGCAAGGTCTATTACGATCTTCTCGAAGAGCGTGAAAAGCGCGGCATCGACGACATCTATCTCTTGCGCGTCGAGCAGCTCTATCCGTTCCCGGCGAAGGCGCTGATCAACGAGCTGTCGCGCTTCCGCAATGCCGAGATGGTCTGGTGCCAGGAAGAGCCGAAGAACATGGGCGCATGGTCGTTCATCGACCCCTTCCTCGAATGGGTGCTCGCCCATATCGATGCGAAGTACCAGCGCGTCCGCTATACCGGCCGTCCGGCCGCCGCCTCGCCGGCGACGGGCCTGATGTCCAAGCATCTGTCGCAGCTCGCCGCATTCCTCGAGGATGCATTGGGCGGTTAAAACAAGGGGGGCGCAATGGCTTATTTCTTTCTGAGACTGCAGCCGCCGCGCCCCACTTTCCCGCATGACGGGACCGGGGAGGAAATGGCGGCGATGAAACGCCATGCTGAATACTGGCATCGGATCGCCCTTGCGGGATCGGCTATCGTCGTCGGACCCGTCTTCGAGGGTGAAGGCGCCTGGGGCATGGCGATCGTCGAGGTCGAGGATCAGGCGGCGGCGCAGCTTCTTGCCGACGGCGATCCGATCATCGCTTCCGGTTTCGGTTTCCGCTTCGATATCCTGCCGATGCCCTCGATCATCTCGCGGCCGCCCGCCATCTGAAACGCATAAACGAAAACACACGAAATCAGGATCTGAACAATGGCCTCAGAAATCCGCGTTCCAACTCTCGGTGAATCCGTCAGCGAGGCAACCGTCGGCACCTGGTTCAAGAAGGTCGGCGACGCCATCAAGGCCGACGAGCCGATTCTCGAGCTTGAAACCGACAAGGTGACCATCGAAGTTCCAGCACCCGCCTCCGGCACGCTTTCGGAAATCGTCGTTGCCGCCGGCGAGACCGTCGGCCTCGGCGCGCTGCTCGGCCAGATCGCTGAAGGTGCTGCCGCTGCTGCCGCGCCGGCTGCCGCTGCACCGGCTGCCGCGCCTGCCCAGCCAGCCCCGGCGGCGGCTGCCCAGCCAGCCCCGGTTGCCGCTGCTGCGTCGTCATCGAGCGCCTCCGTCTCCACCATGCCGCCTGCACCGGCAGCTTCGAAGATGCTTGCCGAAAACAACCTTTCCGCCGATCAGGTCGACGGTAGCGGCAAGCGCGGCCAGGTGCTGAAGGGCGACGTCATCGCTGCCGTCGCCAAGGGCATTTCCGCCCCGGCCGCCGCACCCGCAGCAACGCCTGCCGCCGCGCGTGGTCCGTCGACGGTCGAGGATGCCTCGCGCGAAGAGCGCGTGAAGATGACGCGCCTGCGCCAGACGATCGCCAAGCGCCTCAAGGATGCGCAGAACACCGCCGCCATGCTGACCACCTACAACGAGGTGGACATGAAGGCGGTCATGGATCTGCGCAACAAGTACAAGGACATTTTCGAGAAGAAGCACGGCGTCAAGCTCGGCTTCATGGGCTTCTTTACCAAGGCGGTGACGCATGCGCTGAAGGAACTGCCGGCCGTCAATGCCGAAATCGACGGCACCGACGTCATCTACAAGAACTACTGCCATGTCGGCATGGCCGTAGGTACGGACAAAGGCCTCGTCGTTCCCGTCATCCGCGACGCCGACCAGATGTCGATCGCCGAAATCGAGAAGGAACTCGGCCGTCTTGCCAAGGCAGCCCGTGATGGCTCGCTCTCCATGGCCGACATGCAGGGCGGCACCTTCACCATCACCAATGGCGGCGTCTACGGGTCGCTGATGTCTTCGCCGATCCTCAACGCGCCGCAGTCCGGCATTCTCGGCATGCACAAGATCCAGGAGCGGCCGGTTGCGATCGGCGGCCAGGTCGTCATCCGTCCGATGATGTATCTGGCGCTGTCCTACGATCACCGCATCGTCGACGGCAAGGAAGCGGTCACCTTCCTCGTGCGCGTCAAGGAAAGCCTGGAAGATCCGGAACGTCTGGTTCTCGATCTCTAAGGGAGCGCTTTCGATGCGGAACCGGATCATGCGAGCGGCGCGCCTTCTTCTTTGCGCTGCCGCCGCGCATATTCCGGTCGCCGCATCGGCTGCCGGCTGGGATATCGGCAAGGCAAGCAGCAATTTCGACCTGGTGGCGCTCAGCGATGCCGAGCTTTCCGGCCGATCGATCGGCGTCATCCATATGGGCAATGTCGAGCTGACATCGGGGCGCATCGTTGCGGCGGATCCGCTGGCCCAGCCCGACCGTCCGGCACTCGCAAGAACGGTTGCGCCTGGCGAGTATCCGGTAACGCTCTACCAGGCCTTCGGGCGCGTCGCGGCCGCCAGCATGCGGTTTGCCGAGGGCAAGCCGGATCGTTGGGAGCTTGCGGTCCTGCCCGGGCAGGACCCGGCGACGCTGAAGGACGGCGAGATCTTCGGCTATCCTGTCGATGCCGGCCTCGGCTGTTACATGGACGCCGATACGCTTGATCTGATCGGAGAGCGCGAAAAGCAGGTGCAGGCGCAGAAACCGGATTCCGACGTCAACTATTACGACGACGTGCTGGCGTCGGACCTGGAAGCCAACAAGGACATCTATGCGCTGCACCGGCCGGTCGCCGGTAAGAAGGGCAATGTCGCGGTGTTCTGGAGCGGCTGGGGCGACGGTTTCTATCCAGCCTTCTGGGGGCTCGACAGGGATGGCCGTGCGCTGGTGCTGTTGACGGATTTCAGCGTTGTCGAGAACGCCGACGGGCGGAGGGAGCCGAAGCTGCAATGAGCGGAAGGATCAGGATCACGGCGAGACGGAAAGGCGTGGCTGCAATCGCAGCCGCCGCGTTTTTCGTCGTTCCGGCCTCCACCTTCGGTGCCGCATGCAAGCAGGAGCAGGCTGTCTATGTCGATCGCGATGGTGCCTATGAATTGCGCTTTGCACCGCTGAATTCTCCATCGGCGGCCGCCAGCAACCAGTTCAAGGTCAGCGCGCTGAAGACACCTGTCGTGATGGAAGGTTATGTCATGCCGTCGGAAGATCCGGTGCGCGCCATCGGCATCCTGATGTTCAACTGCCCCGAGGGTGATGCGACCGGCGCCGATCTCAATGCCTGCACGGTCTGGCAGGGCGCCGTCTATGGCATGGATGCCGAGGGCGAGATGGACAATCTGCAACCCGAAGGCGCTGAAGCGGCTGAAAAGCTCGTGCTTCCCGGCCTTGGTCCCGCCATCCGCGAATCCAGCGCCTGGGGCGAGGGCAAGGCCGTGGTGGCACCGTGGGACGTGCTGACATTCAAGGAGTGTGCGACATGAGCGATACACCTGTTGTTCTCATTACCGGCGGAAGCCGGGGTATCGGCGCCGCGGCTGCACGGCTCGCGGCACGCCAGGGCTGGCGTGTCGCGGTGAACTACGCCGCCAACCGTCAAGCCGCGGATGCCGTCGTGGCTGCGATTGTCGAGGATGGCGGCGAGGCCGTGGCGATCCAGGGGGATGTCGGCAAGGCTGCGGATATCGTCTCGATGTTTACGACGGTCGACCGGCATTTCGGCCGGCTCGACGGGCTCGTCAACAATGCCGGCATCGTCGATTATCCCCAGCGCGTCGACGAGATGTCGGCGGAGCGGATCGAGCGCATGCTGCGCGTCAATGTGACAGGCTCGATACTCTGCGCCGCAGAGGCCATACGTCGCATGTCGAGCCGGCATGGCGGGCAGGGCGGGGCGATCGTCAACATCTCGTCGATGGCGGCGATCCTCGGTTCGGCGACGCAGTATGTCGATTATGCCGCCTCGAAGGCGGCGATCGACACGTTCACCGTCGGGCTGGCGCGCGAGGTCGCAGCCGAGGGTATCCGTGTGAATGCGATAAGGCCCGGCGTCATCGAAACCGACCTTCATGCCTCCGGCGGCCTGCCGGATCGGCCGCGGGAACTGGCGCCGTCGATCCCGATGCAGCGCGCGGGCACGCCCGCGGAGGTGGCGGATGCGATCCTCTATCTTCTGTCACCTTCGGCTTCCTATATCACCGGCGCGATCCTCAATGTGAGCGGCGGCCGCTAGAACGACAGGGCGAAAAACAGCCTGCAATATATTCTCGAATTCTACGGCCAGATATCGCGCGCGGCCGATTAAACGAAAAATCCAAAGGGAAAGAAGCAATGTCCTACGATGTGATCATTATCGGAACCGGCCCGGGCGGCTATGTCTGCGCCGTCAAGGCGGCCCAGCTTGGCCTCAAGGTCGCCGTCATTGAAAAGCGGGCGACCTATGGCGGCACCTGCCTGAACGTCGGCTGCATTCCGTCGAAGGCGCTGCTGCATGCCTCCGAAATGTTCCATCAGGCCGGCCACGGGATGAGCGCGCTCGGTATCGATGTCCCGGCGCCGACGCTCAATCTCGGCAATATGATGGCCCACAAGGATGCGACGGTGAAGTCGAATGTCGACGGCGTCGCCTTCCTCTTCAAGAAGAACAAGATCGATACCTTCCAGGGCACCGGCAAGATCGTCTCGGCCGGCAAGGTCTCCGTCACCGCCGAAGATGGCAAGGTGCAGGAGATCGAAGGCAAGAACATCGTCATCGCCACCGGCTCCGATGTCGCCGGCATTCCCGGCGTCCAGGTCGAAATCGATGAAAAGACCATCATCTCGTCCACCGGCGGCATCGCGCTGGAGAAGGTGCCGGAAACGCTGATCGTCGTCGGCGGCGGCGTCATCGGGCTCGAGCTCGGTTCCGTCTGGTCGCGCCTCGGCGCCAAAGTCACCGTCGTCGAATATCTCGACACCATCCTTGGCGGCATGGACGGCGAAGTCTCCAAGCAATTCCAGCGCATGCTGGCCAAGCAGGGCATCGATTTCAATCTCAGCGCCAAGGTCACCGGCGTTGAAAAGGCCGACAAGGGCGCCAAGGTCACTTTCGAGCCGGTCAAGGGCGGCGACAAGGTGACGCTCGACGCCGAGGTCGTGCTGATTGCCACCGGACGCAAGCCATACACGGCGGGCCTCGGCCTCGAAGAGGCCGGTGTTACGCTCGACAATCGCGGCCGTGTCGAGATCGACGGTCACTACAAGACCAATGTCGCCGGCATCTATGCGATCGGCGATGTGGTCAAGGGTCCGATGCTGGCGCACAAGGCGGAAGACGAGGGCGTGGCGCTTGCCGAAATCCTCGCCGGACAGCATGGCCATGTGAACTACGAGGTCATTCCGAGCGTCGTCTACACCCAGCCGGAAATCGCTTCGGTCGGCAAGACCGAGGAAGAGCTGAAGGCGGCAGGCGTCGCCTACAAGGTCGGCAAGTTCCCGTTCACGGCGAACGGCCGGGCGCGTGCGATGCTGGCGACCGACGGCTTCGTCAAGATCCTTGCCGACAAGGAAACCGACCGGGTGCTCGGCGGCCATATCGTCGGCTTCGGCGCCGGCGAGATGATCCACGAGATCACCGTGCTGATGGAGTTCGGCGGTTCGTCGGAAGATCTCGGCCGTACCTGCCACGCGCATCCCACAATGTCGGAAGCGGTGAAAGAGGCTGCGCTCGCAACCTTCTTCAAGCCGATCCATATGTAATCTTACATATTCGTAACAAAGCATACAGCCGCTTGCCGGAAGGCAGGCGGCTGTTTTAGTTTTTGCGTATCGTTGGGTTCTGCATTCGTAAAGGTCCAGAAATGCAACAGCCGTCCATCGTGAGTTACAGCCTGAGCCAGCGTTTTCTTCACTGGGCCGTGGCGCTGCTGATCTTCTTCAACCTGCTGTTTCCCGACGGCATGAATATCTGGCATCGGCTGATGCGCAGAGGCCAGGTACCGACGCCGGAGCAGATTTCGTCGGCGAATATCCATGCCTATGTCGGCATCGCCATCCTGCTGCTTGCCGTCCTCAGGCTCGGGCTGCGTTTTACCAAGGGCGTTCCGGATGAGATCGCGCAGGAGCCGGCGATCTTCCGTCTTGCAGCGAGGCTTGCCCATGCCGGCCTCTACATCCTGATCTTCGCGATGCCGCTTTCGGGCATCGCCGCCTACTATTTCGGTATCAATCCCGCCGGTTCGTTCCACGCGGATGTCCTGAAGATCATTCTCTGGGCGCTGATCGCGGCGCATGTCGCCGGCGCCCTCGTCCATCAGTGCTATTGGAAAAGCAATGTTCTGCGCCGCATGACGCTCGGCTGACCGCCGGCATAAGCGATCACATGCGCCTTGGCCCGTTAATCGAAGAGGTGGCACAAATGGGAGTTTGATTTAGCTTATCGTTGGTTCGCAACGCATCCCATTCCATGGAAAAGACGCCTTCCCTCCGTCACTCCAGTTTCCTTGGAATTCGGAGAAATCCGATGTGAAGGTTATAACCAGATTCCCGTGGCCATACTTGTCTTGCCAAACGAGATTGCGCGTTAAATCATTTCCATCACCGTCGTCGCTCGGCTCAGCCAGCAAGCCCGTGACAGTCTGCCCCTCCTCGAAGAATACGTAGCTTCCCCTTATCTTGCCGTCTGTGACACTCGGACCGAACGTTGTCTGCGCCTCTGCCATGATGCCGTTCGACAGGAGTTCCCCGCAATATTTTCCCAGCGGAAATCGATTACTCTGGGTGGCGGTGGCGATGCATGGGATAGCGGAAGCGGCAAGAATCGCGACCATTCGTAAACTGCGAATAGCTTTCAATTTGTGCTTCCGCGGTGGCGGCAAAAAGTTGGGCCGATTTATAGTTTCCATCTCCGGCGAAATTAATTCGCTTCCCGAACCAGAGCTTGTTTTCACGCCGCCCATCCGGTGCACAAGGCCGACTTTGCCAAGCATGTCCGCTCCGTCAATCTTGGCACTGAAGGCTTAATTTACATCTGTTACGGTGAAGCCCTGCTGGCGCAGCAGTTCGATGACGCCGTCCTTGCCGGGCAGATGCAGGGCACCGACGGCCATGAAGACGTTGCCGCTGTCGAGGATGGGCGCTGCGCGCTCGGCCATCACCTTGTTGCGGTCAAGGATGACGCGCTGCTCGAAGGCGGCATAATCGCTGTTTTCACCTTCCTCCTCCGGTGTCACGGTTTTCAGCATCGGCATGGTCATGCCGATATCACCCGAGAGGTAGAGGTCGGTCATCGTCTCGACGACATCGCTCATCTTGTCGCCGAGTTCCAGCGTCTCGATCAGCGATTTCAGATGGAATTCGACCGGCAGATCGGCCATGGCCTGGATCTGCTCGGCAAGGGTTTCCAGCCCCTTGACCTGTTTGCCCTGAGCAATGGCATCGGTGGCGATCTTCTGGTCGAGGAACTGCGCGCCTTTTGCCTTGCGGGCGATTTCGCAGGCCGGCAGGGCGACGGCGCTGGAAATCATCCAGGGCCGCATCCGGGAAACGGTACTGATCGGGATACCGCGCTGCTTGAGGCCGGTTTCGAGACGCTTGTAGTCCTCGGGAGAAAGCAGCTTGTCGATCGTCGTGCCGTCGGTGAACATCGTCAGTTCCGGCTTTGCAAGCAGGGCGGCGGTCGCCTTCCGCTCATCGAGGATCTCGTCGGATTCGATGATGATCGTGTCGGCGGCATCGTGGGCTGCCTGGGCGCGCGGCGGCAGGGCCAGCACGCGCGGATCGGTGACATGCATGCTGCCGAGCAGCCACGAGGGTGCCAATCCCGGCTTCTCGATCTTCCAGAAGATACCCTTGCCGTTCGGCGTGGCGTCGGCTTCCTTCAGCGCCTCTGCGTAGCGGGCAGGGTCGTTCTGCTGCAGCTCGACCATCAGATTGCGGCCGGTGCAGGCGACGTCTTCGGCCGCTGCCGGCCTTGCCGTCAGGAAGGCGGCAAACAGGGCGGCAAGAAGCAGCATGTGAAAGGCTGCGATCAGCCAGAGCAACAGATTGGCCGGCACTGCGAGGTAAGACGTCCGGCGGCCGATTGATGTCGTCATGATGGGTGTTCCGATCACATGCTATAGGCTTCATGCTCTACGCCCGGCTTGCGCATATTCCTTTAAGAGAATGCCTTAACGAGAGCTTAAAGCGCCTCACATTCAATCGCATCCATGCGATGCGCTTTAAGCCTATCGTTTATGCATGTCGTTGCCCCAAAACCGCTGCGCACTTTTGGGCGACATCCATTACGCTCGCGGATGCGCCCGATCATACACCTCGAGCAGCCGCGATGCATCGACGCCGGTATAGACCTGCGTTGTGGAAAGGCTGGCATGGCCGAGCAATTCCTGGATGGTGCGCAGATCGCCGCCGCCGGCAAGCAGATGGGTGGCGAAGGAGTGGCGCAGTGCATGCGGTGTCGCCGTCTCCGGCAGGCCGAAGGCGCTGCGCATCTTCTGCATGGTGCGCTGGATGATCGCCGCTTGCAGCTTGCCGCCGCGGGCGCCGCGAAACAGCGGCTCGCCAGCCTCGAGATGGTATGGGCAGAGCGTGCGGTATTTCTCGACCGCGTCGAAGATCACGGAGAGCAGCGGCACCAGCCGCGTCTTGTTGCCCTTGCCGGTGATGCGGAGAGTCGTCGCGCCCTTCTGCAGGTCGGCGGGAGTAAGATCCAGCGCTTCGGAGATGCGCAGGCCGCAGCCGTAGAGCAGCGTCATAACCGCCGCATCGCGCGCCGCAATCCAGGGTTCGTCATGGAGCTGGGCGTCGTCGCTGACGACGGTGATCGCCTGGGTGTCCGACAGCGGCTTGGGCAGCGATTTCGGCTGTTTCGGCGAGCGCACCGCGGCAGCACCGGCGGCATTGACCAAGCCCTTCTTTTCGAGATGGCGCAGCAGCGAGCGAAGACCGGCGAGATTGCGACCGAGCGATCGGGCGCCGGAGCCCTGCTTTCGCCGGGCCGCCAGGAAGGCGCGGAAATCGGCGGAGCGCAACTCCCTGATATCGCCAAGCGTCACCGGGCCGGCGAGATGGCCGGTCAGAAAGGTCAGAAACTGGCGGGTATCGCGCTCGTAAGCGTCGAGCGTGTGCTCGGAAAGACGGCGCTCACTGGCGAGGTTTTCGAGCCAGGCGGCCCGTTCCGTCATCAGGCGCGGATCGGCGATAACAAGCAGTTCGTTCACGTTGCGGGCCTTGATTTTGCCTTCAAGTCCGCCAATTTGGAGCAGGAACAGTTATGGAATTGCTAATGCCGGCCAAGCCTTTGTCATCCTTCGATCATATTCTATTGCGATAGCTTATACCCCATAGACAGGATCTTTCATGGCACGGCGCGATTCCATGACGGCTTTCGGACAGCTCGCGGAAGCGATCGCTCTCGTTTCACAGGGAAAGCCCGGTCATATCGTCGATACGCTGATTGCCGAACGCGGCCAGAGGATCGTGAAAAATCCGCTCTGGCCGGTTATGCGGCCGTTCCTCTACACGCTGCTGCGCTATAACAAGGCGCTCGAATTCGCCAATGCGGTCGCCAAAATGCCGGGCTTCCAGTCGTTCGAATATCTGAGCGATGTGCTGAGGCTCGACATCGGCATCACCAATGGTGAACGCATTCCCGATACCGGCGGCTTCATCCTCGTCAGCAACCATCCGACCGGAATTGCCGACGGCGTTGCCGTGTTCGATCTCTTGAAAACGCGCCGGCCGGACATGATGTTCTTTGCCAATCGCGATGCCATCCGCGTCAATCCGCGCTTTGCCGAGATGATCATTCCCGTCGAATGGCGGGAGGAGCATAAGAGCAAGCTGAAAGCGCGCGAAACGCTGCAGCTGACCAACCATGCGGTGAAGGAAGGCAAGGCGACAGTGCTCTTTCCCTCAGGCCGTATCGCCTATTGGGCGAACGGCCGGCTGAATGAACGTCCGTGGAAGACCTCGGCCGTCGGGTTGGCGCGCAAATACAATCTGCCGATCCTTCCCGTTCATATGACGGCACGCAATTCCGGCCTGTTCTACTGGCTGGCGAAATGGTCTACCGAGCTTCGCGACATGACCGTGTTCCACGAATTGTTGAACAAACGCGGCGACCGCTTCGATTTCGTCATCGGCAATCTCATTCCGGCCGAACAGCTGGACGGCGACCTCAATGAGGTGACGAAGGCGCTGGAGAAACATACGGTGCAGGACATGGCTAGAGATGGTGACGCGAGTTTCGTGCCGGTCGGCCTGCCGGTTGCGGCGACGCGCCGCGAGATTCCGGTTCCTGCAATCTAACCATCGGCATTGCAATGACCATCGATATCCGCCGGCTCCGCGATCGATTGCCGCAGGAGATCGCAGATCTCGAAAGCGAGGCCCGGCGGGAGGGCTATCGCCATGTCGCCCGCCTTATCGACGAATGGTCGGCCGGCGCCGTCAGGTTCGAACGTGACGGCGAAAGGTTGCTTGGCGCCTATGTCGACGACGCGCTCGTCGGCATCGGCGGCATGACTGTCGACACCGCCATGTCAGGAGCGTTGCGGATGCGGCGTTTCTACATTCGTCCGGCAATGCGCGGGCGCGGCATCGGCCGGATGCTTGCCCTGGCTCTGGTCGATCATGCGCGTTCCTTCTGCACTGTCGTCACCGTTCATGCGGGAAACGATGGTGCAGCGAAGTTCTGGGAGTCGCTCGGGTTTCAACCCCACGGACGAGATGGATATACGCATCTGCTCGCGCTGCAGCGCCATAGCGATGATCCAGCGGCTTTGCATTTGCGCCGGTGTGCTACGCCCCGATCTCCTTGAGGCGGATGGCCTGGCGCGCCAGCAGCCGCTCGACATCGGCAATATCAAGCGCCGAGAGCTTGGCGCCCGGCTTGCGCAGGGTGGCGGACTTGATCACACCGCGCTTGGCAAGCACATATTTGCGCGAGGCAAGACCGATGCCCTGCTGCTGTTCGTAGCGGGCGAGCGGGAGATAGGCATCGAAGATCGCATGGGCGCGATCGGGATTTCCGGCGGCATAGGCCTCGACGACACCAACCATCATCTCGGGATAACAAAAGCCGGTCATGGCGCCATCGGCGCCGCGGCCCATTTCTTCGGGCAGGAAAAGCCCGCCATTGCCGCACAGGATGGAGATGCGCCGCGTGGCGCCCTTGTCGCTGGCGGCGCGAAGTGCCGAGATTTTCGAAAGACCCGGCCAATCCTCATGCTTGAGCATGACGCAGTTTGGCACCTCGTTGACGATGCGCTCGATGACCTTGGGCGCAATCGTCACATTGGTGGTGAGCGGATAATCCTGCAGCACGAAGGGCGTATCGCCCAGGGCCTCGCCGACCGACTGGTAGAAGGCGAAAGCCTGATCGTCGGTCTTGACGGTCCAGGGTGGCGCGACCATGACACCGGCGGCACCCTCACCCATGACGGCTTCGGCGAGCTCGCTCATCGGCGCAAGCCCTGGCGCCGAAACGCCGACGACGACGGGGAGGCGGCCATCGAGTCGCTTCAGCACCCTTTCGACGACTATCCGCGATTCCTCGGCCGTCAGCTTCGGGGCCTCGCCGAGCTGACCAAGCACCGTCAGGCCGGTGACACCGGCACCTTCGTAGAAATCGACCATGCTGTCGATGCTGGCGAGATCGAGCGCGCCGTCATCGGTGAAGGGGGTTACGGCGATCACATAGACGCCCTTGGCATCTTCAGTCAGTCTGGCCATTGGTGCTCTCCAATTCAGCGGCCGAAGAACAGCGCTTCGGCATTTCGAACAAAAATCTTTTCAGCAACCGCGGGGTCGTCGATGGTGGCCTGCATGGTCTCTACTAGCTCAGTGTCATCGGGCATGCCGTCCCACAATTCGGTGTGCGGCCAATCGCTGCCCCAGAGCAGCCTTTCCGCATGGCTGGTGGCAAGGGCGCGGCCGACCTCGGCAAAACCGTCGTAATTCACGTCCTTCGTCAGACGATAGGGCGCGGTTACTTTGACGTAGGCCTCGGCTCTGTCCATCAGTCTTTTCAGCGCATCGACATGCAATGATCTCGTCTCTCTGGCAAGCGGAATGAAGCCGAGATGATCGATGACGATGGGCAGGCGGATGCCGGACAGCGTTGCTGCAATATCGGAAAGTTGTTCGGGATTGATCTGCAATTGAAGCGACCAGCCGAGAGGGGCAATACTCTCCGCCAGTGTCCTGGCGGCGGCGAGCGGGAGGCCGCCCTTGTTGCGCGTATTGATCCGCACGCCGCGCACGCCGAGCCGGTCGAGCCGCTCTATCTCGGTTTCTGTAGTTTCGGGATCGATGACGACGACGCCGCGCAGACGATCTGGATAGGCGGCAAGCGCCTCCAGCAACACCCTGTTGTCGCGGCCATAGACGCTTGGCTGCACCAATATGCCTCTGACAATGCCAAGGCTGCCGGAGAATTCGATCCAGTCGGAAATCGTCGCGATGTCAGGCGTGTAGCTGCGTGGGGTGTTGAGCGGAGCGCCGGTGCGAAAGACGTGGAAATGCGTGTCGACCGTGCCTTGCGGCAGTGCCGCCCGAGGCAGCCGCGTCAGCGGCCGGTGGGGCAGGCAAAGCGGTGCCTCGATATCAGCGGCGCTCATCGCGCGTCGAACTCCTCGCTTTGCAGGAAGTCGAAGTCGGCGCCTTCGTCAGCCTGGAGCACGCGCTCCTGATAGAGCCTGGCATAGCCGCGCGCCGGGGCCGGGGAGGGCCGGTTGACGACATCAAGCATGCGGCGATCGAATTCCGCCTGGTCGATGTCAAGGTCGATGCGCCTGCCCTCGACGTCGAGGCGAATGCGATCGCCGGTGCGGACGATCGCCAGAGGGCCGCCATCGGCGGCTTCAGGCGCGATATGGAGGATGATCGTGCCGAAGGCCGTGCCGCTCATGCGGGCATCGGAAATCCGCACCATGTCCTTCACGCCCTGCCGCGCGAGCTTGCGCGGGATGGGTAGATAGCCGGCTTCCGGCATGCCGGGCGCACCTTTTGGCCCGGCATTGCGCAGAACCAGGATGTCATCGGCATGGACGTCGAGATCGTCGCTGTCGATGCGCAGCGTCATATCCTCGACGGAATCGAAGACCACGGCGCGGCCGATATGCTGGAGCAGATCCTTGGAGGCTGCGGATTGTTTGATGACGGCGCCACGCGGCGCAAGATTGCCGTGCAGGACGGCGATCGTTCCGATCGGCTTCAACGGTTTCTCGACGGTGCGGATGATGGTCTGGCCCGGCTCGTCGACGACAGCGTCGATGATTTCGCCGATCGTTTTGCCGTAGACCGTCGGGGCGCTGCCGTCGATTTCATGGCGCACCGCCTTCAACAGAGCCGGGACGCCGCCAGCCTCGTGGAACTGCTCCATATAATGCTGGCCGGAGGGCTGCAGGTCGACGAGCAGGGGAATGCTCCGGCCCAGCCGGTCGAGCTCGGCCATGTCGAGGCGCAGGCCGAGGCGGCCGGTGATTGCGGTAAGGTGGACGACGGCATTGGTCGAGCCGCCCATCGCCTGAAGCGCGACGAGGCCGTTGCGGACTGCCTGCGGCGTCAGGATATCGCGCACCGTCGGCGCGGCCTCATCCATGGCGAGACGCGCAGCGACACGGCCCGTCTCCTCGGCAAGGCGAACCCGTTCGGATTCGACGGCGGGCGCCGAACCGGCGCGGGGAAGGCAGAGACCCATGACTTCGGTCAGGTTCGCCATGGTGCTCGCCGTGCCCATCACCGTGCAGGTGCCGATCGAGCTGGCCAGCTTGTTGTTGACCTCGGCGATCTCGGCCTCGTCGATCTCTCCGGCGCGGAAGCGCCCCCAGAAACGGCGACAATCCGTACAGGCGCCAAGCCGTTCGCCCTTGTGGTGGCCGACGGCCATCGGGCCGGTCGGCAGGAAGATCGCCGGTATCTCGCTGCTTGCGGCGGCCATGATCTGGGCCGGCAGGGTCTTGTCGCAGCCGCCGATCAGGACGACGGCATCCATCGGCTGGGCGCGGATCATCTCTTCCGTTTCCATCGCCATCAGATTGCGCAGATACATCGAGGTCGGCGAGGCAAAGCTCTCATGGATCGAGATCGTCGGAAACACCATGGGCATCGCACCCGTCAGCATCACGCCGCGCTTGGTTGCCTCGATGAGTTGCGGCACATTGCCGTGACAGGGGTTGAAATCACTGTAGGTGTTGGCGATGCCGACGATCGGACGGTCGAGCGCATCGTCCGAATAACCCATGGCCTTGATGAATGCTTTGCGCAGGAAAAGGGAGAATCCCTGATCGCCATAACTCGTCAGCTTGCGGCGAAGACCGTTCGACAAAGCTGTTCCTCCCTCGCCAAATTGATCCATGGCCGTGGCGTCAGGGTAGAGGGATACGGAGGATTGTCAATAAATAAGATGGTGTCACTGTATCGTATTTTTGGATTTCTTCGGCGATCACCATAAAATACAATAGGAATCTCCGCAATTCGCGCTTTCGTTCAGCAATCAGATGATTGGCTTTTGTGAGGAAGCAGGATAGATTATTGATAAAATAGGATTGAATGCAGAGGAAGCGCGATGATGGGAACGGAACGACGGCGTATCGGCATTATCGGTGCCGGCTGGGTCAGTGCCTACCATCTGCCTGCATGGATGCGGCAGTCGAAAAGAGCCGAGGTCGTGGCGATCGCCGACCCGTCGCTGAGCGCCGTCGAAGCCCGGCTTGCCGCCTTCGATATCGCGCGCAGCTATGCGAGCGCGCAGGCGATGCTGGATGCCGAGCAGCTCGATGCCGTTGATATCTGCGCGCCGCGGGAGTTCCATGTCGAACTGGTTCGGCTGGCGGCAGCAAAGGGCCTCGACATCATCTGCCAGAAGCCGCTCGCGCCCTCTTACGGCGAGGCGGTCGACCTGCTGGAAGGACTTTCCGGCAGGGGCAGGCTGATGATCCACGAGAACTGGCGGTTCCGCGCCTATTATCGGCGGCTGAAGGCGTGGATTGACGAGGAGCTAGCCGGCGAGATCCGGCAGGTGCAGTTCGAATTCCTGTCCAGCGGCATGATCGCGGATGCGGAGGGAAAGAGGCCGGCGCTGGTGCGCCAGCCGTTCTTCCGGACCCAGCAGCGATTGCTGGTCATGGAGGTCATGATCCATCATCTCGATGCGCTGAGATATCTTCTGGGCGAGTTGGAGGTGGTCAGTGCACGGCTTGAGAGGAGCAATCGCGATATCGTCGCGGAGGATGTCGCAAGCGTCGTCCTGCGCCGGACGAGCGACGGCGTTCTCGTCACCATCAACGCCAATCTCGCCGTGCATGGCGCGGCGCCAGCGCCGCGTGATCACCTACGCATCTTCGGGGCGCTCGGCACGCTCGAACTGAACGGCAATCTGCTCTCGGCCGAGGGTGCGAAGCAGCGCCGGGAGAGCTTCGATCCTGACGAGACCTACCAGGGCGCCTATGACGCGACCATTGCGCATTTCCTCGACAGCCTCGATGGAAAGGTGGCGATGGAGACATCGCCGGACGATAACATCAAGACGCTTGCCCTTGTCGAGGATATCTATCGCCTGAGCCGGTTCGACCCAGAACGCAATCCACTGTAACATGGCTCGCCGTTAGAGCGCCGCGCGTCCGACAGGACGCGCTAAGGACGCTCTATCACATTAAATTGGCGCATAATCCTTTTCCGAAAATCGACTTCGATTTTCGGGGTTATGCTTCAGAGGAGATGACATTTGCAGACGCTCAACGAAAGCCGCGAAGACGGCATCGAGCATGATGATTTAAGTATTGCCCGCGCGCTGGAGGAAGACATCATTTTCGGGCGGCTTGCGCCCGGAACCCGCCTGACCGAAGACACGCTTCTTGCCCGCTTTCACGTCACGCGCCATTTCGCCCGGCAGGCGATCGTGCAGCTCGAGACGATGGGCATCGTCGTTCGGGAGCGCAACAAGGGGGCAACGGTGCGTTCGTTGACGGCTCGCCAGGTCCAGGAAATCTACGACGTGCGGGAATTGCTGCAACGGCAGGCGGCGCTGTGGATAAAGCTGCCGGCGCCCGAGGCATTGATTGAGGAACTGCTGGCGCTGCATGAGGAGCATGGCCGCCACATCGAATCCGGCTATCTCAGGGGTGTGCACGAGGCCAATGACAAGTTCCACCTGACGCTCTTTAGCGCCTGCGGCAATGCGCATCTCGTGCAATCGATCGAGCTCTATATGCGGCTCAGCCTGCCGGTGCGTGCCAATTCAATGTCGAGCAAGGAATCGCTACGCATCTCGCATGAGCATCACCGGCTGATGATCGAGATGCTGCGTGGCGGGGATAACTGGGTTCTCGCCCAGCTCTGCGTCGACCATCTACAGCCGAGCAAGAAACGTTATCTTGCCTATGTCAGCGAGAATTGACCGGGCCGTTTAAAGGGAGCGCAATCTTTCGATTACGCTCCCTTCGCCTGCCGGCTCACCAATCGAGACGCAGGAGAGACACGCCTTGACGCGGTAGGGAGACCTTGAGCTCGATCTTGCCGTCGTCGACCTTGACCGACGCCTGACCATCGATCTCGGCGAGTTTTCCCGAGGCTTCCAGCCTGGCATAGTCTTCGCCGGCCGGATTCTGCGGCTTGCCCATCGCCTTCCAGACCCCGAAAGCGTTGGAATGCTCCTCGTCCATCCTGAAATGCTTGAGCGAGGCGAACTTGCCGTCCCAGCCGTCGAGATTGACCGTGATATTGGCGGACGGCCCGGCTTCATCATCGTCGTGGTAGTGCCAGACGAGAATGGAAACGCCCTTGTCGTCGCGGGTTGCCACGACGTTGACATCGGGCTTGCCGCGAACGCCATGGCTCATGATATCTTCGATGTCGCGGCGATAATCGCTTTCCGATTCCAGCCATTCGCCGCCGAGTTTGCCGAGCATGCGGAAGCCGTTGAGAACAGCCTTATCGACGCCGTTGGTGGCAAGATCGCGGAAACCGTCGAAATAGGGCTGGTCGTCGAAGAGGAAGGCCCAGGTCACCGCGCCTTCGATGTGGATGTTGGCGCGTCTTGCAAGCTCGTAAGTGCGGATCATACTCTCGACCACATAGACGCCGTAAAGCGGACCGTTGCGATAGCCGTTCTGGGGATGGACGCGTGCGGAGCAGGCCGCACAGCCTTCCGGATCGGATTCGCCGATCACCACAGGCAGGTGCCGGAGTTCCGGAAACTCATTGATGATGGCAAGGTTCGTCTCGATGTCGCGGAGCTGCTTGTGCAGGCCCATCCGCACGTGACCCTCGTAGATCACAGGATTGCCCTTGGCGTGGAAGGCGAGGAAATCGATCGGCGACTTGTTCTCGACCACGTGCCTGAGGAAGGCGCGCAGGAAGGTCTGGGCCTTTTCATTGGCAAAGGCGCCGCAGGTGTGCGGGCCGCCGACGCGGGCATTGGGCAAGGCACGCTTCAGGGCCTTGGCGCTGACATCATACATTTCGCAGAATTGCGGGATGGTGCCGGTCCAGTAGTGGCCGTCCGGCTCGTTCCACACTTCCCACGGCCAGCTTGAAACGACGTCCTCGCCATATCTCTCGGCAAGATGCCGTGCCCATGCTTCGATCAGGTCGCCCCATTTCTTCAGGTCCGTCGGCGGGGCCGTCCAGCCGGTGGTGATCGTCGCGTATTTGTCGGCCGGCTCCCATTGGTGGCGATAAGGGCCGTCGAAATCGGAGAGCGTCTCCGGCGTGAAGCCGATCTGGATGAGCGGAATGTTGCCGGCTTCGACATAGGTGTCGAAGATCTTGTCGATGATCGTCCAATCATAGACCGGATTGCCGTTCGCATCCTCGGTATAGGCATTGGTCGAACCCCATTTGAGGGCAGGCAGGCCGTCGCCGCTGGTCAGAAGATTGTGCGCACGGATGCGGGGCGGCTCCGGGCTCAGCTCGGTGAGTTCCTTCAGCAGCTTCCTGCCGTGCGGGGAGTAGGTGTAGTTCGGCTCGTCGTAGCCGAACCAGTTCCACAAAGGTTGGTATTTGCCGGTTGGCCGGTTGGCGTGAACGGAGATTGTCACGTCATAGGGGCTGCTCATTCTGGTGTCCTCTTGAACGGTCATGCCAAAGCCTCCTCCCGAAAGCAGCCGACCTGTCTGGTGATGAAGTGCGGCCTCTTGGGAGGGCGCCGCGCTCGCCGCAAAAGCTAAGCCAAACGCTCACTTTGTCAATAATATAAAAAAGCACATCGCTGCCCTGCGCCAAAAATGCCTGAAAATGCGCTATTTTTTATGACCAGCAAAATTATTAGTTGCCGTTTCTCAAAAAATTGTCGATAACTACGGCGTGAGTTCACCCGCCGCCGAGGAGTGCATGTGCCCTACGGCACGCGCAGGCAGGGGTTCGCTGGACGCCATCGTCAATTGATTACGGGAAGCGCTCGCCGCGGCGAGTTGAGGAGGAGGAACATCCGATGAAGTTCCGTAAATATGCAGCCTTTGCCTTATTGTCGCTCATGGCCCTTCCGGCATTTGCGCAGGATTTCATTGCCGGCATACCGCGCAACGAAACGCTGATCATCCAGGGCACGCCGCAGCAGAATGCCGACTGGTTCAACGTCTGGGCTCCGGGCGGCGGGGCGGCGGCAAACCTCAACGGCCTGCAGCAGCTGACCACCGATACGCTGTGGTTCATCAATCCCGAGGGCGGCAAGGATGCCTGGCAGAATGCGCTTGCCAGCGAACCGCCGAGCTACAACGCCGATTTCACCGAGATGAAGGTAAAGCTGCGCAAGGGGATCTTCTGGAGCGACGGTGTCGAATTTACCAGCGACGACGTGGTCTATACCGTGCAGACGCAGATCGACCATCCCGGCATGGCCTGGAGCGCGCCCTTCACCGTCAATGTCGCGAGTATCGAAAATCCTGATCCGCAGACCGTCGTCTTTCATCTGAAGAAGCCGAACTCGCGCTTCCACACGCTGTTCACGGTGCGTTGGAATGCCGCCTGGATCATGCCGAAGCACGTCTTCGAGAAGGCCGCCGATCCGCTGTCCTTCAATAATAATCCGCCGGTTTCGCTCGGGCCCTACCAGCTGCAGAGCTATGACAAGGGCGGCAACTGGACGATCTGGAAGCTGCGTGATGACTGGCAGCGCACGTCGATCGGCCTGGCTGCGGCACAACCGCCTGAGGTCAAATACGTCGTCTATCGGGCCGCCGGCAATCCGGAAGCGCGCGTCATCGAACAGCGCAACCACAATCTCGACGTCATCAACGACATGGCGCCCGAGGGCATGTTCTCGATCATGCGCGACAGCAAGAGCACGGCCTCCTGGCTGAAGGGCTTTCCTTTCGCACATCCGGACCCGACGCTGCCTTCCGTTCTCTTCAATACGAAGAAGGCGCCCTTCGACAATAAAGACGTGCGCTGGGCTCTCGCTCTACTGATCGATATCCGCGAAGTGGCGCTCGGCTCCTACCGCGGCGCGGCCAATATCGCCGCCCTTGCCACGCCGCCGACGGGTTCTGCCCCGGACGACTATTACGCACCGATGCAGGACTGGCTGACGAATTTCGAGCTCGACACCGGATCCCGCAAGATCAAGCCCTACGATCCCAACATCTCGGCGCAGATCGCCAATATGGTGCGCAGCCAATGGGCCGATCAGATCCCGACCGATCCGGCCAAGCTGCAGCGTACATTCGGCTTCGGCTGGTGGAAGAAGGACGTTCAGGCTGCAACCGAGCTGCTGCAGAAGGCTGGTTTCAAGAAAAGCGGCCGCCAGTGGGTGAAGCCTGACGGCACGCCCTTTACGATCCGCCTGCAGGTGGAAGGCGATGCCATCCCGACGCTTGCCCGCGCCGGCACGGTGATCGCCCAGCAATGGTCGCAGGCCGGCATCGCGACCAAGGTCGATGTCGCCGGCCCGACCAATGGCCAGCGCCTCAGCACCGGCGATTTCGAGACGGCGATCTACTGGAGCATCGAGACCTGGGGCGGTCATCCCGACCTCTCCTTCTTCCTCGACAGCTATCATTCGGAGTTCATCAAGCCGGTCGGGCAGATCCAGCCGCCGCGCAATCTGCAGCGCTGGCAGGATCCGCGTCTCGACCAGCTGATCGAGCGCAATCGGTCGATCGCCTTCGATTCGCCCGATGTCGCCAAGCTCGGCCAGGACTTCCTGAAGCTTGCCGTCGAGGAAATGCCGATGATCCCGCTGATGGCCTACAACAAGTTCGCACCGCTCGATACGACCTACTGGACCAACTATCCGAGCGCTGACAATCCCTATTCGGCCTCGGGTCCGAACTGGTCGAACATTCGCTACATGGTGGTCGGGCTGAAGGCCAATCCGGATGCGCCGAAGCCTTGATCGAGGCACAACAAAGGAAACAGCCGGCCGCCGGCTGTTTCCGTTCTGCTATTGAAGGGTCGATGTCATGAACGGCTTTCTGATCTATGCGGCAAAACGCTTTCTGCAATTTCTCTTCGTGGTCTTCACCGGCATCACGCTGGCCTTCCTGATCGCGCATTTTTCGCCGGTCGATCCGATCGAGCAGACCGTATCGCTGTTGACGAGCTTCGGTTCCACCGATCCGCAGGCCGTCGAAATCCTCCGCGAATCGCTGCGCGAGCTCTACGGCACCGGCGGCCCGCTGCTGGAGCAGTATTTCACCTTCTGGGGCCGTGTCCTGACCGGCGATTTCGGCCCGTCGCTTTCGTCTTTCCCGACTCCGGTGATGACCGTTATCGGCCGGGCACTGCCCTGGACCGTCGGGCTTCTGACGCTCGCAACGATCATTTCCTGGATCATCGGCAATTTTCTCGGCGCGCTTGCCGGCTATTTCCGCAGCAGCAAGCTGCTGAAGGTCGCCGGCATCGTCATCATGGCGCTGCAGCCGATCCCGACCTACATCATCGGTCTCAGCCTGGTGATCCTCTTCGGTTTCATCTGGCCGATCCTGCCGATCAGCGACGGCGCGCAGGTCAATCTCGCGCCGGCCTTCAACTGGGCCTTCATCAGCTCGGTGATCGAACACGGCATCCTGCCGGCCCTGACCCTCGTGCTCGTCGGCATCGGCGGCTGGTTCATCTCGATGCGCTCGCTGGTTTCCAACATCGTCACCGACGACCACGTCGTCTATGCCGAACTTGGCGGCGTGCGCTCGCGCAGCATCTTTTCGCAATATGTGGCGCGCAACGCCATGCTGCCGCAGGTCACCGGCCTGGCGCTCAGTCTCGGCAATGTCTTCGGCGGCGCCGTCATCGTCGAGTTCGTCTTCAATTATCCCGGGATCGGCAAGCTTCTGATCTCCGGCATCTATTCCGGCGATTACAGCCTCGTGCTCGGTGTCACCACCATCGCCATCATCGCGGTTGCCGCCGCGGTCTTCGTGATCGACATCATCTATCCGCTGATCGATCCACGCGTGAAACTGGGGTAATCCGCGATGTTCAAAGTCCTCAGAGACCTGCTGCGCTACAACAAGGAGTTCCTGCTCGGAACCATCCTGATTTCTATCATCCTGGCGCTGATCGTGGCGTCGTTCTTCTCGCCCTATGACGAGAATGCCATCTATGTAGTCGCGCCCGACATGCCGCCTTCGGCCGAATTCTGGCTCGGCACCACCTCGCGCGGCCAGGAGGTTTTCTGGCAGATCGCCGCCTCGATGCGCAATACGCTGTTCTTCGGCATCATCGTCGCCTTGGTCAGCCGCATCATCGCCATCGCCGTCGGGCTGATCTCCGGCTATATCGGTGGGCGAACCGACCAGATCATCATGGCGGTCAACGATACGCTCGGCGCACTGCCGAACATTCCGATCCTGCTGCTTCTGGTCTTCGTGCTCCGCGACCAGATGACGTGGTTCATGCTGGCGATCACCGCAGCGCTGCTCGGATGGACACATGACAGCCGCCTGATCCGTTCCGTCGCCCTGTCTCTCCGTCAGCGGGAATTCACCCGGCACGCGGTCTTTTCGGGCATGCGCACACCGCAGATCCTCATCCGCGAACATCTGCCCTATGTCATGCCGATCGTCTTCTTCACGACGATGAACAACATGATCTGGGCGATCGGCCTCGAAGTGACGCTCTCGGTGCTCGGATTTTCCGACATCAACCGGCCGACGATCGGCGGCATGATCTACTGGGCCAATGCGCATTCCGCGATGGTATCGGGCATATGGTGGTGGGTCGCCTTTCCGATGCTCTTCGTCGTCATCCTCTTCCTCGGCCTGTTCATGCTCGCCATGTCGGTGAACGAATATATCGACCCGCGCTCGCGGCTCGCCCGCATGGGAGCTTGAGGAGATGCAGAACCTGATGAGGACGCAGCCTTTGACCCTTGCCGAAAACACCATGGACGCACTGACGATCGACGGGCTGAAATGCTACTACGTCAACGACTATTTCGGTGTGCGGCGGGAAATCCGCGCAGTCGACGATATCAGCCTGACCATCCGCAAGAACGAGATCTACGGCATTGCCGGCGAATCCTCGAGCGGCAAGACATCGCTGATCAAGACGCTTGCCGGCGCCATCCGCCCGCCGATGCGCGTCGTCGGCGGAACGGTGAAATTCAATTTTGCCGACGGGCCGATCGATGTCTACGGCGAACCGGCGAAGATGAAGGCGGCACGCTGGCGTCACCTCTCCTACATCATGCAGGGTTCGATGAACGTGCTGAACCCGGTCAGAAGGGTCAAACACGCCTTCACCGATTTCGCCTCCCGCCATATGAACCTCGATCCCGCCGCCTTCCGCGCGCGCGTCGAGGCGCATCTTGCCAGGCTGCATCTCGATCCTCATGTGCTCGAAGCCTTTCCGCATCAGCTTTCGGGCGGCATGCGCCAGCGTCTGACGATCGCCCTTGCCACCGTCTGCGAGCCGGAATTCATCATCGCCGACGAGCCGACGACGGCGCTCGACGTGCTTGTCCAGCAGGACGTGCTGGCGCTGATCAAGGAAGTGCAGACCCGCCTGCAGTCCTCGGTCATCTTCGTGACCCACGACATGTCTGTGCATGCCGCCATCACCGACCGGCTGGCCATCATGTATGCGGGACGGCTGGCGGAGGAGGGGCCGACGCAGGCGATCTTCGACAATCCCCAGCATCCCTACACCGTCCACCTGATCGGCAGCCTGCCGCGCATTGGCGACGTCTCGACGCGGAAAAGCCTCAAGGGCAAGCCGCCGGCACTTTCGGATCCGCCTTCGGGATGCCGTTTCCATCCACGCTGTCCGATCGCGATCGACAAATGCGCACGTGAAGTGCCGGCGATGCTGCCGAGCGCGACGGGAGGGCGGGTCGCGTGCTTCCGTGCCGGGGAGTACCAGATCCAATGAGCAGCAATCTCCTCGAACTCGACCATGTGACCAAGCTCTTTCCGATCGGCGGTTTCTTCTCGCGCGAAAAGATGAAGGCGGTCGACGATGTCAGCTTTGCGCTTGCCGCCGACAAACCCGAGATATTCACGATCGTCGGCGAATCCGGCTCCGGAAAATCGACGCTGGCGAAGATGATCCTCGGCAGCGAAAAGGCCGATCGGGGCAGCATTCATTTCGACGGCACGGATGTGAAGGCGGTGCGGTCCCGCAGGGATCGCGAGGCTTTCATGGCCAAGGTCCAGCCGGTCTTCCAAAATCCATTCGAGGCCTTCAATCCGCTGACCCGGATCGACGAGTATCTGCTGGCCACCGCGCATCGCTTCAAGGGGGCAAAGAGCCGCACCGAGAAAGAGGCGCTTGCCGACGTTGCCCTCCAACGCGTCGGCCTGTCGATGGCGGAGATAAAGGGCCGCTTCTCGCACGAGCTTTCAGGCGGCCAATTGCAGCGCATCGCTGTCGCCCGTGCGCTGATACCCGAGCCGAAGCTGATCGTGGCGGACGAGCCGGTCTCGATGGTCGACGCATCGCTTCGCATGTCGATCGTCAATCTCTTCCGCGATCTGCGTGATGCGCTCAACGTCTCGATCGTCTACATCACCCATGATCTTGCGACCGCCTATTATATTTCCGACCGCGTGGTGATCATGCGCAAGGGCGTGGTGGTGGAGAGCGGCGATGCCAGGGACGTGCTGGAACATCCGAAACACGCCTATTCGATCGCGTTGAAGAACGCCGTTCTGCCGCCCGATCCTCGCGAGGCATCGGCGATCCTGCGTCTGCGGCAGCGCAATGCCGAGACAAATGAAGCCACTTCCGGCAGTGGCGACCGACTTGCCAGGTGAAGCGCAATTCTGAGCTTCACTGTTTAAATCGTTGCGACCAGCCGGAACGCGTCGCTGCGTCTTTGCGGTTCCAATTCCATCGATTTGCGGGCATGGTCTCGCGCGATGAGCACAGATTCGTCCGATCTCTTTGGCGCGCTTTTCGAGGCACCGCCCGCGAACCGAACGGTTCCCGTGCTGGTGCCGATGCCGGCGCCGAAACCCTATTCCTATTCGGTGCCGGATGGCATGGCGGTCGAGCCCGGCTCGGTCGTGCAGGTGCCGCTCGGGCCGCGGCAGGTGATCGGCGTCGTCTGGGACGGCGGCGAGGACGGCGTCGATCCAAAGAAGCTTCGGCCGATCAGCCATGTCTTCGATTGCCCGCCGCTTGCCAGGGAGATGCGGGATTTCATCGATTGGGTGGCGACCTATACGCTCTCGCCGCCCGGCCTCGTCGCCCGTATGGCGCTGCGGGCGCCGAACGCCTTCGAGCCGGAACCGATGGTGGAGGGGCTGAAGCTCGTCGGCGGCGAACCGGAGCGGATGACGCCGGCGCGCGCCCGGGTGCTCGATACCGCCTCCGACGGCTTTTCCTGGACACGCAGCGGCCTTGCGCATGCGGCGGGTGTCTCGACGAGTGTCGTCGACGGGCTAATCACGCTCGGCATTTTTGAGGCGATATTCCTGCCGCCGCCGCCGGTCGTTGCGATGCCGGATCCGGATTTCGCCGCCGCACGTCTCGAAGGGCCGCAGAAGCAGGCGGCAGAAGAGATCGTTGCCGATGTCCGCAAGGGCGAATTTTCGGTGTCGCTGATCGACGGGGTAACCGGCTCCGGCAAGACCGAGGTCTATTTCGAGGCGATTGCCGAGACGCTGAAACGCGGTAAGCAGGTGCTGATTCTGCTGCCGGAGATCGCGTTGACGGCCAGTTTCATGGAGCGCTTCCAGGACCGCTTCGGGGCAAAGCCTGCCGAATGGCATTCCGATCTTGCGCCGCGCATGCGTGAAAAGGTCTGGCGCCAGGCGGTGACCGGCGAAGTGCGGGTGGTGGCCGGCGCTCGCTCGGCGCTCTTCCTGCCCTTCGAGGATCTCGGCCTGATCATCGTCGACGAGGAACACGATCCCGCTTACAAGCAGGAGGATCGCGTCTTCTACAATGCTCGCGACATGGCCGTCGTGCGCGGCCGCATCGGTGATTTTCCCGTCATTCTGGTGTCGGCGACGCCGTCGGTCGAAAGCCAGGTCAACGGGCAGAGCGGACGCTACAGCACCGTCCACCTGCCGACGCGTTTCGGCGATGCGGCGATGCCGGACCTGCATCTGGTCGATATGCGCAGGCACGCGCCGGAGCGGGGCGGCTTCCTGTCGCCTGTGCTGATCCGGGCGATCGGCAAGACGGTGGACAAGCGCGAACAGGCGCTGCTGTTTCTCAACCGGCGCGGTTATGCGCCGCTGACGCTCTGCCGGGTCTGCGGCCATCGGTTCCAATGCCCGCAATGTTCGAGCTGGCTGGTCGAGCATCGTTTCCGCAAGCAGCTGCAATGCCATCAATGCGGCCATGCCGAGCGCACGCCCGAGGCATGCCCAGAATGCGGCACGCTCGACCATCTCGTCGCCTGCGGGCCAGGCGTCGAGCGCATCGCGGAGGAGGTGGAACGGCATTTTCCGGAGGCGCGGACGATCGTTCTCTCCTCGGATATCATGGGTGGGGTGAAGCGGCTGCGGCTGGAGCTGGAAGCGATCGCCAAGGGCGAGGCCGATATCGTTATCGGCACCCAGCTTGTGGCAAAGGGGCACAATTTTCCGCTGATGACGCTGGTCGGCATCGTCGATGCCGATCTCGGCCTTGCCAATGGCGACCCGCGCGCGGCCGAACGCACCTTCCAGCTCTTGTCGCAGGTGACGGGCCGGGCCGGGCGCACCGGCCTCAAGAGTCATGGGTTGCTGCAGACCTATCAGCCGCAGCATCCTGTCATGCAGGCAATTGTCTCCGGCGATTCCGACGCTTTCTACGAGCGCGAGATCACCGAACGCGAACGCGCCATATTGCCGCCTTTCGGTAGGCTGGCGTCGATCATCGTTTCGGCCGAAACCCGCCACGACGCAGAAAACCATGCGCGCGGCATGCGCAACGCCGCACCGCAGGTGTCAGGTATCTCGGTGCTCGGTCCGGCCGAAGCGCCGCTCGCGCTGGTGCGCGGCCGCCACCGCTTCCGTCTTTTGGTCCACGGCCGGCGGAACTCGGACATGCAGGGCTTTCTGCGGGCGATGCTCTCACAATCGCCCAAAGAGCGTGGATCGGTGCAGGTGCAGCTGGATATCGATCCGCAGAGTTTTCTCTAAATCAAATGAAGTCGCCATTTCCTCCTTTTTCGGCCCATGCCATAAAACACTGATTCATCCGGGTGATTTGGGGCTGATGCATGGAGTTTTACTTTCCGACCGAGCTTGGCGAGCAGCTTGCCTTTTGCTCCGCGGCTTTCACGGCGCTTGCCGGCTTCATCATGATGTTCGCGCCGGGCCATACTTTCCGTCTTCTCGGTCTGCAGGCGCAGGAGGGGCGGCCGGAAGGCTTCGGCGAGGGACGCTCGATGGGCGGTTTCTATCTCGGTTTCGGGCTGTCGGCGATCATGCTCGCCCAGGACTGGATCTACATGGCGCTCGGCGCCTCCTTCGCGATGGCGGCCTTCGCCCGTGTCATCTCGATTCTGTCCGATAAGGGGAGTAATCTCGTCAACTATTTACTCCTGGTTGTGCAGATCGCTTTGGCCGCGCTACCGCTGCTCTACGTTTTCGGCTTCACCCAGACGTGACTCTTACTGCCGGCAGACGGCTTCTTCGGCCTGCTTTCAGGCCATTGCGCGATTTTGCAGACAGAAATTCATGCGAAAGGCGTATTCGGGCATTACGCGTGTTGCGAGTCCGAACATCCTATGTTAGACGGACCCCGAATTTCGGAAGAAGCAAGAGGCTTCTCTTGTGATTTCTGGGGGAAATCAAAACGAATTCAAGATCATAGGTTCGGCGCCCGCCGAGAGCCGGATTTTGGGTTGAAATCAGGGAAATTTGTGCCAGTGGCAGACACGTCCCAGCTTACTTCTGGTGTTGCCGAACGCTATGCCTCGTCGCTTTTCGAACTGGCGCTCGAGCAGGGCGCCGTCGACAGCGTCACCGCCGATCTTGATCATTTCCAGGCTATGCTGGATGAGAGCGCCGATCTGAAGCGCTTCGTCGCAAGCCCGGTTTTTTCCGCTGAAGACCAGCTGAAGGCGATCGTCGCCATCAGCGAGAAGGCCGGTATCAGCGGTTTCTTCGCCAATTTTCTGAAGGTCGTGGCGCGCAACCGCCGCCTGTTCGCCCTGCCGGGCATGATCAAGGCCTTCCGCATCATCGCCGCGAACCATCGCGGTGAAATCTCCGCCGAGGTCACCTCGGCGCATGCGCTTTCGCAAGCGCAGGAAACCGAATTGAAGGTGGCACTCAAGAGCGTTACCGGCAAAGACGTGACGATTGCCGTCACGGTTGATCCGTCAATTCTTGGTGGCCTGATCGTGAAGGTCGGGTCCCGTCAGATTGATACGTCTCTTCGTACCAAACTCTCTACCCTTAAGCTCGCATTGAAAGAGGTTGGCTGATGGATATCCGCGCCGCGGAAATTTCCGCAATTCTCAAAGACCAGATTAAAAATTTCGGCAAAGAGGCAGAAGTCTCGGAAGTCGGCCAGGTTCTCTCCGTCGGTGACGGTATCGCTCGTGTCTACGGTCTGGACAATGTCCAGGCCGGTGAAATGGTCGAGTTCCCGGGCGGCATCCGCGGCATGGCCCTGAACCTCGAATCCGACAATGTCGGCGTCGTCATCTTCGGCTCCGACCGTGACATCAAGGAAGGCGACACCGTCAAGCGGACCGGCGCCATCGTTGACGTTCCAGTTGGTCCGGAACTGCTCGGCCGCGTCGTCGACGCGCTCGGCAATCCGATCGACGGCAAGGGCCCGATCAACGCGACGCGCCGTTCGCGCGTCGACGTCAAGGCTCCCGGCATCATTCCGCGCAAGTCGGTTCATGAGCCGATGTCGACCGGCCTCAAGGCCATCGACGCGCTGATCCCGGTCGGCCGCGGCCAGCGCGAGCTGGTCATCGGCGACCGCCAGACCGGCAAGACTGCGATCCTTCTCGATGCCTTCCTCAACCAGAAGGCCATTCACGACAACGGTCCGGAAGGCGAAAAGCTTTACTGCGTCTACGTCGCCGTCGGCCAGAAGCGTTCGACCGTCGCCCAGTTCGTCAAGGTGCTCGAAGAGCGCGGCGCACTGAAGTATTCGATCATCGTTGCCGCCACCGCTTCCGATCCGGCGCCGATGCAGTTTCTGGCGCCGTTTGCCGGCTGCGCCATGGGCGAATATTTCCGTGACAACGGCATGCATGCGCTGATCGGCTACGACGACCTGTCCAAGCAGGCCGTGTCCTACCGCCAGATGTCGCTGCTGCTGCGCCGCCCGCCGGGCCGCGAAGCCTATCCGGGCGACGTTTTCTATCTGCACTCGCGCCTGCTCGAGCGCGCTGCGAAGATGAACGACGACAAGGGCGCCGGTTCGCTCACCGCTCTGCCGGTCATCGAAACGCAGGGCAACGACGTGTCGGCCTTCATTCCGACCAACGTGATCTCGATCACCGACGGCCAGATCTTCCTTGAAACCGACCTGTTCTACCAGGGTATCCGCCCGGCTGTGAACGTCGGTCTGTCGGTTTCCCGCGTCGGTTCGTCGGCGCAGATCAAGGCGATGAAGCAGGTTGCCGGCTCGATCAAGGGCGAACTCGCCCAGTATCGCGAAATGGCCGCCTTCGCCCAGTTCGGTTCGGACCTCGACGCTGCGACGCAGCGCCTGCTGAACCGCGGTGCACGCCTGACCGAACTCCTGAAGCAGCCGCAGTTCTCGCCGCTGAAGACGGAAGAGCAGGTCGCCGTGATCTTTGCTGGCGTCAACGGCTATCTCGATAAGCTGCCGGTCGCTTCGGTCGGCAAGTTCGAGCAGGGCTTCCTCTCATATCTGCGTTCGGAAGGCTCCGCCATCCTCGACGCGATCCGCACGGAAAAGGCAATCAGCGACGATACCAAGGGCAAGCTCAATGCTGCTCTGGATAGCTTCGCAAAGTCTTTCTCGTAATCAGGCCCTAAGTTAGGACGGATCACGGATGCCTTCACTTAAGGATCTGAAAAACCGGGTCGCCTCCGTCAAGGCGACGCAGAAGATCACCAAGGCGATGAAAATGGTCGCCGCGGCGAAGCTTCGGCGTGCGCAGGAGGCGGCCGAGGCCGCCCGGCCTTATTCGCAGCGCATGGGTGTGGTTTTGGCGAACATCGCCAAGGCCGTCACCGATGCCGACGGCGCACCGACGCTGATGACCGGCACTGGCCAGGACAAGGTCCATCTGCTGGTGGTCTGCACGGCCGAACGCGGTCTTTGCGGCGGTTTCAACTCGCAGATCGCACGCTTTGCACGCGAACAGGTCCGCAAGCTGCTTGCCGAAGGCAAGACGGTGAAGATCTTCACCGTCGGCAAGAAGGGTCACGATATCCTTCGCCGCGAATTCGCCTCTCTGATCATCGAGCGCAAGGAATTGCGCGACGTCAAGCGGGTCGGCTTCGAGAATGCGGATCAGATCGGCAAGCGTATCATCGAGATGTATGCTGCCGGCGAGTTCGACGTCTGCACGCTGTTCTATTCCGAGTTCAAGTCGGTGATCAGTCAGATTCCGACGGCGCAGCAGCTCATCCCGGCTTCAACGGGAGCTGTGCAGGCCGAAGATGCCGCACATGCAGGCGCCGTCTACGAATACGAGCCGGATCCGGCATCGATCCTCGAAGATCTGATCCCGCGCAACATCTCGGTCCAGATCTTCCGCGCGCTCCTTGAGAACGTCGCAGGCGAGATGGGCGCCAAGATGAGCGCTATGGACAATGCGACGCGTAATGCCGGTGAGATGATCAACAAGCTGACGCTGAGCTACAACCGCCAGCGTCAGGCGCAGATCACCAAGGAACTCATTGAAATCATTTCGGGCGCGGAAGCGCTCTGAGGCTAGGAAAAGAGGGTCAGAAAATGGCTGAGGCAGCTACCCCCAAGATCGGCTCTGTCGGCAGAGTCACCCAGGTTATCGGCGCCGTCGTCGACGTTGCTTTCGAAGGCGAACTGCCGAAGATCCTGAACGCGCTGGAAACCAGCAACAACGGCAACCGCCTGGTTCTCGAAGTTGCGCAGCACCTTGGCGAAAACGTCGTCCGTACCATCGCGATGGACTCGAGCGAAGGTCTCGTCCGCGGTCAGGAAGTCGCCGATACCGGCGCTCCGATCATGGTCCCGGTCGGCAACGAGACGCTCGGCCGCATCATGAACGTCATCGGTGAGCCGGTCGACGAAGCCGGTCCGCTGGTTACCGCTCACAAGCGCTCCATCCACCAGGAGGCGCCGTCCTATGTCGAACAGTCGACGGAATCGCAGATTCTGGTGACCGGCATCAAGGTCGTCGATCTTCTGGCTCCCTATGCACGCGGCGGCAAGATCGGCCTCTTCGGCGGCGCCGGCGTCGGCAAGACCGTTCTGATCATGGAATTGATCAACAACGTCGCCAAGGCGCATGGTGGTTATTCGGTTTTCGCAGGCGTCGGTGAACGCACCCGCGAAGGCAACGACCTCTACCACGAAATGATCGAATCGAACGTCAACAAGCATGGCGGCGGCGAAGGCTCGAAGGCCGCGCTGGTTTACGGTCAGATGAACGAGCCGCCAGGCGCCCGCGCCCGCGTCGCCCTGACCGGCCTGACGGTTGCCGAACACTTCCGCGACCAGGGCCAGGACGTTCTGTTCTTCGTCGACAACATCTTCCGCTTCACGCAGGCAGGTTCCGAAGTGTCGGCTCTGCTCGGCCGTATCCCGTCGGCCGTCGGTTATCAGCCGACGCTGGCAACCGACATGGGCCAGATGCAGGAGCGCATCACCACGACGACGACCGGCTCGATCACCTCGGTTCAGGCCATTTACGTTCCGGCCGACGACTTGACCGACCCGGCGCCGGCAACCTCGTTTGCTCACCTTGACGCAACGACGGTTCTGTCGCGCTCGATCGCTGAAAAGGGCATCTACCCGGCGGTCGATCCGCTCGACTCCACGTCGCGCATGCTCGACCCGATGGTCGTCGGCGAAGAACATTACGACGTCGCCCGTAAGGTCCAGTCGACGCTGCAGCGTTACAAGGCCCTGCAGGACATCATCGCGATCCTTGGCATGGACGAATTGTCCGAAGAGGACAAGATTGCTGTCGCCCGCGCCCGCAAGATCGAGCGTTTCCTGTCGCAGCCGTTCTTCGTCGCCGAAGTCTTCACCGGTTCGCCGGGCAAGCTGGTTGCTCTCGAAGACACGATCAAGGGCTTCAAGGGCCTCGTCAACGGCGAATATGATCACCTGCCGGAAGCTGCCTTCTACATGGTCGGCTCGATGGAAGAAGCGGTCGAAAAGGCCAAGAAGCTCGCAGCTGCTTAATGAGCGATGCGCTAGACGAGATATTCTGCTGCGACTCCCTGAAAGGGGTCGTGGCGGATCTTCCGGAACCGGCAGCGCCGACCGTCTATCGCGCCGATAATGGCGTGCTGATGATGGTGGTGGGGCTGGTCCAGAGCGAGGAAGGCCTCGGTTATCTCGACCAAGCGATAATGCACTGCCCGTTCTGCGGGACTAAATTGCAAGATGCGAACGCCATAGCCGAGAAGGTAAGTCACTGATGGCTGACAATTTCAACTTTGAGCTCGTTTCGCCGGAGCGTCTGCTGCTGTCGGAGATGGTGACCGAGGTCGTCATCCCCGCGACTGAAGGCGAGATGACGGTCATGGCAAACCATGCGCCGACGATGACGACGATCAAACCGGGTGTCGTGAGCGTGCGTTCGGCCTCCGGCAAGAAGCAGGACTACGTCGTGTTCGGCGGTTTTGCCGATATCCTGCCGACCGGCTGCACATTGCTGGCCGAATCCGCGGTTCCGGTCGAGGAACTCCACAAGGACGAACTGACGCGCCGCATCGAGGCCGCCCGCAAGGAACTCGAACATGCCGAGTTGCACGAGCACAAGTCGAAGCTCGAGCACTTCATCATGGAACTGACGCACCTGCGCGGCGTCGTTCAACAGGATTGATTACAATCGGTAAGATCCATGAAACGCGGCCGCGATGGCCGCTTTTTTGTTTCTGCCTTTATCTGTCGATGTATGGAAAACAGCACTATCGGCCGAGTTGAAATTAAGCGGCGGCCGCAACAATTCAAAGGGCTAATGCGACCTTTGCGCGTCTGATAAGACGCGTGACGCTGCAGGGCGGCCTACCTCTGGTAGTGATGCCGGCTTCGTCTCAGAAGCCGGTTCCACCGCGCAGCTCGATGACGACCGTCTTGAACAGGATCTTCAGGTCGAGTAGCAGGCTGAAATTCCTGACATAATAGATATCGCAGGCGATGCGAGCGCGGGCTGCCAGGGGCCGCGCCGTCGGGCCGCGCCAGCCGCGCGTCTGCGCAAGGCCGGTGATGCCGGGGCGCATGATGTGGCGGTGGTGGTAGTCCGGCACCAGTTCCTCGTAGAGCCGACCGGCTGCCCGCATATTGATGGCGTGGCAGCGCGGGCCGACCAACGACATCTCACCCCTGAGAACGTTGAAAAGCTGCGGCAGCTCGTCGATATTGGTCTTGCGGAGCACCGAGCCGATGCCTGTCACCCGGCTGTCGCCCTTGACGGTCTGTTGAATGCCGCTCGGATCGCAAGCTTCCGCACGCATCGACCGGAACTTGAAGACCATGATCTTCCGGCCGTTCAGCCCCCAGCGGATCTGGCGGAAAAACACCGGACCGCCATCGTCGAGTTTGATGAAAAGAGCGATTACCAGAAAAAGCGGCGCCAGCACGATGAGGGCGCTGACTGAGGCGACGATGTCGATCAACCGCTTCACGCCCAGCCGCACAGCCATCTTTCTTTCGATAAGGGAAAAGCTATCCGGCTGGCGAATGTTGGAGTTCGCTATAACCAGGGTCTTGGTTTTGTCCTGACGCTGAGACGGATCGAAGCGTGGATTCGTCTTCGAAGTAAAAGCATTCATTACGCAAGGTCCACAAGTTTAGATGCGATACTGAACAGCAGGGAGACAAATACATGGTCAGGTATCGTTTGTCATCGGGATAAATAAGAATTTGATAACCCTAAAGACGCCAAAAATGGGAGTATTCCGCGTTAACCTTAACGCCTGTAGTTGCGTTTACGGGAAATTTATACTTTGAAAGGAGTAGCCCGATTGGGTTGACGAGATGTCAGCCGGCTTCCGAAATGGATCGCCGGCTTTTCCAGCAGCGCGTAGCTGAGGGTTGCGACCAGAAGGATGAGCGCTGCCGCCAATCCGCAAGACTGCAGCCAGCCAGTGACGACATTTTCCGAGGAAACGCCGAACGAACCCGGGTCGAGCCTCTGGATCAATATCAGGATGATCTCCTGCCAGATATAGATGCCGAAGGAGATCCTTGCGATGTAGCGGACAGGAGCGTTGTCAAGCAGCACGCCTAGGCGTTGTGAATGGCTGAGTGAGACGAGCGCCGTTGCGACTGCCAGTGGAAAGACCGGAAAACCGTAGGGGATTTCGAGCCAGCCGTAGGCTTCGGCGGAGCCGCCGGGCGATATGACGAGGCGGTAGGCGGCAATGGCGAGGGCGAGGAGCGCTGCGGCATCGAACCAGGAGGAGCGCCTTCTTGGCAGCATGACCTCGACGCCGGCGGCAAGCGCGCCGAGCGCGAAGACGGCGAAGAAGCCGATCGGGTTATATCTCGGCATCCACTCCTTAGCCCCGCCCTGCAGGCCATACTGCCAGCCGCGTCCGATGTCGTCGAGCGGAAGGAAGGTCAGGATCAGCACATGGGCGAGGAGTACGCCGGTGATGACGCAAAGCCAGGCGAAGCGGGCAAGCAACGGGCGCTGCCTCAGGAAAGGCAAACGAAACAGCACGAGAAAGCAGACCGGCAGGAGCACATAGCTGGTGACCTCGAAGGGAATGGACCAGAGCGGCCCGTCGGCTTCGACAGGAAACAAGGTGCGCCAATGCCATTGGCTCATGAACAGCAGCCCGGAGACGTAGCGGAGCACAAGCTCAGGCGTCAGCGGCAGAGCCAGCAGCGTTAGGCTGAGGGCGAAGCCGACGGTGGCGGCGAACCAGAAGCCCGGAGCGATGCGCGCCATCCTGCGTATCGTGTAATGCCGCAGGCTCGGCATGTCGCTGGCCGCGTCGAGCGCGCGCCAGAAGGGATAGGCAAGAAGAAAGCCGCTGAGCACGAAGAAGATGGCGACGCCGAAATTGCCGAAGCGGAGGATATTTGCGGCCGGTCCGAGTTCGTCGGGGATTCTGCGCATATCCAGCCGCAGCGCGAAGTGGTGGGCGAGCACCAGCAGACAGGCCGTCGCGCGCAGAAAGTCCGCTCCGGCCAGTCTCTCCTGTTGTCGCATCTTATCCCCCGCCCTGCCCAGAGCATGATGCCGAAAAGTGTGAGCGGTTTTCGGACGACATCATGCTCCGGGGTCTCGGACTTTGCAGCGGAAAGTCACGACGGGCAAGGCAGGCGTTGGGCTCAGTCGAGAAGTTCGTTGGTATAATAGGTGGAAAAGTCCGGCTTCTCCTTGAGTGCGGCGCCATTCGCATCGACCAGAATACCATTCTCGATCAGGAAGCCACCCAGGGCCTCGGCCTTTGCCGGGTCGAGCTTACCGATCACACCGGCCTCGGATTTCAGGAAGTGGCCCTCGATCAATGCCTTCTGAGAAGCCTTTACCAGTTCCGTATTCATCAGTGCGCCGTTGCTTCCAGAGATCAACAGGTCGCAGGCTTCGTCGGGATGGTCGACGGAGTAGGCATAACCCTTTCGTGTCGCCTGGATGAAGGCGCGGGCGTGGTCCCGACTTGCGGAGAGATAGGCGTCGCTGGAGACGATGACCGTCGTCTGCTCGTCGGGAATGCCATAATCGGAATAGTGGAAGCGGCCGATCTTGCGGTTTTCCAGTTCGGCAGCGATGCCTTCCCAGGTGTAGATCTCCAGCGTGAAATCGATCGAGCCATTGTCCAGCGCCTCGTAAGCGGAGGTGCCGAGGGTGACGGTCTTGACGTCGCCTTTGCCGCCGTCATTGCGGATCATCGCCGAGATCAGCGCGCTCTCCCAGGTGCCACCAAAGCCGCCATAGGTCTTGCCGTCGAGGTCTTTCGGGCTCTTGATGTCGTCGCGTCCGCCCTTGAAGATCAGGCGTGCGGTTTCCGTCTGGACGACGCCGTAGACCATCTTCACGTCACCGCCGCCAGCGCGTTGCGTCAGCGTCTCGATCTCGCTGCTGATGCCGAAATCGGCAACGCCGTTCGACACCAGCGTTCCGGCGCTGGTATCGGTGAAGGGAAGAATCTCGACATCGAGCCCGGCATCGGCATAGAAGCCCTTCGCCTTGGCGACATAGATGCCGATATGGTTGGTGTTGGGCGTCCAGTCGAGCGCGATGCGAACCTTTGCGGGCGCCGATTGGGCAAAGGCAGTGCGGCCGGCGACGCTTGCCGCGATGGCGGCGAAGATCGTCTGGCGACGGGTGAGAAGCAGCATGGTGACCTCCTCAGGTCTCTAGAGCATGATGCCGAAAAGTGTGAGCGTTTTCGGACGACATCATGCTCTAACTCTTTAAATTAGAACAGGATTCAGATTTTAGGCCGACCGACCTAAAATCATCCTGTTCTAGCGGATGAAGCAGGGTTTGCAGGATTTCGGTTTCGATCGCCTGGGCCGCCGGCGAGCCGAGATCGGCGATGCTTCTCGGACGGGGCAGGGGAACGCGGAATTCACGGATGATACGCGCTGGACGGGCCGAAAGCACGTAGATCCGGTCGGAGAGGAACACGGCCTCGCGAACATCATGGGTGATCAGCAGCGCCGTCCAGCGGTGCTCGGTCCACATGCCCTGCAGCCATTCCTGGATCTGCGTACGCGTCAGCGCGTCGAGGGCGCCGAAAGGCTCGTCGAGCAGCAGCATGTCCTGGGTCTGGACGACGGTGCGCAGCAGCGCGGCGCGCTGGCGCATGCCGCCTGACAGCGCGGAGGGATAGTGTTGCTCGAAGCCTGCAAGGCCGAAGCGCTCGAACAGCGGCGCGACAGCGGCGCGGGCCGCGCGACGGCTCATGCCTTTCACTTCGAGACCGAGTGCTGCATTGTCGATGATCCGGCGCCAGGGCATCAGCGCATCGCGTTGCGGCATGAAGGCGAAGGAATGCGGCGCCTGTTCCAGCGGCGCGCCTTTGAAAAGCATGGTGCCGGAATCGGGCCGAAGCGCCTGGGTCAGCAGTCGCAGCACCGTCGATTTTCCGGAGCCGGATGGGCCAACGATCGAAACGAACTCGCCGCTTGCGACAGCGAGTGAAATGTCGTCCAGCACCTTCATGCCATCGAAGGACTTCGAGATGTTGCTGAGTTCAACCATTGCATCGCTCATCGGCGCTGCTCCCCGGATGGCTGCCAGGGCATAACGAGGCGCTGGATCATCAGCGTCAACCCGAAGAGGCAGAGTGTCAGCACGGCGCTGACGATGACGGCGGCGAGCACGAGATCGGGACGGAAGTTGTTCTTGGCGTTGAGGATATAGATGCCGAGGCCGCGGGCGGCACCGGCATATTCGGCAAAGATCGCGCCGACGACGGCATAGGTGATCGAGATCCGCAGGCCGGCGAAGAAATAGGGCAGCGAGGAGGGAAGCCGTGCCAGACGGAAAATGCGCCAGCGGCTCGCCTTCATCGAATACAGCAATTCGGCGATGTCGCGGTCAGTCGATTCATAGCCCTGCAGCAAGGCGACGAGCAGCGGGAAGAAGGTGACGAGCGCCACCAGCAGGATCTTCGGCAACAGGCCGAAGCCGAACCAAAGGACGACGAGGGGGGCGATCGCCACCAGCGGCAGGGTCTGGCTGGCGATGAAGACCGGCAGCAATGCCCGGCGCATGAAGGGCACGAAATCCATGAGGATCGAGGCGGCGAAGGCGAAGGCCAGCGACAGGGCGAAACCACCGAGTGTCGCGCCGAGCGTCGGCCAGGTATTGGCAATCAGTCCCTCGCGGTTCAGCCAGCCCTGCATGACGATGCGCGAAGGCGCCGGCAGGATGGACGGTTTGATGCCGGAGAGATCGACATAGAGTTCCCATGCCGCCAAAAAAACGCAGCCGGCGAGCAAGGCGGGTATGCCCCGGTAGAGAGCGGCGCGGAGCGCGGCAAGGCGCGAATCCGATGGTTGTGGCAGTGTCATCAGCGTTCGTTTCAGGCTTTCGTCGGGCACTGCATAATTCCTGAATTCGGAATCGATTTAAGGATAAAATATGCAGCAATTTAAAGTGTTACAGCGTCCTTGGCGCGTCTGAAAAGACGCGCGGCGCTGTATTGGCGGACACTGTGATGTCGAGCGTCACATGTCCCTCGGGGTCGCCGAAGCGAAGGAAGGCCTCACGAATGGTGGAGAAGACCGCGCCGGCGTCGCCAGAGAGCCTGGTGCAGAAATTCTTGGCACGGTCGAAGGTGCCGGAGCGCTTCAGGAAGTCGATGCAGCCGTAGATCTCGTCCATATGGGTACCGGTTCCCATGACGTAGAGCGAGAATTGCGCAGCGGTCGGCTGTCCGGTCTCGGCGGTGGTTTCAACCGCGGCAAGTGCGGCTGTTATACGCTCGGCAAGCGGCTCCGCCTGGCCGAGGGAGGGGTTGACGCCGCAGATGGCGTCGTCGGGCTCGCCGGGGCAGCCGCGTGAAATCGCAGCGGACAGCACGCAATGCTCGCCGGTCTTTGCGGCAGCGACGAAAAGGTCGTGCATGGCGGCGAAGAGAATGTCAGGCGGGCCGACCAGCAGTGTGGAAATGTCATCGGTCTCGATGCGCAGCCGGTCGCGATAGGGATCGAGCGCCGTGACGGCATCGAGAATGATGCCGACGAAATTGTCGGACATCGGATAGAGTGACACTTGTGCGCCTGAGAACATCTGAACCTCGCTCCGCTGGCATTACCCAGATCAGCTTTGAAGGGTCCAGAGGCTTGCGCCTCACATCTCAGCCCCGGCAATACGGAGCCCCCCTGTTATTTGCGCGGAAACTATCACCGGGGTTTTCTCCCCGCAACCGCAAAATTGCGAACCCGTCCGTGCGGTCGGAATGAACCGGATGTGACGGAAAACACCCGGGCGGAGGATCTGCCCGGGTGTTCCCAATGGTTCCGTACCTGCCGGGAACGGAACCGGAGCTTTCTGGCTCAGGCGGCTAGCGCATAACCCCGAAAATCGGAATCGATTTTCGGAAAGGATTATGAGCAGATTCAAAGTGATAGAGCGTCCTTAGCGTGTCTGAAAAGACGCGCGGCGCTCTATGTCGGCATAGGGACGATTGCTGCGGGCGGTGACGAGCGCCTGCGTCCACCATTCCAGCCTCGCCATCATCCGATCGAGCAAACGCATTCCATCGGCGGGATTATCGAGTCGTCCGTCTGGATCGAAGCGGTTCCAAGGTGCGGCAAAGCTGACCGAATCACGGATGGTGACGGCGTGCAGTTCGGCGAAGACCAGCCGCAGCTGTTCGACGGCGCGCAGGCCGCCGGATATGCCGCCATAGGAAACGAAGGCGACCGGCTTGCCCTGCCAGGGCTCGAAGAAGAAATCGATGATCGATTTCAACGGGGCGGTGAAGCTGTGATTATATTCCGGCGTGACGATGATGAAGGCGTCGGCCATGCCAAGCCGTCCGGCGAGCCTGTCGACTTCTAGGTGCGTCACATCGCGGTTGGCCGGCAGCGCGAAGTCGAGCGGGTCGATGATGTCGATATCAAACTGCGGGAAGCGGAGGAGCTCCTGCGTCAGCCATTTGACCACCCGGTCGCAGATGCGGCCCTCTCTCGTGCTTCCGTAGATGACAGCCAGCCTGGTGGGTGTTTGCATGCGTCGCTCCTTGTTGCGATTGGACTTTACGATTGCAGGAGCAAGGGTTATAAAACCTCAACTAATCTTGAGGTCAAGAGGCGATGGATACAATTCCGGCAGCGCCGCTCGGCAAGCTCCTGACGGTCGGCGAAGTGGCGGCGCGCAGCGGCCTGGCCGTCTCGGCGCTGCATTTTTACGAGACCAAGGGGCTGATCTCGAGCATCCGCTCCCGCGGCAATCAGCGGCGCTATGGGCGCGATGTGCTTCGCCGGCTCGGCATCATCAAGGTGGCGCAGCGTGTCGGCATTCCGCTTTTGGAAATCCAGGCGGCGTTCGAGTCCCTGCCGCAGGGACGCACGCCGACCGTGGCCGACTGGCAGACGCTGTCGGCGCTGTGGAAGGATGATCTCGACGCGCGAATCAGGCGGCTTAGCCTGCTGCGCGACCGTCTGACCGGCTGCATCGGCTGCGGCTGCCTGTCGATCGAAAGCTGTCCGTTGCGCAATCCCTGTGACCGGCTCGGCAAGGAAGGGCCGGGCGCGCGACTTCTGGAGGCCGAAAACTAGTCTTCCGCCGGAAGGTACGTCTTTCCGGAAAGATCGATGCGCGCCTTCCTTTCGGTCGGCGCGCTCATATGTTAAGGGCGAATGACACAACCGGCGGCACTGTCCGCGAGGAGGACGGCTTCGTGTTCCATCCCAGACTGTTCGAAAATCGCAATGTTGTGGTGACCGGCGCCGGCCGCGGCATCGGCCTTGAAGTGGCCCGGCAGTTCCTGGACTGCGGCGCGAAGGTGATCGTCCATACCGGGCGCAAGCCGGGACGCGACCTGCCGGATTTCCTGCTGACGGCTGAATCCGAAAGACGGGCGCTGCTGCTTAATGCCGATTTCTCTGCAGTCGGTGGCGCAGCGCAATTTGCCGAGGATACTCTCGCCTTCTTCGATAAGGTCGATGTGCTCGTCAACAATGCCGGCACCATGCTTGGTCGTTTTCCCGCCGCCACACTCACCGACGCAGAATATGAGGCGGTCGTGCGGCTCAACCAGACATCGGTGGTGGCGCTGACGCGGGCGCTGCTGCCGGCATTGAAGGCGGCCGAGGGCGCTGCCATCGTCAACACGGTTTCGATTTCGGCGCTGACCGGCGGCAGCCCCGGTTCCTCGATCTATTCGGCTTCGAAAGCCTTCGTTGCGACCTATTCCAAGGCGCTTGCCCGTGAGCTTGCACCGGACGGAATCCGCGTCAATTGCGTGTCGCCAGGCACGATCGAGACGGATTTCCATGAGCGCTATTCCTCGCGCGAAAAGCTGGAGCAGACGAGAAAATCCATCCCCCTGCAGCGGCTCGGCACGGCGGAGGATTGTGCTCCGGCCTACCTATTCCTGGCGGCTCCCTCGCTCTCGGGCTACATCACCGGACAGGTGATCGAGATCAATGGAGGTCAGCTTATCTGCTGATTTGTTTGGACTTTTTTTGACATTTCATCACTTTTGACCAATTCGCTTGTGCGAATATGCTATTGTGCTGATCTACCTCATTGCCTACCTTCCGAGATACCGAATGCCGTTGCCCAAACCCGAGCCGGGGATGACCGGCCAGGAATTGCACACACTCGCTGGAAAAGCCCACGAAGCGAGCGATCTGCTGAAAGCGTTAGCGCACCAGACCCGACTTCTGATCCTCTGCATATTGGCGAACGAGGAGCGGACGGTGGGTGAGATCGAAAATATCCTCGGCATCCAGCAGGCAATGGTCTCGCAGCAGCTGGCGCGGTTAAGGCTAGAAGGCCTGGTCCATACGCGCCGCCAGGGCAGGCTGGTCTATTACAGCATCGGCAATGTCAGCGTGCTTGCCTTCCTCGAATCGCTGTTCGATCTTTTTCCGGTTGCAGAAAACAGTTAGAGCATGATGCCGAAAAGTGTGCGCGGTTTACGGACGACATCATGCTCTATTTCTTTGATTTAGATCAGGATTCAGATTTTAGGCCGATCGGGCCTAAAATCATCCTGATCTAGAGATCGCCCTTGCAGAGCACGGCTGCTGCGTCAAAGATGAACTGACCCGGATGATGTCATGCCGGATCGGGAGACCGGATGATCGACAAGCTGGAATTCTTCATCGCCCTTGCCAATGAAAAGCATTTTGGCCGCGCCGCGGAGGAGTGCGGGATCTCGCAGCCTACGCTTTCGGCCGCCATCCGGCAGCTCGAGGATCAGCTCGGCGTCATGCTGGTGCAGCGCGGCTCGCGGTTCCAGGGGCTGACGCCGGAGGGGCAGCGTGTGCTCGAATGGGCCCGGCGCATCGTCGGCGATGCCCGCACCATGCGCGAGGAGATGCGCGCCGCGCGCCGCGGCCTTTCCGGCCACATTCGCCTCGCCGCCATTCCGACCGCGCTTGCCATGCTGTCGCGCATCACCACGCCCTTTCAGGAGCGGCACCCCGGCGTGACCTTCTCGATCGTCTCGCGGAATTCGCTGCAGGTGCTGAGCATGCTTGAAAACCTCGAAATCGATGCCGGCATCACCTATCTCGAAAACGAGCCGCTCGGCCGGGTCACGACCGTTCCCCTCTATGCCGAGCGCTATAATCTGATCACGGCTGCCGGCAGCCCGCTATCTGATCGCGACAACGTGACCTGGCGGGAGATCGGCGACCTTCGGCTTTGTCTATTGACTGCCGACATGCAGAACCGCCGCATCATCAACCGCCACTTGACGGAAGCAGGCGCCACAGCGCATCCGACGCTCGAATCCAACTCGATGATCGTGCTGTTCTCGCATGTCAGGACCGGACGCTGGGCGAGCATCATGCCGCGCAACGTTGCAAAATCCTTCGGATTTCCAGTGGAAATCCGCATGATCCCGATCGTCGAGCCAGAGGCGCATCATCTGGTCGGCCTTGTTGCGCCTTATCGCGAGCCCTTCACGCCGCTTGTCTCGGCTTTGCTGCATGAAGCGAGAGTGCTCGTGCAAGATGAAGAACTTTGATAGAAAAAACCTATCAAGCAACGAGATAGCTTTATTGATCGCCGGCTGCTTCCCTGAGATGGTGGTTACGGAATAGCACTCGGCTGGGGGAGGCCCGCTATTTCGCAACGAGCAAGCCGCCGGGAGGGCTGCCTTATGACCATTCATATCGCCGAAGGCGATATTGCAGCACGCACCCGAGCCATCATCGCCGATCTTCGCTTTCTCGAAGGGCCGCTGCTTCCCATTCTGCACGAGGTTCAGCAAGAATTCGGCTATGTGCCGCAGGAGGCCATGCCTGTTATTGCGGAGGAATTGAACCTCTCCCGCGCCGAGGTGCATGGCGTGGTGACCTTCTATCACGATTATCGCGACCATCCCGCCGGCCGGCATGTGCTGAAGCTCTGTCGCGCTGAAGCCTGTCAGTCGATGGGCGGCGATGCGCTGGCCGAACGTGTCAAGGCGCTGCTCGGCATCGATTTTCATCAGACGACGCTCGATGGCGGCGTGACGCTGGAGCCGGTCTACTGTCTCGGGCTCTGCGCCTGTGCGCCGGCGGTGATGCTCGACGGCGAGGTTTATGGCCGGGTCGACGATCAGACGGCGGCGGAACTCGTCGCGGAGGCACGCCGATGACGGTCAGGATATATGTTCCGCGCGATGCCGCAGCGCTGGCGCTCGGGGCCGAAAAGGTGGCAAAGGCGATTGCCCAGGAGATCGCCGCCCGCGGCTTCGATGCCGAGATCGTGCGCAACGGCTCGCGCGGAATGTTCTGGCTGGAGCCGTTGGTCGAGGTCGAGGTTGCCGGCAAGCGCATCGGCTACGGGTCGGTGAAGGCGAAGGATGTGCCTGATCTGTTCGATGCCGGGATGATTGATGGAGGCGAGCATCGGCTCTGTCTCGGGGAGGTTGAAGACCTCCCGTTCCTCAAGGAACAGACCCGCCTGACCTTCGCCCGCTGCGGCGTCACCGATCCGCTTTCGCTGGGCGATTACGAGGCGCATGGCGGTCTTGCCGGCCTTCGCCGCGCCGTTTCGATGACACCAGTCGATATCGTCAAGGAAATCACCGATTCCGGCTTGCGCGGACGCGGCGGTGCCGGCTTTCCCACCGGCATCAAGTGGAAGACCGTTCTCGAGGCCGCCGGCGAACGCAAATATATCGTTTGTAATGCCGATGAGGGCGACAGCGGCACCTTTGCCGACCGGATGATCATGGAGGGCGATCCCTTCGTGTTGATCGAGGGCATGGCGATATCAGGGCTCGCGACCGGGGCGACCAAGGGTTTCGTCTATACGCGTTCGGAATATCCGCATGCGATCGCTGTCATGACCGAGGCCGTCGGCATCGCGCGCGAGGCCGGCATTCTCGGACCATCGGTGCTCGGCTCCGGCCACACCTTCGATATCGAGGTGCGCGCCGGCGCCGGCGCCTATGTCTGCGGCGAGGAGACGGCGCTGCTCAACAGTCTCGAAGGCAAGCGCGGCATCGTGCGTGCCAAGCCGCCGCTGCCGGCGCATAAGGGGTTGTTTAACTGTCCGACCGTCATCAACAATGTGATCTCGCTGGCTTCGGTGCCCGTTATCATGGAAAAGGGTGCGGCCTTTTATCGCGATTTCGGCATGGGCCGCTCACGCGGCACCATCCCACTGCAGATTGCCGGCAATGTCAGATATGGCGGCCTCTTTGAGACGGCCTTCGGTCTTTCGCTCGGAGATATCGTCGACAGGATTGGTGGCGGTACAGTGACGGGACGGCCGGTCAAGGCCGTGCAGGTCGGCGGACCGCTCGGCGCCTATTTCCCGCGGGCGCTGTTCGACACGCCATTCGATTACGAATCCTTCGCCGCCAAGGACGGCCTGATCGGCCATGCCGGCATCGTCGTCTTCGACGACACGGCCGATATGCTGAAGCAGGCGCGTTTCGCGATGGAATTCTGCGCCGTCGAAAGCTGCGGCAAGTGCACGCCCTGCCGCATCGGCTCGACGCGCGGCGTGGAGACGGCCGACAAGATCGCTCACGGTATCGAGCCGGAGAAGAACCGGGCGCTGCTTGCCGATCTCTGCAACACAATGAAGTTCGGCTCGCTCTGTGCGCTGGGTGGGTTCACGCCCTATCCTGTGATGAGCGCCATGACGCATTTCCCGGAGGATTTTTCGCCGGCACCTCTGGTGGAGGCGGCGGAATGACGCGTTTTTCATGGAACGCCTGCGCTGACCTCACCATCTCAAGCAAGGAGGCCAATCATGTCTCTCATCCATGAAATCGACTACGGCACTCCTGCTTCGAAATCCGAGGTCATGGTGAAGCTCACCATCGACGGACAGCAGATCAGCGTGCCGGAGGGCACCTCGATCATGCGCGCCTCGATGGAGGCCGGCATCAAGGTGCCGAAGCTCTGCGCCACCGATATGGTCGACGCTTTCGGCTCCTGCCGGCTCTGCCTCGTCGAGATCGAGGGCCGCAACGGAACACCCTCCTCCTGCACGACGCCGGTGGCGGCAAACATGGTGGTGCACACGCAGACGGGGCGGTTGAAGGATATCCGCCGCGGCGTGATGGAACTCTATATTTCCGACCATCCGCTCGACTGTCTCACCTGCGCGGCTAACGGTGATTGCGAATTGCAGGACATGGCGGGCGCCGTCGGCCTGCGCGACGTACGTTACGGCTATGAGGGCGACAACCACGTCAAGGCGCGCAGCAATGGCGACATCAATCTGAAATGGATGCCGAAGGACGAGTCCAATCCCTATTTCACCTATGATCCCTCGAAATGCATCGTCTGTTCGCGCTGCGTGCGCGCCTGCGAGGAAGTGCAGGGCACCTTCGCGCTGACGATCGAGGGCCGCGGCTTCGGCTCGCGCGTTTCGCCCGGCATGCACGAGCATTTCATCGATTCCGAATGCGTCTCCTGCGGTGCCTGCGTCCAGGCCTGCCCGACGGCAACGCTGACGGAGAAATCGGTGATTCAGATCGGCCAGCCGGAGCATTCGGCTGTGACGACCTGCGCCTACTGCGGCGTCGGCTGTTCCTTCAAGGCGGAGATGCGCGGCGAGGAACTGGTGCGCATGGTGCCGTGGAAGGACGGCCAAGCCAATCGCGGCCATTCCTGCGTCAAGGGACGCTTCGCCTACGGCTATTCCACCCACAAGGACCGCATCCTCAATCCGATGATCCGCGAAAAGGTCAGCGATCCCTGGCGGGAAGTGAGCTGGGACGAGGCCTTCGCGCATGTGGCGCTGGAGTTCCGCCGCATCCAGTATCAATACGGCCGCGAGGCAATTGGCGGCATCACCTCGTCGCGCTGCACCAATGAGGAAACGTATCTGGTGCAGAAGCTGATCCGCGCCGGCTTCGGCAACAACAATGTCGACACCTGCGCCCGCGTCTGCCATTCGCCGACCGGTTACGGCCTCGGCCAGACCTTCGGCACGTCGGCGGGCACACAGGATTTCGACAGCGTCGAGCATTCCGACGTCGTCATCGTCATCGGCGCCAATCCAACCGATGGGCATCCGGTGTTCGGCTCGCGGCTGAAGAAGCGGCTGCGCCAGGGCGCCAAGCTCATCGTCATCGATCCGCGCCGCACCGATATCGTCCGCTCGCCGCATATCGAGGCCTCCTATCACCTGCCGCTGAAGCCCGGCACCAATGTCGCGGTCATGACGGCGCTGGCGCATGTGATCGTCACCGAAGGGCTCTTTGACGAGGCGTTCATCCGCGAGCGCTGCGACTGGTCGGAGTTCGAGGACTGGGCCGCCTTCGTCGCCGAACCGCAGCACAGTCCCGAAGAGACCGAGATCTTCACCGGCGTGCCGGCGGCGGATCTGCGCGACGCGGCAAGGCTCTATGCCAAGGGCGGCAATGGCGCAATCTATTATGGCCTCGGCGTCACCGAACACAGCCAGGGCTCGACCACGGTCATCGCGATCGCCAACCTGGCGATGGCGACCGGCAATATCGGCCGTCCCGGCGTCGGCGTGAACCCGCTGCGCGGCCAGAACAATGTGCAGGGCTCCTGCGACATGGGCTCGTTCCCGCACGAATTGCCGGGCTACCGGCACATTTCCGACGATGCGACGCGCGATATCTTCGAAAAGCTCTGGGGCGTGAAGCTCAACAACGAGCCGGGCCTGCGTATTCCGAACATGCTGGATGCAGCAGTCGACGGCTCGTTCAAGGGCATCTACATCCAGGGCGAAGACATCCTCCAGTCCGATCCCGATACCAAACATGTCGCGGCCGGGCTTGCGGCGATGGAATGCGTCGTCGTGCAGGATCTGTTCCTCAACGAGACCGCCAATTACGCCCATGTCTTTCTACCGGGCTCGACCTTCCTCGAGAAGGACGGCACCTTCACCAATGCCGAGCGCCGCATCAATCGTGTGCGCAAGGTGATGTCGCCGCGCAACGGCTATGGCGACTGGGAAGTGACGCAGAAGCTTGCCCAGGCGATGGGGCTCGACTGGAATTACACCCATCCGTCGGAGATCATGGACGAGATCGCCGCGACGACGCCGAGTTTCGCGATGGTCTCCTACGACTATCTCGACAAAATGGGCTCGGTGCAGTGGCCCTGCAACGAGAAGACCCCGCTCGGCTCGCCGATCATGCATGTCAATGGCTTCGTGCGCGGCAAGGGCAAGTTCATCCGCACCGAATATGTGGCGACCGACGAGCGCACCGGTCCGCGCTTCCCGCTGCTGCTGACAACCGGCCGCACCCTCAGCCAGTACAATGTCGGGGCGCAGACACGGCGAACCGAGAATGTCGTATGGCATGCGGAAGACCGGCTGGAAATCCATTCGCACGATGCCGAGCAGCGCGGCGTTCGCGACGGCGACTGGGTGAAGCTCGGCAGCCGCTCCGGCGACACGACGCTCAGGGCGCTGATCACCGATCGCGTCGCGCCGGGTGTCGTCTACACGACCTTCCATCATCCCACGACGCAGGCGAACGTCATCACCACCGATTTCTCCGACTGGGCGACGAACTGCCCGGAATACAAGGTGACGGCGGTGCAGGTCTCGCCCTCCAACGGGCCGAGCGAATGGCAACTCGAATATGACGAGCAGGCGCGTCAATCGCGCCGCATCGCCGGCAAGCTCGAGGCAGCGGAGTGACGATGCGGGGGCGGCTCTGTAAGCAGGAACGTGGATCATGACCTTCACCGTCACTGCCCATGCCCCCGAAACCGCCTGCCGCAACGGCATCCTCCAGACCGGTTCGCGCATCGTGCCGGAAGAGGTGCCGATCGCCTTTTCCTACGGCGGCAGTTCGCATGCGGTGATGATGGCAACACCTGCGGATATCGAGGATTTTGCCGTCGGTTTCAGCCTGACCGAAGGGATCATTGCCGGGCCGGCGGAGATATCGGGCATCGAGGTCGTCGAGGGTGAGCAGGGGATCGATGTGCAGGTGAGCCTGGTCGATGATGTCGCCGATCGGTTGCGGGCACGACGCCGCAGCATGGCGGGACCGGTCGGCTGCGGGCTCTGCGGCATCGAATCGATCGAACAGGCGGTACGGCCGGTGCCTGACGTTTCGACATCGCCGCTGGCGCTGTCGCATGCGGATATCGTCCGCGCCGTTTCGCTTCTGAACGAGGCGCAGCCGCTGCATCGTGAGACGCGGGCGGTGCATGGCGCCGGGTTCTATCTTCCCGGCAGGGGGCTGATTGCCGTGCGCGAAGATGTCGGTCGGCACAATGCGCTGGACAAGCTCTGCGGCGCCGTCATCGGCGCCAGTGAAAGAGGCGGGGACGGCGCCGTCGTCGTCACCAGCAGGCTTTCCGTCGAGATGGTGCAGAAGGCGGCGATCCTCGGCAGCCCGGTGCTCATCGCCATATCGGCGCCGACGGCTCTCGCCATCCGCACGGCCGAAGAAGCCGGCATGACGCTCGTCGCGCTGGTGCGCGGCGAGGATTTCGAGATTTTCACCCACCCGCACCGCATCTCGCCCGGAAGCATTGCCGATGTCGCATGATACCAAGACCAAGCTCGTCTATATGGCAAACCAGATCGCCACCTTCTTCAAGAGCCAGCCGCAAAGCGAGGCCGCGCAGGGGGTCGCCACCCATATCAATAAATTCTGGGACCCGCGCATGCGGCGGCAATTGTTCGAAATTCTGGAGAATGAGGAGAACGGCCTGGACGCGCTCGTGCTTCAGGCCGTTCCTCTGATTAGAAAGCCAGAGCCGGTGACACACCAGGTCCCATAGTCTGGATCGGCCCATGCGCGAAGGGGAGGCGGGAGCAACCTGCCTGCGCATATGTCGGTGACAGTAAAATCTGAGAAAAACCAAGTCTGAGCCAGGAGGAGTTGTTCATGACTGCAGCGGAAACACGTACAGACGGGGCGTTGGCGGGGGTAGGCCTGCTCGATCGTGAAAGGATCGTCGCAAGGCCCGGGTTCAATCGGTGGCTGGTGCCGCCGGCAGCGCTCGCCATCCATCTCTGCATCGGCATGGCCTATGGTTTCAGCGTGTTCTGGCTGCCGCTTTCCAAGTCGCTCGGGATCACGGCCTCGACGGCCTGCCCTGATCTGACACTCGCCTCGGCGCTGTTCACCACGACCTGCGACTGGCGCGTTGCCGACCTCGGCTGGATCTATACGTTGTTCTTCGTTCTACTTGGCTCATCGGCCGCCATCTGGGGCGGCTGGCTTGAGCGCGCCGGTCCGCGCAAGGCGGGCGTCGTTTCCGCTTGCTGCTGGTGCGGCGGCATCATTCTTGCGGCGATCGGCGTCATTACTCATCAGCTCTGGATGATGTGGCTCGGTGCCGGCGTCATCGGCGGCATCGGTCTCGGCCTCGGTTACATCTCACCGGTCTCGACACTGATCAAATGGTTTCCCGACCGGCGCGGCATGGCGACCGGTATGGCGATCATGGGCTTCGGCGGCGGTGCGATGATCGGCGCCCCATTGGCCAACCTGCTGATGAATGCCTTCAAGACCGACAGTTCGGTCGGCGTCTGGCAGACCTTCATCGTCATGGCGGTGATCTATTTCGTCTTCATGATGGGCGGCGCCTTCGGCTATCGCATTCCGCCGGCCGGCTGGCGTCCCGAGGGTTGGACGCCGCCTGCAGCCAAGAGCACGATGATCACCACCAAACATGTGCACCTCAGCAATGCCCACAGGACAAAACAGTTCTGGCTGATCTGGGCGGTGCTTTGCCTCAACGTTTCGGCCGGTATCGGCGTTATCGGCATGGCCTCGCCGATGCTGCAGGAAATCTTCGCCGGTTCGCTGATCGGCCTGCCGGATGTCGGCTTCGCCCAGCTCGACGCCGGGCAGAAGGCATCGATCGCCACGATCGCCGCCGGTTTCGCCGGCTTGCTGTCGCTCTTCAACATCGGCGGACGGTTCTTCTGGGCGTCGCTGTCCGACAAGATCGGCCGCAAGAATACCTATTATTGCTTCTTCGTCCTCGGCATCGTGCTCTATGCACTGGCGCCCACTTTCGCAGGCATGGGCAACAAGGCGCTGTTCGTTCTCTCCTTCGGCATCATCCTGTCGATGTACGGCGGCGGCTTTGCGACGATCCCGGCCTATCTTGCCGATATTTTCGGTACGCAGTTCGTCGGCGCCATCCACGGCCGGCTGCTGACGGCCTGGGCAACGGCCGGCATCGTCGGGCCCGTTGTCGTCAACTATATCCGCGAAGCGCAGATCGCCGCCGGCGTTGCGCCCGGGCCAACCCTCTATACCGGCACCATGTATATCCTCGCCGGCATGCTGGCGCTCGGGCTCATCGCCAATGCGCTGATCAGGCCGCTTTCGGACAAATGGTTCATGTCCGATGACGAGGTCGCCGCGTTGCAGGCGAAGTCGGCCGCCGTCAATGCCGGGCCGACGGGTTCCTTCGGCATCGGCACAGGCGGGCTGGACGCCAAGGCGATGCTTGCCTGGGCCGTCGTCGGCATTCCGCTGCTGTGGGGTGTCTGGGTGACGCTGAGGGCAACCTTCGCGCTGTTCGGCTAAGCCATCAAAGCGCGTCGCATGGGCTTCATGCGGCGGCGCTTTATCGTCGTATACGGCGCAATCCGGTCAAGGTGCCGCCTTGCACCGGTATGGTTCAGAACTCTTCCCAGCTCTGGGCGGTCGCCGCGGCAGCGCCGTGCGCCTTTGCGACACGTGAAACGAGATGCAGCGCCGGCGAGCCCGTTTGTCTTGGCCCCGCTCCGCTGGTCGACTGCGTCTGCCCGGGTAGGCGGAACCTAGCCAGCAGGACACGCAGCGTTTCGGCTTCTCTCGCAAGGCTGAGGCTGGCGGCGGTACTTTCCTCGACCATCGCGGCATTCTGCTGGGTTGCCTGATCCAGCGTATTGACCGCCTGGTTGATTTCCTTGAGGCCGGTTGCCTGTTCCCTGGAGGCTTCGACGATGGCGGCGACATTGCCATTGATATCGCCGACCTGTGCGACGATCGCCTCGAGCGCCTTGCCGGTCTCGCCGACGAGCCCGACGCCGTTCTTGACATGCTCGCCCGACGTGTTGATCAGCGCCTTGATCTCCTTGGCAGCATTGGCGGAGCGTTGGGCGAGTTCCCGCACCTCCTGAGCCACGACCGCAAAGCCCTTGCCGGCTTCACCGGCGCGAGCCGCCTCGACGCCGGCATTCAGCGCAAGCAAGTTGGTCTGGAAGGCGATGTCGTCGATCACGCCGATGATGTTGGTGATCTCGCGCGAGGATTGTTCGATCTGGCCCATGGCCGCGACGGCATTGCGAACCACGACGCCGGAATGTTCGGCGCCCTGCTTGGTCACGGCGACGAGACGCCCCGCCTCATCGGCACGACGGCTGGAATCGTTGACGGTCGTGGTGATCTCCTCCAGCGCGGCGGCCGTCTCTTCGATCGATGCTGCCTGCTGTTCCGTCCGCTTGGAGAAGGAGTCGGCCGATGCGCCGATCTCGCTCGACCCTGCGGCGATCGCACTGGCATTCTGACCGATCGTCTTCATGGTCTCGGAAAGGCCTTTGACAGCGGTGTTGAAATCGTGCCGCAGCTGCTCCATCGATGGAACGAAAGGCGCGTCCACCGTTCTTGTCAGATCGCCTTCGGAAAGATTGCGCAGCGCGGTGCCGAGAAGGGAAATGGCGCTCATGCGCTGGGTAACGTCGGTCGCGAACTTCACCACCTTGTAGACCTTGCCGTCGGCATCGAGGATCGGGTTGTAGGCTGCCTGTATCCAGATTTGCCGGCCACCCTTGCCGAACCTGACAAATTCATTGGCGATGAACTCGCCCTGCGCCAACCGCTTCCAGAAATTGGTATAGTCGGCCGTATCCGTATAGGCACGATCGCAGAACATGCTGTGGTGCTTGCCGGTGATCTCGGCGAGCGAATATCCCATGGCGTTGCAGAAATTCTCGTTGGCGGTCAAGATTTCGCCCGTCGGGGCAAATTCGATCACCGCCTGCGAGCGCGAGATCGCCGCGAGCTTGCCGGAATCCTCCACCGCCTTCTTTTTCGCTGCGGTGATGTCGGCCGCGAATTTCACGACCTTGTATGGTTTGCCTCCTTTGAAAACCGGATTGTAGGACGCCTGGATCCATATTTCCCGGTTGCCCTTGGCAAAGCGCTTGTAGGCGCCGGCGTCATATTCGCCGCGTCCGAGCCGCGCCCAGAATTCGCGATACGCCGCGGTTGCCGTATAGGCCCGCTCGCAGAACATGCCGTGATGCTTACCAACGATCTCGCTCAGGCTGTATCCAAGCGCCTTGCAGAAATTTTCGTTCGCCTTGAGGATGTTTCCTTTGAGATCGAACTCTATGATCGCCTGCGATTTGGAGATGGCATCAAGAATGTAGTTCGAATCGGAGCTTAGACCAAACATTGCTGTCCCTTTGAGATGCGCAGCTTTTGCTGCTTAGGCTGGTAGACGCAAGGGTCGACGAGGAGTGCTGGTCCCGGGACGAACCGTTGGCCGGTTCGCAATCCCAATGTGCCGCAAACATGTCATCCGAACGCTTCACAACCATGCTGACTGGGCATGGTTAATATTGCGTATAAAAGCTTTTGCTAATCTTCTGATATCAGAATCACAGTCGCAGCTGGCCGAGTATCTCACGCAATAAAAAACCGCCCCCGGAGGGCGGTTTTTCGATAATTTAGCGGCTTCTCAGAATCAGGCGGCCAGTTCATCCGTCTCGTTTTCCTTGAACATCTTGGCGAGGTTCAGGAAGCAGATCATGCCATTTTCCGAGGCGATGATGCCTTCGCAATAGGCCCGGTCGAAGGAGGCGGTCACTTCCGGCACCGGCTGGACCTGGCTGGACGAGATGGTGAGAATGTCCGAGACGCGGTCGACCAGCATGCCGATGACCATGCTGTGAACTTCGGCGACGACGATGGCGCTGCGCTCATTGGCGACGGTGCTCTTCATGCCGAGTTTGAAAGCAAGATCGATGATCGGGATCACCGAGCCGCGCAGGTTCATGACACCGATGACATCGGCCGGTGCATGGGGGATCGGCGTCGACGGCGCCCAGCCGCGGATTTCGCGGATGGTCGTGGTCTTGACGCAGAATTCCTGGTCATGCAGGCGGAAGGCAATAATTTCGAGCGTATCGCCGCTGAAGTTAGTTGAATTGATCGTCGCCATTAGAATTCTTCCCAACTATCGTAAGCCAGGGCAGAAGCGGATGCGCCACCATTGGCGCGGACAAGCTTTGCCTTCATCCCACGCGATGGCTTTGCGCTCGGCGAAGCATCGTTACGGTTATCGATGACTTTAGCGAAAGAGTGTTGCCCAAATCTAAATTGGGTGTCGGGATTGCGAAGGTTTTTAAGCTCGGATGAAGGCAAGGCAGTTTTGCTGCCGATCTCCTCCAGCCGAAATTTTCGCAGTCAGGATACTCCAGGCTTATTCGAGATCCTCAAGAAGAAGTTCGCCGATTTACTCAGCTTATCGTCTCTTCGATCTGCGAGACCGCCCAATCGACCTGCTCTCTAGATATGACCAGTGGCGGAGCGAGGCGAATTGTGTGGTCGTGGGTGTCCTTGGCGAGAAGGCCGCGCTCCTTCAGCGCATGGCAATATTGCCGCGCGCCGCCGGCTTCGGGTTCCAGCTCGATGGCCATCATCAGGCCGCGGCCGCGGACGTCCCTGACGATGTTCGAGCGGATCGACCTCAAGCCTTCGAGGAAATAGTCGCCCATAACGGCGGCGTTCTCGATCATGCCCTCTTCCGTCAGCACCTTGAGTGCTGCGCGGGCCACCGCGCAGGCGAGCGGATTGCCGCCGAAGGTCGAGCCGTGCTGGCCGGGCTTCAGCACGCCCAGAACTTCGGAATTCGAAAGCACGGCCGACACCGGATAGAAGCCGCCGGATAGCGCCTTGCCGATCAGCGTCACGTCTGCCTCGATGCCTTCGTGCTCCTCGGCCAGCAGCTTGCCGGTGCGGCCGAGGCCGGTCTGGATCTCATCGAGGATAAGAGTGACGTTGTTTGCCGTGCAAAGCTCGCGGATGCGGGTGAAATAACCCGCCGGCGGAATGATGACGCCGGCTTCCCCCTGGATCGGTTCGATCAAGGCGGCCACGGTATTTCTGTTGATTACGGCGGCGAAAGCCTCGGCATCGCCGAACGGAATGATGCGGAAACCTGACGTGTAGGGGCCGAAACCGCTGCGGGCCTCGGGATCCGTCGAGAAGCTGATGATGCTCAGCGTCCGGCCATGAAAATTATCGGCGCAGACGATGATCTCCGCCTTGCCCTCCGGCACACCCTTGACCTCGTAACCCCATTTGCGCACCGCCTTGATGGCGGTCTCCACCGCTTCGGCGCCGGAATTCATCGGCAGGATCTTATGCGAGCCGGTGAGAGCCGCGAGTTCTTCGTAGAGATAGGCAAGTTGATCGTTGCGGAAGGCGCGGGAGGTGAGCGTCAGCCTGCCTGCCTGTTCGACCATGGCGGCAAGGATTTTCGGATGGCAGTGGCCCTGGTTGACGGCGGAATAGGCCGAGAGGCAATCGAGATAACGGTTGCCGTCGGTATCCCAGACATAAACACCTTCGCCACGCGTCAGCACCACGTCGAGCGGCTTGTAGTTATGGGCGCCGAGCCGTTGTTCAGTGGCGATCAGTTTTTCCGAAGTGTTCATGGTCGTTCTCCCTCTAATCTTATTTCAACGCATGTCGTTATCGCAAAACCGCTGCACACTTTTGCTCGACATGCTCTTACGCGGCGCGTGTCGGACGATCGAAGATGCGGCGGCCGAAGAGGCTTGCCGTCAGTTCCACCAGGATGCGGGCGCTCTTGCCGCGATCGTCGAGAAACGGATTGAGCTCGACGAGATCGAGCGACGAGACGAGGCCGCTGTCCGAAAGCATTTCCATCACCAGATGCGCCTCGCGAAAAGTCGCGCCGCCAGGAACCGTCGTGCCGACGCCCGGCGCAATCTCGGGATCGAGGAAATCGAGATCGAGGCTGACATGCAGCAGGCCGTTCGCTTTGGTGACGACATCGAGGATCTCACGCATGGTGGCGCCGATACCCTGCTCGTCGATCGCGCGCATGTCGAAGACGTTGACGCCGTGTTCGTGGATTTCCTCGCGCTCGCGCGCATCGACCGAACGGATGCCGACCTGGAAGACATTCTTCGGGTCGACGAGCGGACGGCCCTTCGGCAGGATCTCGGCGAACTCCGCTTGGCCACAAAAGAAGGCGACGGGCATGCCATGAATATTGCCGGAAGGCGATGTGGCCGGAGAGTTGAAATCGGCATGGGCATCGAGCCAGAGCACGAAGAGCGGGCGATCTTTGCCGGCGGCATAACGGGCCATGCCGGAGACGCTGCCCATGGAAAGGCTGTGGTCGCCGCCGAGAATCAGCGGGAAACGGCCGGAGGCCGCGACGTCGTGGACGCTGCTTTCGAGCGCGCGGGTGAAGGCACCGACGATCCTCAGATTGTGGGCCTTCGGGTGGTTCGGCAGGTCCATCGCCGGTACGATCCTGAGATCGCCAAGATCGGCAACGTCATGGCCAAGCTCGATCAGCGTCTGGTCGACGCCGGCAATGCGCAGGGCCGCAGGGCCCATGGCAGCGCCTCTGCGGCCGGAGCCTTCTTCCAGCGGCGCGCCGATGAGGGTGACAGATCGCGATTGGGCATTCATTTTGGAGGGCTCCGTGTTGAGGCCTGTTTCGACCGATAGTGGGATAAAGGGCTGGCGGCAAAAAGATGGAAAAGTGTCAGAAATGGACTATGATTGCGCAAATTGATAAACCATTTTTGACAAAGTGATCAGCGTGGACGATCTCGACACCGAACTTCTGAGTGCACTTCGCCATAACGCCCGGATTTCCGTCTCCTCGCTTGCGGCGATGACCGGCGCATCGCGGGCAACGGTTGCCGCCCGTATCGACCGGCTGGTGGCCGGCGGCATCATCGTCGGCTTCACCATCCGCACCGGCCATGAGACGCGCTCCGCCGGCGTTCGCGCCATCGTCATGATCGAGGTGCTCGGCAAGCTCGCCGACAGGGTGGCCGATCAGTTGCGGGGCCTGCCGCAGGTGCGCGCGCTGCACAGCACCAACGGCAAATGGGATTTCATCGCCGAACTCGAGGATCGCGACCTCGCCTCCTTCGACGAGACGCTGCGCCGCATCCGGCTGGTCAACGGCATCAATTCGACCGAGACCAATATCCTTCTCAAGACCAGCAAAACGGGTTTCTAAGCCGGGTTAGAGCTTTTGCATGCCGTCGGTCCAAAACCGCTGCCCAGCTTCGGGCGGGATGGATCAGTATTCCCGTTCGTAGACAATCCCGGCTTCGCCCTCGCCATTGCCGCCGGCCCCTCCGCGCAGCTTGACGCCGCGGCCGACATCGAGGTTGATCACCGCCTTGGCGCCGGCCGAACCGCCCTGCTGCAATTCGAAATAGGTGCGGTCGTTGAGATAGCGGCCGACGCTGACGCTCGTCTGGCCCTTGGAATCGGTGCTGACGTCGAAATCGTCGACGCCGAGCTGGTTGCGCAGACCTTCGAAAAGCGACGTGGAGCGGTTGCCGGCCAGCTGACTGACGGCGTCGGCGAGCTGGGCGATCTGCACCGGCGAGAGCTTCGACATCGACTGGCCGAAAATCAGCTGCGCCAGCACTTCGTCCTGCGGCAGCTGGGGCGAGGAGGAAAAGGTGATGGCGGGGTCGGTGGCGAGACCTGCGACGTCGACGGTCAGCGTCGTCGTGCCGGAGGCCGAGGTCGCTTCCATATCGAGCGCCGGCGTCATGTCGCCGGCAAAGGTGATCCGGCTCTTGTCGGAGAAATCCAGGCGGCGGTTGAGAATGGTCATGCGGCCGCGGCGCATGGTGAAACCGCCGGTCACGATGGGTGCAGCCGCCGTTCCGCGGATCGTCACCAGGCCGCCAAGCTCGGCGTCGATGCCGCGGCCGCGCACGAAGATATGCGAGGGCGCATCGATTTCGAGATCCAGGGTGATCACGGAGGATTTCTCGCCGGGTTTGCGCTCGCCGTCATCGCGCAGCTGCGCAAGTACCGCGCGCGGTGCATTCTTGTGGCGGATGTCGATTTCTCTCAGCGAGGTCGGCAATTTTTCCGGAACCGTGATCGAGGTCTTGTCCAGCCGAAGCTTGCCGCTCAGCGTCGCATTGGTGATCGGCCCGCGCAGGCCGACTATGCCATTGACGGTCGAGACGACAAGCGTTCCATCGACATAGACTGCCTTGTCGAGCTTGATCGAAATGTCGGCGGGAAAGCCGCCGGCTGGCTGGATGCCGATGGTGCCGCTGGCCGAAATCGTGCCGCCGCCGCCAAGGCTGCCGTTGAGGCGCGATATCACGGCCTGGCTGCCATTGAAGGTCACGGTTGCCGTCAGATTGTTGACAGCAAGATTGCGCCGGACGTCGACGAGCTTGGCGCCATTGGTCGAGACAGTGCCGTTGATGACGGGTGCTACGGCCGTTCCGCCGATCTGGAGATTGACGGTGGCGACGCCGTCGGCGACGAGGCCCTGTTGCGCAAGCGGGGCGCCGAGCACGGCGAAAGGAAGATTGCCTGTGAAGCGCATGTCCATGGCGCGATTGCCTGTGATGACGACGCTGCCGCCGCCCTTCAGCGACATGCCGGCATCACCGGCAAGACTGGTATCGACCGTCAGCCTGTTTCCGGCAAGTTTGCCTGATGCGTCGATGCTGAACGGCGAAAGGCCGGCACCTTTTGTCTGGCTCGTCGCTGCGTTCTTCCAATCAACCTTGAAGTCGACGGAGGGCGCCGATAGCGCGCCGGTGGCCTTTACGGTCGCCGAGACCGCGCCCTCGGCTGCAAGGCCGGGAACGAAGCCGTTGGCAATGCCGGCCGGAAGATTGGTGGTATTCGCCGTGACATCGAGCGACCGGATCGACGTGCCTGCGATGGCAAGATTGCCGGCAGCTTTCAGCGCAATGCCGCCGCCGTTGAGGGCGGCATCGAAATCCAGCCTGTCACCGGCGTATTTCCCGGTCGCCGCCAACGCAAGGCGGGACAGGCCGGCAGCCTTGGTATGGCTGGTCGCGGCATCCTTCCAGTCGAGCTTGAAATCGACGACCGGATTTGCCGGGGTTCCCGACGTTACGGCGTTTGCCGAAAGCGTGCCTTCGGCACCGAGTCCTGGAACGAAGGCGTTTGCGATATTTGCCGGCAGCGCCGGGATATCGGCATTGATCGAAAGGTCCCGGATGGCCGTTCCCGCGATCGTGACGCCGCCCGTCGCCTTGGCCAACACGCCGTCCTTGCCGGTAAGGTTGGCATCGAAGTCGACCCGATCGTTGGCGAACTTGCCGGATGCCGCGGCACTCAGGCCCGAAAGGCCGCTGCTTTTGGTCTGGGCGGTCGTGGCGTTCTTCCAGTCGAGCTTGAAATCGACCGCTGGCTTTGGCAGCGCGCCGGAGGCGGATGCCGTGCCCGACACGGTGCCTTCAGCGGCAAGACCGGGGACGAAGCCGTTGGCGAGGCCTGCAGGAAGGTTGGCGAGATCGGCCTTGACGTCGAGGTTGCGGACTGACGTGCCTGATATCGCGATGTTGCCGGCGGCCCTCAGCGAGAGGCCGTCCCGGCCGCCGAGATTGGCATCGAAATCGAGCCGGTCGTCGGCGAAGCGTCCGGATGCGGCAAGTGCGAGGCCCGAGAGATGAGCGCTTCTGGTCTGGCTGGTCGCAGCATCCGCCCAGTCGAGCTTGAAGTCGGCCTTCGGTGCGGCAGGGGTCCCGGCGGCGGACATAGTGCCGGATATCGTGCCGCCGGCCGCCAGATCGGGAACGAAGGCGTTTGCGAGGCTGGCCGGAAGCTTGGCGATCTCGGCATCGACCTTGATGCTGTCGATCGCCGTACCGGCCAATGCGACATTGCCCATGGCCTTCAGGGAGAGGTCTTTATCGCCGCTGACCGCCGCATTGAAATCAAGCTTGTTTTCGGCAAATTTTCCCGATGCGGTCAAGCCGAGCGCTGCAAGGCCAGCACGTTTCGTGTGGCTCGTCGCAGCGTCTTTCCAATTGAAATCGAAATCGGCACTCGGGGCGGAAAGTGACCCGGTGGCCGAGATCTTTCCAGAGATCGTGCCTTCGGCGGCGAGATCGGCGACGAAGCTGTTTGCGATATTAGCCGGGACATTCGCCAGCACGGCATCGACTTTGACGTTGCCGATCGTCGTGCCTGTGATGGCGACATTGCCGTTTGCCTTCAGCGAGAGGCGGTTGGCGCCGCCGATCACTGTATCGAAATCGAGCTTGCTGTCTGCAAATTTACCGGATGCCTTGAGGCCAAGATCGGCAAGGCCGACGCGCTTCGTCTGGCTCGTCGCAGCACCTTTCCAATCGAGATCGAAATTGGCGGTGGGGGCAGCGAGGGAACCGGAGGCCGCCACTTTTCCTGTAATCGTGCCTTCGGCGGCGAGATCGGGAACGAAACCATTGGCGATGCGCGCAGGCAGGTTGAGGATATCGGCGTTGACATCAAGCACCGGTGCCTTCGGGTCGGCGAGCGCGACATTGCCGGCAGCCTTGAGCGAAAGGCCGTCATTGCTGCCGACCGTCGTGTTGAAATCGAGCTTGTTGTCGGCGAATTTGCCGCCGGCGGTGATGCCGAGCGGTGCCAGGCCGGCGCCTTTGGTCTGGCCCGTCGTCGCATCCTTCCAGTCGAGCTTGAAATCGGCGACCGGTGCCGCCGGTGTTCCGGTCACGGCAATCGTTCCGGAGATCGTGCCGCCGGCTGAAAGGTTGGGCACGAAACCGTTGGCGAGGGCTGCCGGCAGCTCGCGGATGTCTGCATCGAGCTTCAGCGTTTCGCCGGCGGAACCTGTGACGGTCACCGAACCGGTGCCGGTCTTCAGCGTCAGTTCGTTCAGGCTGGCGGCACCGCCGCCGACGGCGACCTGCGTCGGGGCGGCAAGCTCGATCGGGATATTGCGGGGGCTTGCCGAGAACCGGTCAAGGTTCAGGTGCATCGTGCCGTCCGCTGCCTCGATATTGCCGGCGGCCAGCACGGGATTGCCGTCATAGGCAGCATTGAGATCGAAATCGGTATGGTCTTGCTGCTTGGTAAACCTAAGCGAAAGGCCGGCGAGCCTGTTCGTTCCGGCACTTACCTCCTCGGCCTTGACCGTGCCGTTTGCCGCAAGGGCTTTGAGATCGCTGACCGTGACATCGATATCCGGCTTGACGATCGCAAGCGTATCACGGCGGATCGAGCCGCCGGTCGCAAGCAGCTTGAGCGCAATCCTGCCGCCATCGCTGCTGACGCCGAGCGACCCTTTGAGATCGCCGTCGGCCTTCTGCCCGCCGAGTGCGGCGAGCAGGCCGACATTGGGGAAATCGAAGGTCAGTGCGGCTGTTGGCTCCAGGGTAGGCGAGAATTCCACATTGCCGGTCAGCCGGTTGCCGCCGATATCGGCGGTCAGCGCCGGGATGCTCGTCTTGCCGTCCTGCGAACTTATATCACCGTTGATGCCGATCGGCTGGCCGTCGATCGTGCCGGTGGCGGCGATCCTGCCCTGCGGCGCCTTGGGATCAGCAAGACCCGACAAGTCGATATTGAGGTTGCCGAGCGTGCGGTCTGCCATTTCAAGGCTGGCGGCCTTGAGATTGGCCGTCACGGAAATTGCCGGGAGCTCACCTCCCACTCTCAACGCATAACCCGCCCCACCGCTGGCGCCGGGGATGAGCTTGCCGATGTCAGGCAGCCGGCCCGAGAGATCGGCATTCAACATCCCGCCATCGAGTGCGACGTTGCCGGCGGCTTCGAGCGTACCGGACTTCAGGACGAGATTGGACAGCGCGAATTTTGACGGGATGGTGCCGACCACCTGGCTTTCGAGCGAGATCGGTCCGTCGAACCTGCTTGTCACCGCAGCCGGCAGGGCTGCCGGGTTGATGGTGAGCTTGAGGTTGCCGGTCAGCGCTTTGTCCGCCAGCCGGTAGGAGCCATTGAGGCCGCCGTTGATATTGGCGCTTTCGACGGTGGTGCCGTTGAATCCGATGCCGGAGGGCGAGATCTGCAGCGGCGAGGCGATCGTGACCGGGCCTTGGACGGCGCGATTGAGGTTCGGCTCGGTAAAGGTCGTATCGCCAGCAACGAGGCGCAGCTGGACGCTGCCGGAACGGGCGGCGAGATTGAAGGCGTCGCTCTTTGCGGTCAGCTTGATGTTGCCGATAGTGGCCTGCGGCAGGGTTGCGGTGTCGAGCGAGCCGCTGACGTTCAGTCGGGCGGTCTGCGCATCGCCTGTCAGCGCCAGGTTGAGGCCTGATATCAGGAAGCGGGCATCGCCTTCGGCGAGCGGCCAGCGGAAATCGACAGGCCCCGACGTGCCGAGCAGATTGGCGTTCAGGCTGTTGTTGCCGGCAGGATCGAGGGTACCCGATGCGGCGATCACAACGCTGCCGGTGGCGATATTGCCGGTCTGGATATCGATCTTGCCGTGATTGTCGAAGGTGGTGGCAAGATCGATATTGGTCTGGCCGGCAAAAAGCGGCCGGAATGCCGATGGAAGCAGCGAGCTCAGGTCACCGCCGCCCTTGAGGTCGAGGTGGTGCAGCCCGTCTTCCGTAATTTGGTGCCGGGCTTCGATTGCGGCACGTTGCTGCCCGTCGAGGGCGGCCTGCAATTTGCCTTTCCAATCGGATATCGGCCCCTGGCCATCGAGATCGATGTTAACGGCCGGGCTGTCCGGCAGGCCGAGAAAGCCCGCCAGCAGTCCGCCCTTCGGCTCGGACAGCTGCGCCTTCAGCCGCAGCCGGTTTTCGGCTGGCGCAAAAGCGATGTCGGCGGCAAGCCGCGCATCCGGAACCGCGTGACGGCTGACATTGACGACGGCCTCGCCGCCATCGCCGTTCGCCGAAAGGCTGCCTTCGGCAGCGAGCGCAAAGGCGCGGCCGGCAACGGGTGCGGCAAGTTTGATATCGGGCAGCGCGATGCGGTCGACATCGACCTTGATCGGAAGGCTGAATCCGCCGGAATTTTCAGCTTGGGGCCGCGAGGGCAGGGTGCGTACCGGCTTGCGCAGCACGTTGATCGCTTCGATCTCGAAGCGTTTGGCATGGAAGGTTCCGGTCAGTAGCGCAAACGGATTCCAGTCGATCGCGACGCCATGAATTTCCGCAAAGACGCCCCTGGTGTCGGAGATGGAGATCTCGGCGGCGCGAAGCCCGCCGGTCAAAAGGCCTTGCGGTTCGCGAACCTCGATCGTCATGTCGCGGTTGGAAAGCGTGGAGGCTATCTTTTCGGTAACGATGCGAGCGCCAAAACTGGTGAAGCCGAAGATCGCCAGTGCGACGACGGCAAGAATCAACGTGGCGCCGACGGCATAGCCGGTGAGCCGTACGATCCAGTTGACGATTTTTGTCAGCGTTTGCATCGGCGCGAACACTACCCCGTTTTCATGACGGCTCACAGATCGGAAAACACGAGCGGAATCGGCAACCCTAGAAGGATTGGCCGATGCCGGCGTAGATTCCGTAATCTGTGCCATCTTCGTACTTGTTCAGCGGCATGGCAAAATCAAGCCGCAACGGGCCGAAAGGCGTTGCATATCGTATTCCGGCGCCGGCGCCGGCGCGAATATCGGAAAAACCTGGAAAGGTGCTGTCCGATACGGTGCCGACATCGATGAAGGGCACGATGCCGATCGTATCGGTGATCTTGATGCGGGCTTCCAGCGAACCAGTCACATAGGAGCGGCCGCCGGTGGGATCGCCATTGTCGTTGTAGGGCGAGATTTCCTGATAGCTGTATCCGCGCACCGAGCCGCCGCCGCCGGCAAAGAAGCGCTGCGTGGCGGGAATGTCCCCAATGCTATCGCCGCCGATCAGGACGCCGGCGGCGACCTTGCCGGCAAGCACCACGCCGTCTTCCTGGCCGAACGGCAAGTAGCCGGAGATCGAGCCCTCGAATGCCGCATAGGGCGTGGCGTTGAAGATCTCGTAGCCGGGCTTTGCCGAGAGCGTCGCGCGATAACCCTCTGTCGGGTTGAACTTGTCGTCGCGTGCGTCGCGATCATATTGGATCGGCAAGGTGAAGGTCAGATAGTCGTTCGTGCCGAAGGCGTCGTCGTCGCGCTCCCAGCTGACCTCGCCGCTCGCGGAGATCGTGTCCTGGTCGGTCAGCTCGTAGGAAAGGCCGAGCGAGGCGGTGACGAGCGTGGCGTTATAGGCATCCGGATTTTCGGTCTTGGCGATGATGCCGGCCTTCAGCGTGGCGGCGGGGAAGAAGGCGCCGGGCTTGGTGAAGAGGATGCCGGCGGAATAGTCGAGGCTGCCGACATCCGTCGTTTCGCCAAGCCGCGAGACCGCTCCCTCGATCCTCAGCGTTTCGGCTTCGCCGAACAGGTTGCGGTGGCCCCAATAGCCCTGAACGCCGAAGCCGTCGGTGGTGGAATATTGCGCGCCGACGCCGAAGTAGCGTCTCTTGCCTTCCGAAACCTCGATCGTCATCGGCAAGGTGCCATCCGGTGCCAGCGCATCCCCTTGGTGGATGGTGACGCTCGAAAAGACGCCGAGGGCGCGAAGGCGTTCGCCAGCCTTTTTCAGCGCTTCCGGGGAATAGGCTTCGCCCTTGTTCAGCCGGGAATAACGCTGGATGAAAGCTGGCCTGACGGTCTTCTCGCCGGTGACTCCGACATCGCCGATCGGGGCGATGGGACCGCCTTCGGCAGCAAGGACGATATCGACGGTATCGCTGTTGTGATCGGCGACGACCTTGCGTTCGGTCAACTTGGCAAACGGCCGGCCTTCGCTCTTCAATTGTTGGACGATCTTGTCACCGGCCCTGATGATGGCGAGCGAGCCGGCCTGCGCACCGGGGGCGAGATCGTAATCGGCGGGATTATGGTTTGCGGCATCGCCGCCGAACTGGACCTCCCTGACCTTAAAAACGGGGCCGGGAGCAATGTCGACGGTAACGGGGATCGGCCCGGACCGGTCGAATGTCGGATTGGGCGGCAGGTCGTCGATATTCTTGCCGTCGATGGTGATCGTCACCAAGCCGCCATAACGGGCCTTTTCATACAGAGTGGCGATCAGCCGCTCACGGTCGTCGCGCGCCTTGACGACCACGCCGAGATCGCCGGACACCGGCTGCTTCTGGTCGCTGACGAGACGGGAACTGTTTTCCAGCGCTTCTTTCAGGTCGGGATCGGCGGTATCGGCTTTGAGGTCGACCTGGTAGCGCACCGGATCGGGCACCTGTTCGCCTTCGTCTTCTTCCTTACCGAAAATGGTGATGCCGAAAAGCTTGAAGGCGTAAGCGTCGCCGATCAGGACCGGTGAGAACGCAGCTGCCGCTGCGACCACCATCATGGTGCCTGTTCGCCGATACGCAGTACTTGTTTTCGGGCCTGTCCCTCTGATCCGCATCCGCCGCTTTTGGTTATGTCTACATTGAAGCTTCGTTGCCCAGCCGTGAACAGCTTAGCGACAAAATCGCGCGGGGTGTACCATTTTAAATTGCCAACGCGCTAATTTAGCACAAAAAATCCCGGACCTGTGTCCGGGATTTCCTGAATTTACCGATTTCCAAGTGCTCTCAGCGCGGGCAACTATCGATGTAGCGGCGGCCGTAGCGGTCGCGATAGTAGCACTGGCCGGGTTGTTCGGCGACGCTGCCGATGAGGGCGCCGGACACGCCGCCGATAGCGGCGCCGACTGCCGCGCCACGGACGTTGCCGGTGACTACGCCGCCGATGACGGCACCTGATGCAGCGCCGATGCCGGCGCCCTGCTGCGTCGGCGTGCAGCTTGCGATCGACAGGCCGATCAATGCGAGTATGACAACTTTCTTCATCTTTTTTCTCCGAGGTTGTTGCCCAGTGGGCAAAGGCCGTCCCTTTTATTTTTTGTCAGGCTAGACCGAAAACTATGTCGGAAGAAAGGGTTGTCCATCCGGTGTGCTGATTTTTTTGCGATCGGGCTGGGTCGCCTTTTGCTCGGTCCGCAAACTCGGCTGCCTTCTGCGGCATCAATTTCGTTGATCGCGGCTTGCATATTTTTTATCTGGAATCATTCAAAAATCTGGGCCTTTTGCCGCAGTTGATGTTAAAGCAAAGGGTAAGGATTGACGCGCGGACGTCCAGTCATCAAGAACATCCGCGCGATACTGGAGCATATGATGGATTTCGAAGCGTTTTTCAAAAACGAGCTGGACGGGCTTCATACCGAGGGCCGTTACCGCGTTTTTGCCGATCTCGAACGTCACCGCGGCAATTTTCCCCGCGCGACGCGTTACACCGCGGATGGCGAGAAGGAAGTCACGGTCTGGTGCTCCAACGACTATCTCGGCATGGGCCAGCATCCGAAGGTGATCGAGGCGATGAAGAACGCCATCGACCACTGTGGCGCGGGTGCGGGAGGCACCCGGAATATTTCTGGCACCAACCACCATCATGTCATGCTCGAGCGTGAGCTTGCCGACCTGCACGGCAAGGAAGCAGCGCTGATCTTTACGTCTGGCTATGTTTCCAACTGGGCAGCGCTTGGCACGCTCGGCGCCAAGATCCCCGGCCTGATCATCTTCTCCGATGCGATGAACCATGCCTCGATGATCGAGGGCATCCGCTATGCAAAGTGCGAAAAGGTGATCTGGAAGCACAATGACGTGGCCGATCTCGAAGCCAAGCTAAAGGCCGCCGATCCGAAGGCGCCGAAGCTGATCGCCTTCGAGAGCGTCTATTCGATGGACGGCGATATCGCCCCGATCAAGGAGATCTGCGACCTCGCCGACAAATATGGGGCGATGACCTATCTCGACGAAGTGCATGGCGTCGGCATGTACGGCCCGCGCGGCGGCGGCATCGCCGAGCGCGAAGGGCTGATGGACCGGTTGACCGTGATCGAAGGCACGCTCGGCAAGGCATTCGGGGTGATGGGCGGCTATATCGCCGCTTCGACGGCACTTTGCGACTTCATCCGCTCGTTTGCCTCCGGCTTCATCTTCACCACGGCGCTGCCGCCGGCACTTGCCGCCGGCGCCGCCGCCTCGATCCAGCACCTGAAGGTCAGCCAGTTCGAGCGCGCCCGCCATCAGGATCGTGTCCGCAAGCTGAGAGCACTGCTCGACCAGCGTGGCATTCCGCATATGCCCAATCCGAGCCATATCGTGCCGGTGCTGGTCGGCGATGCGGCCAAGTGCAAGTGGATCTCCGATCTGCTGCTCGACAATTGCGGCGTCTACGTCCAGCCGATCAACTATCCGACAGTGCCGAAGAAGACCGAGCGCCTGCGCATCACGCCGACGCCGCTGCATTCCGACGCCGATATTGCCCATCTGGTCGAGGCGCTGCATTCGCTCTGGTCGCGGTGCGCGCTCGCAAGGCACGTCGCCTGATTTTTCGATGATCGCTCGGTTCGAACCGTAGTTCAGGGCCTCCACTGGAGGTTCTGACAGCGATCGGTCTTGCTCCCGCAAGACGCTGCAACAAACCTCCCTTGCCCGTTTAAGGTCATCCGCTCTGCGCTTGGTCTTAAACCGATGACACATCGCAATCGGCCCGACCGATGCGCGTGGATCTTTTCCTGTGCTTGCGTCCTCCCGCAAGCTGCGTTGCCGATCCCAGCTTTAGAGTCGCATGAGAAAACCTTTTCTCACTTGACATGGAGATTGGTAAAAGCTTTTCTCAGGTCACTTCAGAAGGAGGATGTTCTGAACATATCGGGAGGAAAAAGAGGCAGGATCACCATCCACGAGGTGGCGGCGGCTGCCGCGGTGAGCATCTCGACGGCGTCGAAAGCTCTCAATGATACCGGCCGGATGGGGTCGGAAACGCGCGAACGGGTGAAACGGATCGCCGCCGAAATCGGATATCGGCCGAATGCGCTGGCGAGAGGTCTTCTCAGCAAGCGCAGCTTCACCATCGGGCTGCTGACGAACGACACTTACGGCCGTTTCACGCTGCCTGTCATGGCGGGTATCTCGGACGCACTCGTCGATCACGGCGTTTCGGTCTTCCTGTGCGCCATTGAAGACGATCCGGCGCTCGCCCAGATCCATGTCGATGCGATGCTGGACAAACAGGTCGACGGCATCATCGCGACGGGAAAACGCCTGGACCGGCGCCTGCCTGTCGATCTGTCGAATTTGCATGTGCCTGTGGTCTATGCGTTCACCGAGGGGGCGCAAAACAGTGTCACCTTCCGGTCGGACGACGAGCAGGGTGCGAAGCTGGCCGTCGAATGGCTGATGAAGATCGGACGGCGGCGGATTGCGCACATCACCGGGCCGCAGGATTTCTTCTCGGTGCGGGAACGTGCCGGCGCCTATCACGAGGTGGCCGGTCACCGCGAGCCGGTGCTCTACGGCGTCTGGTCGGAAAGCTGGGGGCATGATGCGGTCGAACAGCTTTGGAAGAGACCCGGAGAAAAACCGGATGCGCTCTTCTGCGGCAATGACCAGATCGCCCGCGGCGCTGTGGATGCGTTGCGCGAGCGCGGCGTCAAGGTGCCGCAGGACGTCTCGGTCATCGGCTTCGACAATTGGGAGATTGTCGCGGCCCAGACGCGGCCGCCGCTGACAACGGTGGACATGGAACTGAAGGAGCTCGGGCGGCAAGCCGGATTGACCGTGCTTGCACTTGCGGAAGGCCGGCCTGTCGAGCCGGGAGTGAGGAAATTGCCGTGCCGGCTGATCGTCCGGCAGTCATGCGGGGGAAAGCCCCCAAGGGAATGAGAACAAGAGAATGAGCAAAGGCGCGAGGAGATGCGCCATATCGGGAGGAGTGTCATGATCAAGCGTCTATTGGCTGCGACCAGCATCGCTACCTTATGTCTGGTGTCGGCCGCGTCAGCTGCCGAAAATGTCGAAATGTGGGTTCGCTCGGGGATTGGCGATGCCTTCAAGAAGGTCGTCGAAGCCTATAATTCCGGTCACGAGAACAAGGTCGTGATGACCGAGGTGCCGTTCTCCGAGCTGGTACAGAAATATGCGACGGCAATCGCCGGCGGACAGGCGCCGGATGCCTTGTCGATGGATCTCATTTATAATCCCGCCTTTGCCGCGGCCGGCCAGCTGGAAGACCTGACGGACTGGGCAAAATCCCTGCCCTATTTCAATTCGCTTTCGCCATCGCATGTTCGCCTCGGCACCTATCAGGACCGGATTTACGGCCTGCCGCTTTCGGTCGAAACCTCCGTCTTCGCCTGGAACAAGGATCTCTACAAGAAGGCCGGTCTCGACCCGGAAAAAGCGCCGGCGAATTGGGACGAAATTACCGCCAATGCTGAGAAGATCCGGGCGCTGGGTGACGATACCTACGGCTTCTATTTCTCCGGTGGCGGCTGCGGCGGCTGCATGATCTTCACATTCACGCCGCTTGTCTGGGGTGCCGGCGCTGATATTCTGTCGGCCGACAGCAAGACGGCGACGCTCGATACGCCTGAGATGCGCAAGGCCGTCGATATCTACCGCAACATGGTCAAGAAGGACCTCGTACCGGCGGGTGCCGCCAGCGACAACGGCGCCAACTTCCTGACCTTCACCAACGGCAAGATCGGCCAGCAAAGCCTCGGCGCCTTTGCCATCGGCACGCTGGTAACCGAGCATCCCGATATCAACTTCGGCGTGACCCTCATTCCTGGCGTCGACGGCAAGCCCTCGTCCTTTGCCGGCGGCGACAACTTCGTCATCACCAAGGGCACGAAGAAGATCGACGCGGTGAAGGAGTTCCTCGAATATATCTATTCGATGGACGGCCAGAAGATCATGGCGAAGTATGGCAGCCTGCCGACGCGCGGCGATATCGCCGACAAAGTGCTTGAGGGCCTCGATCCGCGCATGCAGGTCGGCCTGAAGGCGATCGGCGTCGCCAAGACACCCTATACGCTGCAGTTCAACGACCTGATCAACAGCGCCAACGGGCCTTGGGCCAGCTTCACCAACGCCTCGATCTTCGGCGACGATGTCGACGGGGCGTTTTCGAGCGCCCAGTCGGAGATGCAATCGATCATCGATAGCGGCCAATAACTCTCTCCCGGCCGCGGCCGGGGAGCGGTGGCAGCTTCCCGGCCAATTTCACTCGACAGATGCGGAGCGTTTTGATGACCGGTTCCGGTTCAGAGATTCTATTGCCTCGGCGCAAGCGACGGCGCCGATCGAACTGGCGCGGCCTCGTCTACATTGCGCCGGCCATGGCGCTGGTCATCGTCTTCTTCATCATGCCGGTTCTCTTCACCGGATGGATGAGCCTGCATAACTGGCCGCTGATGGGGGCGTCACGCTGGGTCGGTTTCAACAATTATGTCCGCATGGCCAACGACACCCGTTTCATGACGGCGCTGAATTTCACGGCCTATTATACCGTGATCGTCACCATCGCGATCTTTGCCATCGCCTTTCCGCTGGCAATCTTCGTCGAAAAGGAACGGCAGTTCGTCGGCGCCTACCGGACGATCATCTTCCTGCCCGTCGTGGTCGGCCTTGCCACCGCCTCACTGCTCTGGGTCTGGCTCGCCAATGTCGATAGCGGCTTCATCGGCCCGGCCTTGAAGGCGCTCGGCCTCGTCGAAAAGAGCCCCAATCTGCTTGCGACCTTCGACACCGCCTTTCTGACGGTAGTGGTGATGGTCGTCTGGAAAATCGCCGGCTTCACCATGATCATTCTTTTGACCGGGCTTCAGGCCATTCCGTCCGAGCTGACGGAGGCCGCCCGCATCGACGGCGCCGGCCGCTGGCAGCGTTTCCGGCATCTGACGCTGCCGCTGATGCGCAAGACGATCGCATTGGCGCTGATCGTCTCCGTCACCGGTTCGATCCTCGCCTTCGACCAGTTCTACATCATGACGTCGGGGGGACCGCAGAACAAGATGATCTCGGTGGTCTACTACATCTTCAATCAGTCCTTCGTGTCGTTCAATCTCGGTTATGGCGCAGCGCTGTCGATCGTGCTTCTCGCCATCCTGGTGGCGATCAGCATCGTGCAGCTCTGGCTGCTTCGCGTCGGGGAGGAGCGTCCATGACCACGTCAAGGGAACGCCGCGCGCGCAAGGCCATTCGGACGAAGTCGGCCTATCATCTGACCGGCATCGCTATCTCGATCTTCTTTCTCGCCCCCTTCGTGATCACGCTGTTGTCGTCCTTCCGGCATGGCACGGAGGCCAGCCTGCCGCCCTTGCCGCCATGGCCGACCTCAGGCGTCAGCATCGATTCCTACGCGCTGCTCGACACGTTCGGCGCCGGTATCTGGCGGCACATGATCAATTCGCTGTTCGTTTCGGTCGCCACCGTGGTGCTCACCGTCGCTGTCAGCCTGCTCGCCGGTTATGGCTTCTCGCGCTATCGATTCCCGCTGAAGAATGCGCTCTTCGTGCTGATCATCGCGACGCTGATGATCCCGTTCCAGTCGATCCTGACACCGCTCTTCATCATCCTTGCAAAGCTCGGCCTCAACAATTCGCTGCTTGGGCTGACGCTCGTCTATGTGACGCTGCAACTGCCCTTCTCGGTGTTCATGATGCGCAACGCCTTCGACGCCGTGCCGAAGGAGATCGAAGAGGCTGCGCGCATCGACGGCGCGCGCGACCTCCGGCTTCTGGTGCGGGTTCTTCTGCCGCTGGTGCTTCCCGGTGTCGCGACGGTCGCGATCTTTGCCTTCCTCAATGCCTGGAACGAGTTTCTCGCTGCGCTGGTGCTGCTTTCCAGCAATGAGAAATACACCCTGCCGGTGCTGATGACGGCGGTTCGCGCCGGACGGCTCGGCGCCATCAACTGGGGAGCGGTCCAGGCCGGTGTCGTCGTCATGACGATCCCTTGCCTGATCGTCTTCCTGCTCCTGCAACGCTACTACATGCGCGGGCTGATGGCCGGCGCGGTGAAATGATCTTAGAGAAAGTGGAGCCTATGACCAAACCAAGCAATGACCGCCAGTTTCGTCCCGTCGCCGTTCCCGATGTGGAGCTTGGCGGCTTCTGGGGCAAATGGCAGGACGCCGTCTGCAATTCCACTGCCGAGACCCTGCTCGACCGCTGCGTCGAGGCCGGCATGCTCAAGGCGATCGATGTCAGCCAGCCGAGCCCGGGGGTCGTCATTCCCATTCAGCCATGGGGCGGGACGACGCAGATGTTCTGGGATTCCGACCTCGGCAAGTCGATCGAAACGATCGCCTATTCGCTCTATCGCCGGCCGAACCCGAAGCTCGAAGCGCGTGCCGACGAGATCATCGACATGTATGAGAAGCTGCAGGATGAGGACGGCTATCTGAACGCCTGGTTCCAGCGTGTGGAGCCGAGCCGCCGCTGGACCAATCTGCGCGACCATCACGAACTCTATTGCGCCGGCCACCTGATGGAAGCCGCGGTCGCCTATTATCAGGCGACCGGCAAACGCAAGCTGCTCGACATCATGTGCCGTTATGCCGATTACATGATCAAGATTTTCGGCCATCGCGAAGGCCAGATATCAGGCTATTGCGGCCACGAGGAAGTCGAGCTGGCGCTGGTCAAGCTCGCTCGCGTGACGGATGAGAAGAAATATCTCGAGCTGTCGAAATACTTCATCGACGAACGCGGCACCGAACCGCATTTCTTCACCGCCGAGGCAAGCCGCGATGGGCGCGATGTCTCCGAGTACCACCAGAAGACCTATGAATATGCGCAGGCGCACCAGCCGGTGCGCGCGCAAACAAAGGTCGTCGGCCACGCCGTGCGCGCCATGTACCTCTATTCGGGCATGGCCGACATCGCCACCGAATACAAGGACGACAGCCTGACGGCAGCGCTGGAAACGCTCTGGGACGATCTGACGACCAAGCAGATGTACATCACCGGCGGCATCGGGCCGGCGGCCTCCAACGAGGGCTTTACCGATTACTTCGATCTGCCGAACGATACCGCCTATGCGGAGACCTGCGCCTCGGTCGGGCTGGTGTTCTGGGCGAGCCGCATGCTCGGCCGCGGTCCGGATCGGCGCTATGCCGACATCATGGAGCAGGCGCTTTACAACGGCGCTCTGCCGGGGCTTTCGATCGACGGCAAGACCTTCTTCTATGACAATCCGCTCGAAAGTGCCGGCAAGCACCACCGGTGGAAATGGCACCATTGCCCCTGCTGCCCGCCCAACATCGCCCGGCTGGTGACGTCGATCGGCTCCTACATGTACGCCGTTTCGGATAACGAGATCGCCGTGCACCTCTATGGTGAAAGCACCGCGCGGCTGAAGCTTGCCAATGGCGCCGAGGTCGAACTCGAGCAGACCACCAATTATCCGTGGGAAGGTGCGGTCGCCTTTACCACCAGGCTGGAGAAGCCGGCGAAGTTTGCACTGTCGCTGCGCGTTCCGGACTGGGCTGATGGCGCAACCCTCAGCGTCAACGGAGAGATGCTCGATCTCAATGCCAATATGCGGGACGGATATGCCAGGATCGATCGTGAGTGGGCCGCGGGCGATCGTGTCGCCCTCTACCTGCCGCTGGCGCTTCGGCCGCAATATGCCAACCCGAAGGTGCGCCAGGATGCCGGGCGCGTCGCATTGATGCGCGGCCCGCTGGTCTATTGCGTCGAAACGACCGACAACGGCGAAGACCTCAACGCCATCGTCCTGCCGCGTGAGCTCTCCACAGCCGAAACCGTCGTGCTGAAGGATCTCAATGATGCCGTCGCCCTCGATCTCAAGGTCGAGCGCGAGGAAACATCGAACTGGGGAACAGCGCTCTACCGCAAGGCGCCGGCGGAAAGGCAGGTCGCCACCGCGCGTTTCGTGCCCTATCATCTCTGGGACAACCGCGCGCCCGGAGAGATGCTCGTCTGGGTCCAGTCGGACAGATAGGTCTTTTTGGGGATGACCAACGGTATGGGTAACAAGAGCGTCGTGCTCCAGGACGTGCGAAAAAGCTATGGCAATCTGCAGGTGGTCCACGGGATCGACCTGACGATCGCGGAGGGCGAATTCGTCGTCTTCGTCGGCCCTTCCGGCTGCGGAAAATCGACGCTTCTTCGCATGATCGCCGGCCTGGAAGACGTGACCGACGGGGAGGTCGAGATCAAGGGACGTGTTGTCACCGATCTCGATCCGTCCGAGCGCGGCATCGCCATGGTCTTTCAGTCCTACGCACTTTATCCGCATATGAGCGTGCGCGACAATCTGGCCTTCGGGTTGAAGATGGCGCGCACCAATGCCGCGGAGATAGAGACCCGCGTCAAGGCCGCCTCCGCGATCCTGAAGATCGACCATCTCCTCGACCGGCGGCCGGGACAGCTTTCCGGCGGCCAGCGGCAGCGTGTGGCGATTGGCCGGGCGATCGTGCGCAAGCCGGACGTCTTCCTGTTCGACGAGCCGCTGTCCAATCTCGATGCGGAACTGCGCGTTTCGATGCGCATCGAGATCGCCCGCCTCCACCGCGAACTCGGCAATACGATGATCTATGTCACGCACGACCAGACGGAGGCGATGACGCTCGCCGACAAGATCGTCGTGCTGCGCGACGGCCGCGTCGAACAGGCGGGAACGCCGCGGGAAATCTACGAGAATCCCTCCAATACCTTCGTGGCGGGCTTCATAGGCTCGCCGAGGATGAACCTGCTGAATGCCCGCTGGGGTGAGGGAGGCCTGGTCGAAGTCGCCGGCCGGCAGATCGAAAGCGGCCTGCCGCCGGCGAACAGACCGGTCGGTGGCGCGGTGACGCTCGGTCTGCGGCCGGAGCATCTGAAGGTCGCCTCCGACCCATCGGGCAGCCTGACGGCCAGGGTCGATTTTTCGGAATATCTCGGGGGAACGCAATATCTCTATTGCCAGCTTGCCGATGGCCAGTCGCTGACCGTCGAACATCGGTCACCGATCAGTATCGCGGCGGGCGAGCAGGTGAGCCTGCTGTTTGAACCGTCGGATTGCCGGTTGTTCGACGAGGGTGGCAACCGATTGCGCTAGCCAACAGCGGTCGTCAGGATCACAGGCGGGCGACCACTCCGCGATCGGGCGGTCTGAACTTCACTCGGCGATCGCTAGTGTCATGAGCTCTGCCGCCCTTTGCCGGGCCTGCCTGTCGGCGGCGAAGACATCGTCCATGCCGGAAGCCGGCGGCAGGCCGGCGAGGTCGTCCATGACCCTTTCGGTGATCTCGGCCATGGCAAGGAAAGACAACCGCCCTTCGATGAAGGCTTCGAGCGCCACTTCCTTGGCGCCGTTCAGCACTGCGCCCTGAACGCCGCCGCGGGTCATCGCCAGGCGCGCGAGCCGCAGCGCCGGAAACCGCACGTCATCCGGGGCCTCGAAATCCAGCCTGGCGAGCTTGGCGAAATCCAGCCGCTCCACCGGCAGGTTCGGCCGGCGCGGAAAGGACAGGGCATAACCGATGGCGGTGCGCATATCGGGCGCGCCGAGCTGCGCCAGCACCGACCCATCCGTATAGCCGACCATTGAATGGATGATCGACTGCGGATGGAAGATGACCTCGATCTGTTCGGGTCTGAGGCCGAAAAGGTGCCGGGCTTCGATCATCTCCAGCGCCTTGTTGAACATCGAGGCGCTGTCGATCGAGATCTTCAAGCCCATCGACCAGTTCGGGTGGGCGCGTGCGGTTTCCACCGTCACATTAGCCATGTCACGCAGCGAGGCGGCGCGGAAGGGGCCGCCCGACGCCGTCAGGATGACACGCTCGACGGCGTGGCGCTGGTTCTCTTCCAGAACCTGGAAGATGGCGTTGTGCTCGCTGTCGACCGGAAGCAGCTTGCCGCCGCCCGCGCGGATCGCTGCGATGAACAGATCGCCGGCCGATACCAGGCATTCCTTGTTGGCAAGGGCGATATCGGCGCCGCGGCGTGCGGCGGCAAGCGTCGGGGCCAGGCCCGCAGTGCCGACGATTGCCGCCATCACCCAGTCGGCTTCGCGGTCAGCGGCGTCCATCAGGCCGGACTTTCCCGAAGCGACGGCGATGCCGGTGCCGGAAAGTGCGCTCTTCAGTGATTCGTAATGGCGGTCGCTTGCCGTCACCGCCAGCCGCGCGCCGGATGATTTCGCCTGCCGGGCCAGCAATTCGACATTGCCGTTGCCTGTCAGCACGGAGATTTCGAAGTTCTCCCGTCCGCCCAGATGATCGACGACATTGAGTGTATTTTGGCCGATCGAACCCGTCGAACCGAAGATGCTGAGGCGCCGCGGCGCGCTTTTGCCGGTCATCATGTGGAATTTCGCGAAAATTTCTCTCGAGGCTCAGGCTCTACTAGGCTTTGGAGGGGGCGGCAAGTGTGCGGTGCAGCAGATTTCAACCCTTAAGGGGTTTACAGAACGGCGGTTGGATGTGATCCTTCTAACATTGCCTGAGGAATCGCGGTTCCGTTGCGGCCGGTTTCGGTCGCATGGCAAGTTGGGGCGCTGCGCGGCGTCCATCGAAGAACAGGCACTCGGTGCCGCCGGCCTTTCGGCCAAACATTAAGTCGAGGATGAAAACCGGGATGGACGGCTTGGCCGTAATCCCTCATCGCGTTCGCTTCGAGCGCTTTCATGTGCGCTGCTGCATCGACTCCGCGCAGCAGCCCTGTGGCAGGTCAAAACGTTTTACCTTCATGACGACATTCAAATTAGCATGCATTCTTTTCGCCATCTTGCCCTCGCTCACAGCCGCAGCGAAGGCGGACGACCTGGTGATCTGGTCGCCGGCCAAGCTTTCGGAACAGTCCTACAAGGCAACGATCGGGTTTCGCCTGCCGGCGGAATGGGAGACGAGCGCTGGCGCCGACATCGCGCTTGCCTCGACCAAGGGCGGGGCGCTGCTGCCCGATTCCGAACAGGCAATGCTTTGGGGCAGGATCATCAGGGCGAGCGTCACCCCGGCAAGCCGGTCACAGCAGGGTGCCAGCGTCAGCGTCGACACGCTGCGCGGCAGCGGCGCGCTGACCCTCAGCCGCTCGCGCAGCTGGATCCTCTCCGATTCGCTCGACATGCAATCGAGCCGGTCCATCAGCGTGCAATATGACGCGGTCGAGGCCCGGCAGGCTTCGGTGACGGCATCGCAGGCGCTGAAGCTGATCCATCCCTGGACGGGAACCTCGCTTTCAGCAGGGACGGGCATCAGCAATGCCAGCGGTGACTTCTCGAGCACGGTGGGGGTCAGCCAGGCCATTCTGCCGAATCTCAATCTCGATGCCTCGGTGAGCAATCCATTTTCAGGGGGTGAGGCGGGCAGCGTCAATCTCCGCTATCGCGTCAACTGGTAGCCGGTGCTGAACCAAACTCTGCCGACAGCGTTTCCTACGAGGTTTCACGGAGGAACGGATCATGGTTTTCAAGGAGCAGACATTTCACGGGCTCGAGCCCGAGATGGAAATAGAGATCGCCAATCGTGCAGCGGTCGAAGCGGCCGTCGCCAATGCGCTGGCGATTGCCGGCGGCATCGATGCGTCGGATGTCGAGGTGACGATGGAGTACGACCAGATCGTATTGAGCGGCACCGTGGGCACGGTGGGCGAAATCGAACGGGCAACCGCGGTTGCCCAAGCCGTCGAGGGCGTGCATGTGGTGCAGAACCGGATCCTGCTTGGCGGAGCCTCGCTCGACGGCACGCATTAGCCGGATGACGGGTTACCCCCGGGCCAGACCTGCGGGACGAGGAATAGTTCCACGTCGTCGCCTATAAGCTGGCGCTCAGCTGATCAACCGGCGAAGCGTTCGACGAGGAAGGACGAGCCGGCCAGACGATCTGTCTTCTGCGCGGCGACCGACCCTTGCGGCTGATAGGCGATGGCAAGCAGCACGGCGCTGACGGCGACATAGGCGATAGCCAAAAGAATCATCTTGATACGCATGATGAATACTCCTGTTTCACAATAAACGCGGCTGATATTGCGAAGTTCCTCATCGGCGGGGTCAGATAGGAAAAGCCCGGCCGATAGGCTCAGCCGGGCTTCCCTGCATGGATTGCCTTATCGGCAGATTCGGGTTTCCTTGACGACCGTATGGCCGTGACGGCGGATTTTTTCCGTCTTGGTGAAGCAGTCCTGGGAGACGTGGCGCGGCCGCATGTGATGGCGGTAATAGGGCCGTTCCGCGTGACGGTAAGTGGGACGCGCATCATCCGTGGTGATGGTCACACTTGCCGCCTGGGACGGCATTGCGGAAAAAATGGACGCAGCAGCAAGCGTGCAGGCAAGGATAATCTGTTTCATGACAAGCCTCTCTTTCTGAGTTGGTCACGGCATCAACTCGCCGGAAGTGCCGTCGGTTCAATCACATAGAGTTACCGATTGTGACGGAGGCAGAAACCTTTGACGCGCCGGATCGTTAGCGCAGGGGATAGCCGGAGGCATCAATCATGGGACCGATTGCAAGGATCATCACCGTCGTCGCCGGGCTTGCCGGCGGCACGGTGTTTTCGCAGGCGCCGGAATTTGCCCAGCAATACCGCCAGCGGATCGGCGGGGCGATCGACGAATTGCGGGTCATCGTCGAGGATTTCAATGCCCAGGCGGCCGCGCACCATCTCGATCGCCAGCAGGCGCTGAACGCCTATGCGTTATCGTCCGACGATTTCCTGCGCGACCGCGGCGTCTCGATGCAGAGCACGATCTCGCGCTATGAAACGCTGCTCTCGCAGCAGTTCCACCTCGGCACCGCCGCCCCAGTCGCCAAACCTTTCGTTCTGCTGGGGAATGCCGATGACGTCGTTTTCGCCAATACCTGGCGCGACTTCGTGCCCGGCGTCCCCGTCAGCTTTGCGGGTCTTGTCTGGGGCGCGATTGGCTTTGTCGGAGGTTGGGTCGTGGCGGCGTTACTGGGATTGGGGGCGCGGCGGTGGACAAGAACCACGCGGCCGTCACCCCGGCCTTGGAAGAATGGAAGCGGCTGAAGACACTCGGGGTCGGTATATCATGACTAATTGCGCTAGCCGGTCTCACAGTCGGCGGGATGGTCGCCTATGCGAGCGATGGTGCTGTGGCGACCCTTAGGCATTGGCTGAAAATCAACTGATCGCCAGCGCTTTGCGTGCAAGGCTTTGACAGAAGCGCTTTTGGCCGGATCGGAGATTATTTCGGCTTAACCGGTTTTCACAACGGCTCGTGACAACATTCAAAACTCATCTTAAGGATTTGTTAAACTATAAAAGCGCGGGAGGCTCGCATGGACGGGGGCGGAGTCGAGAAGCCGTTTTACCCAAACTTCAACATGATCAGGCTCGTCGCAGCCTCGATGGTCATCTTCTCGCATGCGTTCCTCATCTCGGAAAAGACCGAGGCGAACGAGCCCTTTGTGCGTTTGCTCGGCGAGGGCAAGCTTCTCGGCATATTCGGCGTCTATGTGTTTTTCATCACGAGCGGGTTCCTCGTCACGCAGAGCGCGCAGTTCGGCAGCGTGGGTGGTTTTCTCTGGCGGCGGGCGCTGAGGATATATCCGGCGCTCGTCGTCTGCACGCTGCTCAGCGTCTATGTCTTAGGCCCCTTCTTCAGCCCGTTGGGAATCAGCGGTTACTTGCTCAAGTCGCTTCATGTGAAGACGACAGTGCATTCGTTGCTCGATCCGAGCTTTGGCATGACCCTGCCGCATGTGCAGTTTTATGATCCAGCAATCTCGTCGCTTGCCATCTCCATCAACGGCTCTCTCTGGACGATCGGGCAGGAAATCTTGTGCTACCTGATCGTCGCGGGATTAATGGCAATCGCGTGTCTGCGAGCGCCGTTCATGGCACTTGCGCTCGCCGTGGGCGTGACCTGGGAGCTCTTCTTCGATCATCCGTGGCCAGACAGACGGCTCCTGACTGATTTCACTTTCATCGCTCCCTACTTCTTCTGCGGTTCGTTTCTCTGGTTCGTGATGGACAGGCGGCAGCCAAATATTGTCCTGGCGTTGATCTTCGTGGCGCTCGGCGTGCTCTGCCTCGTCTTCTGGCCCGCCTATCTCCACGGACCTATGTTGTTTGCCTATCCGCTTGCCTACATCGCGACTTCACCGACCATACGCCTGCCGACCCTCGATCGGTTGGGCGACGTCTCCTACGGGACCTATCTCTATGGCTGGCCAGTGGAGCAGGTGATGAACCATGCCCTCGGCCAGTACAGCACGTGGTGGATGGTCTTCGCCCTTTCTTTGCCGACAAGCTTGTTGCTCGGCTGGCTTTCATGGCATCTGCTGGAAAAGCGTGCGCTGCGATTGAAGCGAATTTCATCCTTCCAGCGGCAGCCTTTCAGTCCGTTAAGCTGACTTCGACCCACACACCCGAGCGAGTGCAGTCTGGCGCGCTTGATCAGAAGGTTCTGCCCGTCACATTTGGCCGTGTCGCCATCGACGACGGTCAACGATGCGCAGATGATGCAGCAATCATCGCAATATCTATTCGTTCGTCGTGGCCGACGGCTCTGCCAAAGACGGGCACCGTGTGCATAACCTATACAGCTCCTGATGACTGGCAACATGTTGCATCTCATGTTGCACGGATTCGCCGCGACCTCGTTGAAATGCTTGGAAATCAGGGGAAGCGCTTGCAACACGAATGCAACAAGCGAAATGGATTATCTAGTCGTAAGTTATTGAAATTAATGGTGATCCCGGCGCGATTCGAACGCGCGACCCCCAGATTAGGAATCTGGTGCTCTATCCTGCTGAGCTACGGGACCACTTGAGTGCCATGCATACAAAAGGCTTGGCGCGAAGCCAAGCCTTAATTGTTGCTAAAGGCCAAGGCGTTGTTCGGCGAGGCGGACCCAATAGGAGATGCCGTGGGCGATGGCTTCGTCGTTGAAGTCGTAGGCCGGGTTGTGGAGGCCGGCGCTGTCGCCGTTGCCGATGAAGATGAAGGCGCCGGGACGGGCGTTCAGCATATAGGAGAAATCCTCGCCGCCCATCATCGGATCGATCTCGGCGTTGACGTTGCCTTCGCCGGCGATGGCGCTGGCGGTGGCGACCGCATGCTCGGTCTCATCGGGATGGTTGACGGTGACGGGATAGTTGCGGTGGAAGCTGATGTCGGCCTCGGCGCCGTGGGCCGCGACCAGTCCCTCGATGATCTGCCGGAACCGCGTCTCGGCAAGTGTGCGCACCTCCGGGTCGAGGGTGCGGACCGTACCGGCGAAGGTCGCATCGTTCGGAATGACGTTATGGGCGAAGCCGGCATTGAACTTGGTCACCGAGACGACGACCGAGCGCAGCGGATCGGCGGTGCGCGAGGCGATCATCTGCAAATTGGCGATGATCTGGGCGCCGATGGCGATCGGGTCGATCGTCTTATGCGGCTGGGCGGCGTGGCCACCGCGGCCCTTGACGGTGACGGTGAATTCGTCGGTCGCCGCCATGATCGCGCCCTTGCGGGTGGCGAACTGGCCGACAGGCAGGCCCGGCAGATTGTGCATGCCGTAGACCTCTTCGATAGCGAAGCGCTCCATCATGCCGTCCTTGACCATCAGATTGCCGCCGCCGCCGCCTTCTTCGGCGGGTTGGAAGATAACGGCAACATTGCCGTTGAAGTTGCGGGTCTCGGCCAGGTATTTCGCGGCGCCGAGCAGCATGGCGGTGTGGCCGTCATGGCCGCAGGCATGCATCTTGCCCGGCGTCTTCGAGGCCCAGGGCTTGCCGGTGATCTCAGTCAGCGGCAGGGCGTCCATGTCGGCGCGCAGGCCGACCGTGCGGGAGCCTTCGCCCTTGCCCTTGATCAGGCCGACGACACCGGTGCGGCCGATGCCGGTGACGATCTCGTCGACGCCGAATTCCTTGAGTTTTTCGGCGACGAAGGCGGCCGTGTTTTCCACCGCGAAGAGGAGTTCGGGCCGGGCGTGGATGTGGCGGCGCCATTCGGCGACCTCGTCCTGCAACTCCGCGGCTCTGTTCAAAATCGGCATATCGGCGTTCCTGTTATGAAGTCTCGACAATCTTTCATCGCTTCACGAGGGTGTGAGGCTGTGGAAATTACTTAGTCAATGACCTTTGCCATGTCATAGCCATATAGGCTAAATAGGGGAGGATTTCGAGATTTTCCTGATATCTGAAGGACGAACCGTGTCGACGCGCCACTTCCGTTTGTTTGCTGCCTTGCGGCCGCTTTCTTTCGTATCAGCGGCGACTGCCGTTTTTCTGGGCTCTTTTTCGCTTGCCCAGGCCAATCCGCATATTCTGGTCGATGTGCAGACCGGCCGCGTGCTCGAGCATGAAGAAGCCTTCCGCAAATGGTATCCGGCCTCGCTGACCAAGCTGATGACCGTCTATACCGTGTTCGATGCGATCCGCGCCGGGCAGATCAGCCTCGATACACCCATCGTCATGAGCAAGCGCGCCGCCGCGCAGCCTGCCGCCAAGATGTATTTCAAGCCGGGCCAGAAGCTGACGCTCGATAGCGCGCTGAAGATCCTGATGGTGAAATCGGCCAACGACATCGCGGTCGCGGTTGCCGAAGCCATCGGCGGCACGCAGGAGGGCTTCGTGACGCGGATGAACGGCGAGGCGCTGAAGCTCGGCATGACGGATTCGCATTTCGTCAATCCGAACGGCCTGCCCGGCAAGGGCCAGTATACGACGGCGCGCGACCTTGCGGTGCTGACGGTGGCGCTGCGCCGCGATTTTCCGCAATATGCCGGCTATTTTTCGCTGGAAGGTTTCACCAACGGCCAGCAGAACGTGCCGAGCCTCAATATGCTGATCGGCCGTTTCGCGGGCGCCGACGGCATGAAGACCGGTTTCATCTGCGCCTCGGGCTTCAACCAGATCGGCTCGGCGACGCGCAACGGCCGCACGCTGGTCTCCGTTGTGCTCGGCACCGACAGCCTTGCGGCGCGTGCCGATGCGACGGCGAATCTTTTGCAGAAGGGCTTCACCACCCAGCCTGCCAGCAACGACACGCTGGGTTCGCTGAGACCTTACGGGGTGGGACAGGACCAGGTAACCGACATCAGCGCCGATATCTGCAGCGCCAAGGGCGCCAAGGTGCGCAGCGAAACGCGCGACGAGGTCGGCCGCATGAAGGTGCAGTCACCCTATATCCAGCCGATGGACCACGATCCGCAATTCGTCTTTGCCGGGCTCATTCCGGGCCAGGATCCGCAGCCGGCCGCGCAGCCGGAAAAAATGGCGCGCGGTGATACGGCAGGAGCGATCGCCAACGTGCCGGTGCCGATGCCGCGCCCGACATCCTTCTAAGCTTTAAGGTAAGATGATATGAGCGCGCTCAACGACAGGATTCCGGTCACCATCCTGACCGGCTTTCTCGGCGCCGGCAAATCGACGCTCCTCAACCGCATCCTCAAAGATCCTGTCATGAAGGATGCGGCCGTCATCATCAACGAATTCGGCGATGTCGGCATCGATCATCTTCTGGTCGAAAGTTCCGGCGATTCGATCATCGAACTGTCCGATGGATGCCTCTGCTGCACCGTGCGCGGCGAGCTTGTCGATACGCTGGCCAACCTGATGGACGCGGTGCAGACGGGCCGCGTCAAGCCGGTCAAGCGCGTCGTCATCGAGACGACGGGCCTTGCCGATCCTTCGCCGGTCATGCAGGCGATCATGGGCAACCCCGTCATCGCCACGAATTTCGAGCTGGATGGCGTCGTCACTGTCGTCGACGCAGTGAATGGGCTGCAGACGCTCGACAATCATGAGGAAGCGCGCAAGCAGGCGGCGGTCGCCGACCGGCTGATCGTTTCGAAAAAATCGATGGCCGAGGTGACGGGTGGGCTGGAAAAGCGCCTGCGGGCGCTCAATCCGCGTGCCGTGATGATGGATGCCGACAGCGCCGAGGCCGGCAGTGCCGCAGTGCTGGTCAACGGGCTCTACGATCCGGCGACGAAGATTGCCGATGTCGGCCGCTGGCTGCAGGACGAGGATGCACACGAGGCGCATCACAATCACGACCATGATCGTGATGGACATCACGATCATCATCATGATGGCGATCACCATGGTCCCCACCATCATGATCATGCTGCGGATCAGGACCCGCACGACGTCAATCGTCACGATGCCTCGATCCGCTCTTTCTCGATCATCGAGGAGAAGCCGATCGATCCGATGGCGCTCGAGATGTTTATCGATCTTCTGCGTTCGGCTCATGGCGAGAAGCTGCTGCGGATGAAGGCGATCGTGTCCGTTTCCGACCGTCCGGATCGGCCGCTGGTGCTGCATGGGGTGCAGAGCATCTTCCATCCGCCGGTGCGGCTCCCCGCCTGGCCGGGGGAAGACCGGCGCACGCGCATGGTGCTGATCACCCGGGATCTGCCGGAAGCCTTCGTGAAGGATCTCTTCGACGCCTTCCTCGGCAAGCCGCGCATCGATATGCCCGATCGTGTAGCGCTGTCGGACAATCCGCTCGCTATCCCCGGCCTTAGAATTTAGCGCTTGCGAATCAGGAAGCGGTGGCCGTTTTCGGTCTTTTCCGTCTCGATCAGCTCGTGACCGTCCTCATTGCAGAAATGCGGCATATCGATCACGGCCAGCGGATCGGTGGTGTCGACGCGAATGAGCGTGCCGCTCGCCATCGCGGCGAGCTTCTTGCGTGTCTTGATCACGGGAAATGGGCATTTCAGGCCGCGAAGATCGTAGAGAACGGGGTTCAAGCCGTTCAGTTCCTCGCCCAGAATTTCCAGAACGGCTTCTTTGCCGTGGCTTCCGCCGTTTCCTGCGGTTCGGGCGCCGCAAAGGCCAGTGGGTTCTGCATCGGCACCGGCACGACCGCAGGGGTCGCGGCAGCGACGGCCACTGCCTGCGGCTGGGCAGGTGCTAGAGGTGTCGCGCCCGGCGCGCTCTTGGCAGCGAGGCCCTGCGCGGTGCGCTTGGCCATCATGTCTTCGAGTTCGGCGACCTTGACCATGCGGCCGGCTTCCAGCGAGGTGCCGGTCGGAGCGTAAGCAAGTTCGCGGCCCTTGCGCGTCTTGGCGACCACGGCCTTGCGCTCGGCTTCCGTGGGATCGTACCAGGCCATGCCGTCAAATTTGCTCATCGCCTTGGCATAATCGGCATCGTAGGTCTTGCCGTAGGAGGCAAGGGCGGCCGTCAGCGCCGGCGGCGTCGACATAGCCGGGCACTTGCCGGCGGCATTGAAGGCGCTGCCGTCGGTTGCCTGCTGGTTGAAGACGTACTTCTTCTCGCAGACGTTCACCTCAGGCGGGCGCTTCGTCACTTCGAAATTGTCGTAACCGACCTTCAGCATCTTCCAGAAGTCGTAATTGCCGTCGAGACGATGCTTGACCATGTTTTCCGCCGTCATGCGGAAGGGGAAGGCCTGCAGCTGCACGGTCGCCTGGCCGCCCTTGAAGGCGTCGCGGGCAAAAGCGTAGATCTCCAGCACCTGCTGGTCGGTCATCGAATAGCAGCCGGAGGAGGAGCAGGCGCCGTGGATCATCAGATCGGAACCGCTGCGGCCGTTCGCCGCGTCGTAGCGGTTCGGGAAGCCGGTATTGATCGCCAGATAATATTTGGAATTAGGATTCAGGTTGGCGCGCGTCAGGTCGTAGAAACCTTCCGGGGCCTGCCGGTCGCCGGTCTTTACCTTCGGGCCGAGACGGCCGGACCAGGCGCAGATCTTGTAATCGGCGATCTTGTCGAAACGGTTGTCGGTTTTCGCCTTCCAGATCTCCATGGCACCTTCTTCCTTGAAGATGCGGATCATGATCGGCGAATTACGGTCCATGCCCTTGGCGGACATCTGAGCGAGGATATGGCTGGGAAGCGGCTGCTCGACCTTGTTCTTGACCTTGGAAAGATCGACCTGCGCGGTTTCCAACGCGTCATTGCAGCCGGACAGAGCCAGCGCCATGAGGGAAATATAGGCAAAATGACGTATGCGCATCCAAACTAGCCCATAAAGATAGTGCGACCCGGTCCGCCTATGGAGTCCGGGCATCAGAAGGAATCATAGGCGGCTTATACTTTATAAATCCTTACCAGCCTATGACTGTGCCTGGAACATCCCCGCAAGCGCGAATGCTACAGATAACATCAATGTGGCCAAGATTTGGCCCCAATCGGCGAAGAGCCGAATGTCTGCTAGAGATTGCGGCCTATGGCGAGAAATTTCTGGCGGCGGTCGTTGCGCAGCTGTTCGCCGGAGCGGGGTGCCATCTCAGCCAGCGCGCTGGCGATTACGTCGCCGGTTGCGGCTATCACGCTGTCGGGATCGCGATGCGCGCCGCCGAGCGGCTCGGAAATGATGCCGTCGATAACACCGAGCGATTTCAGGTCCTCGGCGGTGATCTTCATGTTGGTCGCCGCTTCCCGGGCGCGGGTGGAATCGCGCCAGAGGATGGAAGCTGCCCCTTCGGGCGAGATGACACTGTAGATCGAATGCTCGAGCATATAGACCTTGTTGCCGGTGGCGATGGCGATCGCGCCGCCCGAGCCGCCTTCGCCGATGACGACGGAAACGAGGGGAACCTTGACGCCGAGACACATTTCCGTCGAGCGGGCGATCGCCTCGGCCTGGCCGCGCTCTTCGGCGCCGACGCCGGGATAGGCGCCTGCCGTATCCACCAGCGAAATCACCGGCAGGCCGAAACGATCGGCCATTTCAAGGATGCGGATCGCCTTTCGGTAGCCTTCCGGGCGGGGGCTGCCGAAATTGTGCTTGATGCGGCTCTTGGTGTCGTTGCCCTTTTCCTGGCCGATGACGGCGACGGGTTGGCCGCGGAAGCGGGCAAGGCCCGCCTGGATCGCGGCATCCTCGGAAAATTTGCGGTCGCCGGCGAGCGGTGTGAATTCCTGGAACAGGGTCTTGGCGTAATCGATGAAATGCGGTCGCTGTGGATGGCGGGCGACCTGAGTCTTCTGCCAGGGATTGAGCTTGGAATAGATTTCGACGATCGCCTCGCGGACGCGAACCTCCAGCCGGCCGATCTCATCGGTGGTGTCGATGCTCTCGTCTTCCGTTGCGAGCTTCTTCAGCTCGATGATCTTGCCTTCGAGGTCGGAGATCGGCTTTTCGAAGTCGAGATAATTGTGCATGAGGTGCGTTTCCGTTCCTTGTGCCCGGGGCGTTTTCCTGGCTCCGCCCCATGTCGCCGGTCCTATTCGTGCTTTTTCGCCTGTTTGGCAAGGGGGTGATGCGTCTGGACAAGCTGCTGCAGCCTCTCTTCGAGGACATGTGTGTAGATCTGCGTGGTCGAAATGTCCGAATGGCCGAGGAGTTCCTGTACGACGCGCAGATCGGCGCCGTTCGCCAGCAGGTGGCTGGCAAAGGCGTGGCGCATGACATGCGGCGAGATCAGCGACGGCGTCAGGCCGGCGCGGATCGCCAGGTTCTTGAGGTCGCGGGCAAAAACCTGGCGCGGCAGGTATCCCTCCTTCGAGGCGGAGGGAAACAGCCACGGGCTTTCCTGCCGTTCCTTCACGGCTGCATTTTCGGCCGCCAGCAGGCGCCCGTAGGATTTCAGGGCTGATATTGCCGAATGCGACAGCGGCACCAGCCGCTCCTTGTTGCCCTTGCCACGGATCATCAGGAAACGGCCTTCCTGATCGAGCACGCGGGCGGGAAGCGAGACGAGTTCGCTGACCCGCATTCCGGTGGCATAGAGCAGCTCCAGCAGCGCCAGCATGCGCAGGCGCTGCAGCTGGCCCGGAGCCGTATCCTCCGCCTCGGCCTCGGCCTGCGAAAGCAGCCTGCCGACCTCTTCGACGCCCATCGTCTTCGGCAGCGGACGGCCCTTCTTCGGCGCGTCGAGAATGCCTGTGGGGTCGTCGGTCCTCAGGCCCTCGGCATAGAGGAACTTGTAGAACTGCCGCATGGCGGCAAGCCGGCGCGCCTGGGACGAGGGTTTGAAGCCCTCTCGGGCGAGCGAGGAGAGATAGGCGGCGAGATCGGCGGAGGCGGCTTCTGTGAGCCGTATGCTGCGCTCGGTCAGGAAGGAGCGGACGTCGTCGAGATCGCGCTCATAGGATTGCAGCGTGTTGGCGGCAGCGCCGCGCTCGGCGCTCATCATCTCCAGGAAGGATTCCACATGGACGCGGCCGTGATCCACCATGCCGGTCACTTCCTGGTCGTGTCGATCGCGCCCGTGGCGGGCGGATTGACCCGCTCGGACGGAATGCGGATCGTCACGTCGCGCTGCTGCGGCTCCACGAAGGTCACAAGCGCCAGCATCGCTCCGTAGACCGTCCCGGCGAGGATCGCGCAGACGAACAGGAAACGGAACAGGGTCGGCATCCAGCAACTCCTTCATGCTCTGCTTCTGTTATAAGAAGCCTATCTGCAAGTGCAAGAAGCGGTATTCAAGCCATGATTCCCTTGTCCGCGACTTGACGCTCCATCTGCATTTGTCGATACCGTTTGCAAACAAAGTGTGAATGGACCGATGAGTGAACAACTGCTGACCGTTGCTGACAGCTTGAAAGACAGAGCTCGCGCCGCGCTCGGTTCACGCAATCTGATCCTTGTCGGCCTGATGGGCGCCGGCAAATCCTCCGTCGGGCGCATCGTCGCCAGCCAGCTCTCCATTCCCTTCATCGACAGCGATCTCGAGATCGAGCGGGTTTCGCGCATGACGATCGCCGAGCTTTTCGCCGCCTATGGCGAGCAAGAGTTTCGGGCGTTGGAAGCGCGGGTGATCAAGCGGCTGCTAAAGAGCGGGCCGCGTGTCGTCTCTACCGGCGGCGGCGCCTTCATCAACGACCGGACGCGCAAACATATCAAGAAGGGCGGCCTCTCCGTCTGGCTGAAGGCCGATCTCGACGTGCTCTGGGACCGGGTCGCCAAGCGCGACACGCGGCCGCTGCTCAAGACCGAAAATCCGAAGCAGACGCTCGAGGGCCTGATGAATGCGCGTTATCCGATCTATGCGCAGGCCGACCTGACCGTGCTTTCGCGCGACGTCCGCAAGGAAATCATGGCCGACGAAGTCTTAAAGGCCTTGATCGAAGCTCAGAAGGAAAGTGCAGCGTCATGAATGCGATAACCTCCGCCTCCGCCATCCGAACGGTGCATGTGCCGCTCGGCGAGCGCGCCTACGACATCCTGATCGGGCCGGGGCTGATTGCGCGGGCCGGCGCCGAGATCGCCTCTCGCCTCAAGGGCCGCAAGGCGGCCGTTATCACCGACGAAAATGTCGCGCCGCTCTATCTCAAAGCTCTCGTCGCAAGTCTGGATGAAGCGGGTATCGCCTCGGCTGAGGTCGTCCTGCCGGCCGGCGAGAAGACCAAGAGCTTCGAACATCTGATCACGGCCTGCGACAAGGTGCTTGAGGCGCGCGTCGAGCGTAACGATTACGTCATCGCGCTCGGCGGCGGCGTCATCGGCGATCTTTCGGGATTTGCGGCCGGCATCGTCCGCCGCGGCGTGCGCTTCGTGCAGGTACCGACCTCGCTGCTGTCGCAGGTCGATTCTTCCGTCGGCGGCAAGACCGGGATCAATTCCCGCCACGGCAAGAATCTGATCGGCGTCTTCCACCAGCCGGACCTGGTTCTGGCCGATACGGATGTGCTGAATTCGCTGAGCGCGCGCGAATTCCGCGCAGGTTACGCCGAGGTCGCAAAATACGGGCTGATCGACAAGCCGGATTTCTTTGCCTGGCTGGAAGCGAACTGGAAGGCAGTTTTTACCGGCGGCTCCGCACGCATCGAGGCGATTGCCGCCAGCTGCCAGGCGAAGGCCGATGTCGTCGTTGCCGACGAGCGTGAGAACGGTCAGCGGGCGCTGCTCAATCTCGGCCATACCTTCGGTCATGCGCTGGAAGCGGCGACTGCCTATGACAGTTCCCGCCTTGTGCATGGCGAGGGCGTTTCGATCGGCATGGTGCTGGCGCATGAATTCTCCGCACGGATGAACCTTGCAAGCCCCGACGATGCGCGCCGCGTCGAGCGGCATCTGAAGGAGGTCGGCCTGCCAACCCGCATGTCCGACATTCCGGGCGAACTGCCGCCGGCCGAAACGTTGATGGACGCGATCGCCCAGGACAAGAAGGTCAAGAGCGGCAAGCTCACCTTCATCCTGACGCGCGGGATCGGCCAGTCCTTCGTCGCCGACGACGTGCCGGCGTCCGAAGTGATCAGCTTTCTTCGGGAAAAACACGCCTGATGTCGGTCGAAGGCGCTCTGGCATTTCTTTCGACATATTGGCCGGAGATCCTTTCGATCACGGCGCTCGTGCTCATGTCCGCCTTCTTTTCCGGCTCCGAGACCGCGCTGACCGCCGTTTCGCGCAGCCGTATCCATACGCTCGAGGTCAACGGCGACGAACGCGCCGGCCTCGTCCGGCAGTTGATCGAACGGCGCGACCGGCTGATCGGTGCGCTGCTCATCGGCAACAATCTCGCCAATATCCTGTCCTCCTCGATCGCCACCAGCCTCTTCCTCGGGCTGTTCGGCAGTTCCGGCGTGGCGCTGGCGACGCTCGCGATGACCGTCATCCTGGTGATCTTCGCGGAAGTGCTTCCGAAGAGCTGGGCGATTTCGGCGCCTGAGCGCTTCGCACTCGCCATCGCGCTGCCGGCCAGGCTGTTCGTTGCCGTCGTCGGCCCGGTTTCCTCCTTCGTCAATGCGATCGTGCGGCAGATTCTTTCGCTGTTCGGCATCAATCTCTCACGAGAGACATCGATGCTGACGGCGCATGAGGAACTGCGCGGTGCCGTCGATCTGCTGCACCGCGAGGGATCGGTGGTGAAGGCCGACCGCGACCGCCTCGGCGGCGTGCTCGATCTTAGCGAGCTCGAACTGTCCGACATCATGGTCCACCGCACCGCGATGCGGGCGATCAACGCCGACGATGCGCCGGAAGCGGTGGTGCGGGTTATCCTCGAAAGCCCCTATACGCGCATGCCGCTGTGGCGTGGCACGATCGACAACATCATCGGCGTCGTCCATGCCAAGGATCTGCTGCGGGCGCTTGCCGAGCCGAACATGGAGCCGCAGAACCTCGATATCGTGAAGATCGCGCAGAAGCCGTGGTTCGTGCCCGACAGCACCAACCTCGAGGACCAGCTCAACGCCTTCCTGCGGCGCAAGCAGCATTTCGCCGTCGTCGTCGACGAATATGGCGAGGTGCAGGGCATCGTCACGCTGGAAGATATTCTCGAGGAAATCGTCGGCGACATTTCCGACGAACACGATATCGAAATACAGGGCGTGCGTCAGGAGGCTGACGGCTCCGTCGTCGTCGACGGCGGCGTTCCGATCCGCGACCTGAACCGCGCGCTCGACTGGAACCTGCCCGATGAGGAGGCGACGACGATCGCCGGCCTCGTTATCCACGAATCGATGACCATCCCGGAAGAGCGCCAAGCCTTCACCTTCTACGGCAAGCGTTTCGTCGTCATGAAGCGGGAGAAGAACCGCATCACCAAGCTGCGCATCCGCCCGGCCGGAGAAGACGGCGCAAAGCCAGCCTGATTCTGCTTGGATCGTAGACGGCTAGTGCCTATATGGGTTGCGTGCCGCTACCAGCGGGTCGGTTCACCAGGTGCAGCCGGTTCGACGGCCAGCGCATGCAGGCCGGCATCGAGCTCCGGTTTCAGCAGGTCGGTGATTGCCCGGTGGCGCGCCAGCCGCGACAGGCCGGCGAATTTTCCGGAAACGATCCTCACCCGCATATGGGTTTCGCCGGTGCCCGTGATATCGGGTTGGTGGCCGGCATGCAGATGGCTTTCGTCGATGACGCTCAGGCGTTCGGGCGCGAAGGCTTCGACAAGTTTTTCTTCGATGCGGGTTCGCAGGGTCATCATCCGGTCTTGCTGTTCGCGAAAAGGGTTCCTACCAAGCCTGCAACATTCCCGTTTGTCAATTCTTGTTGTCGCTTCGCGACAGCCCCATAATTAGCGCCGTCATGAGACTTGATTCCAAATATTTCGATCGCATCCGAACACGCCGCAAACGCGAGCCGGAGACAGAGCAGGCGCCGCCTACCTGTCAATGGGACGGGTGTGACAAGAAGGGCGCGCATCGCGCTCCGGTCGGCCGCAATGCGGAAGGCCAGTTCTTCTTGTTCTGCTTCGAGCACGTCAAGGAATACAACAAGGGCTACAATTATTTCTCCGGTCTTTCGGACGGCGAGATCGCGCGTTACCAGAAAGAGGCGATCACCGGCCATCGGCCGACATGGACGGTCGGCGTCAACAAGGCGGCGAAGGACAGTCCGCTGCATTCGGAGATCCGCTCCGGCGCCTATACCCGCGTTCGCGATCCCTTCGGCTTCGTCAAGGAAGGCGGCAAGGGCAGCGGACCGCGTTTTCCCCAGGCGCGCAAGCTGAAATCGCTTGAGACCAAGGCCTTCGAAACGATGAGCCTCGACGCCAATGCGACATCGGCGGAGATCAAGAGCCGCTACAAGGAACTGGTGAAGAAACACCATCCGGATGCCAATGGCGGCGACCGCGGCTCGGAGGAGCGTTTCCGCGCCGTCATCCAGGCCTATCAATTGTTGAAGCAGAACGGTTTTTGTTAATTCCCGTCCTTGCTCTTAGGCTTCAATCGGGTATGGTCCAAATCGGCTGAGGCCGCAGGCAAACGCGGCTCATATTTGTGCGTTTTCCCGACATCGCCTCCGCCGACCTTCCGGACGCGGCGTTTCTTGTCCGGGACTCTTTCAAGAATGCTCGCACGCGGTCATTATCCCGCCGAGGTTTCGTTTCAGTCCCGGAGAAGCATCGCCGACGTTCCGACCTGAACGGGCGCGGAATAAAAAAACGCGGCGTCTGGGTTGCGACATGGCCTGAGACAGTATGGCCGGGTGGCATCACCCGCCTTGGAGACACGATGAGCAAGATCGACCTGGATATATCAGAACTGCCCGATACCACCGTTTCGGTCCGCGAGGCCTTCGGCATCGATTCCGACATTCGCGTTCCCGCCTACAGCAAGGGCGACGCCTATGTTCCGGACCTCGACACCGACTACCTGTTCGACCGCGACACGACGCTCGCCATTCTCGCAGGCTTCGCCCATAACCGCCGCGTGATGATTTCCGGCTATCACGGCACGGGCAAGTCCTCGCATATCGAGCAGGTGGCGGCGCGGCTCAACTGGCCTTGCGTGCGCATCAACCTCGATAGCCATGTCAGCCGTATCGATCTCGTCGGCAAGGATGCGATCGTCGTCAAGGACGGGCTGCAGGTCACCGAATTCAAAGACGGCATCCTGCCCTGGGCCTATCAGCACAATGTCGCGCTGGTCTTCGACGAATATGATGCCGGCCGCCCCGATGTGATGTTCGTGATTCAGCGCGTACTCGAATCCTCCGGGCGCCTGACGCTGCTCGATCAGAGCCGCGTCATTCGGCCGCACCCGGCCTTCCGTCTGTTTGCGACTGCGAACACGATCGGCCTCGGCGACACGACCGGCCTCTATCACGGCACGCAGCAGATCAACCAGGCGCAGATGGACCGCTGGTCGATCGTCACCACGCTGAACTACCTGCCGCATGATCACGAAGTGAATATCGTCGCCGCCAAGGTGAAGAGCTTCGGCAAGGACAAGAACGGCCGTGAGACGGTTTCGAAGATGGTGCGCGTCGCCGACCTGACGCGTGCCGCCTTCATGAACGGCGATCTCTCGACCGTCATGAGCCCGCGTACGGTTATCACCTGGGCCGAAAACGCCGAAATCTTCGGCGATCTCGCCTTCGCCTTCCGCGTCACCTTCCTCAACAAGTGCGACGAGCTGGAGCGTCCGTTGGTCGCCGAGCATTATCAGCGCGCCTTCGGCGTCGAGCTGAAGGAAAGTGCCGCCAACATCGTTCTCGGGGCTTGAGACCGACCGATCATGGCAGCTCGCGGTGACAATTCGAAAGCAAAGCCCGGCGCGCCTGTCGACGTCGAGCCATTGCGCCGGGCGATAACCGGCTGCGTGCGCTCGATCGCCGGTGACGGCGACGTCGAGGTGACCTTCGCCAATGAGCGGCCGGGGATGACCGGCGAGCGCATTCGGCTGCCGGAACTTTCCAAACGGCCGACGGCGCATGAGCTGGCGGTCACCCGTGGTCTCGGCGATTCGATGGCGCTGCGGCTCGCCTGCCATGACGAGAAGATGCATGCGACGATGGCGCCGCAAGGCTCGGACGCCCGGGCGATCTTCGATGTAGTCGAACAGGCGCGCGTCGAATCGATCGGCGCGCTGCGCATGGAGGGCATGGCATCGAACCTGCGCTCCATGACGGAAGAGAAATATTCCAAGGCGAATTTGACCGGCATCGAGCGCCAGGAAGACGCACCGGTCGGCGAAGCGGTTGCGATGATGGTGCGCGAGAAGCTGACTGGCCAGCGCCCGCCAGCCTCCGCCGGCAAGGTGCTGGACCTCTGGCGCGACTTTATCGAGGACAAGGCAGGGTCCGAACTCGACAATCTGTCGAGCGCGATCAACGACCAGCAGGCCTTCGCCAAGGTCATCCGCAACATGCTGTCGGCGATGGAAATGGCCGAGGAATACGGCGACGATGACAGCGACGCCGACAATGACGACCAGTCGGAGCAGGAAGACCAGCCGAGCGGCGACGAACAGGACCAGGACGAGGTCGACGAGGATGCCGGTACCGATGCCGCCCCCGTCGAGGACAGTGAGGTCGCCGACGAGCAGATGGAGGACGGCGAGACCGAAGGCGCCGAAATCTCCGACGACGACATGATGGAAGAGGGCGAGGACGATTCGGAAACGCCGGGCGAGACCCGCCGGCCGAATACGCCTTTTGCCGATTTCAACGAGAAGGTCGATTATCACGTCTTTACCGAAGAGTTCGACGAGATCATCACCGCCGAGGAACTTTGCGACGCCGCCGAGCTGGAGCGCCTGCGCGCCTTCCTCGACAAGCAGCTGGCGCATCTCCAGGGCGCGGTCGGCCGTCTCGCCAACCGGCTGCAGCGCCGCCTGATGGCGCAGCAGAACCGCTCCTGGGATTTCGACCTGGAAGAGGGTTATCTCGATCCGGCCCGGCTGCAGCGCATCATCATCGATCCGATGCAGGCGCTCTCCTTCAAGATGGAGCGCGACACCCAGTTCCGCGATACTGTCGTTACCCTGCTCATCGACAATTCCGGCTCGATGCGCGGCCGGCCGATCACGGTTGCCGCCACTTGCGCTGATATTCTCGCCCGCACGCTGGAGCGCTGCGGCGTCAAGGTCGAGATCCTGGGCTTTACGACCAAGGCCTGGAAGGGCGGGCAGGCGCGTGAAAGCTGGCTTGCCGGCGGCAAGCCGCAGACGCCTGGCCGCCTCAACGACCTGCGTCATATCATCTACAAGTCGGCCGACGCGCCGTGGCGGCGCGCGCGCGCCAATCTCGGGCTGATGATGCGCGAGGGCCTGCTCAAGGAAAATATCGACGGCGAGGCGCTGATCTGGGCGCATAATCGCCTGCTCGCGCGCCGCGAGCAGCGCCGCATCCTGATGATGATCTCGGACGGAGCGCCAGTGGACGATTCGACGCTGTCGGTCAATCCGGGCAATTATCTGGAGCGGCACCTGCGTGCCGTCATCGAGCAGATCGAGACACGCTCGCCTGTCGAGTTGCTGGCGATCGGCATCGGCCATGACGTGACGCGCTACTATCGCCGCGCCGTGACGATCGTCGATGCGGACGAGCTTGCCGGTGCGATGACCGAGCAGCTTGCCTCGCTTTTCGAAGACCAATCCGTGCAGCCGCGCGGCGGCCGGATACGCCGTGCCGGCTGACGCCGCTGGAAGAATGACGGTCAAGCGCCTCTGCCGTGCGGCGTCGATCGCTCTCGGTATCGCAGCCGGCGCTTCCTCGTCATGGGCCGGCGACGACGTGCCGGTCATTAGCCGGCAAATCTCCGATTTCAGGATCGGCTCTTCGGAGATGCAATTCGGATCGCTGGAATTTCTGGGCGGGCTGGAAATGGTGTCCAGCCGAGCGCTGTTCGGCTCGCTCTCCTCCATCCGTTTCCGGCCGGACCAAAAACATTTCGTCGTCGTGCTCGATACCGGCCAGTGGCTGACCGGCAGCATCGAGCGCGACGTCAAGGGCAGGCTTTCCGGCCTTTCGGATGTCGAGATCACGCCGATGAAGAACAGCGCCGGGCGCAGCTTCGAGGGCAAGGGACATATGGATGCCGAAGGCCTGGCGCTCGACGGCGACCGGATCCTGGTCTCCTTCGAGCAGGCTCATCGCGTCGATGTCTATCCCGATCCCGGCTTTGCCGGCTCGGGAGCGATCGCCACCCTGCCGATCCTCATCCCGCGGAAGATGCTGAGCGACAATCGAGGTATCGAAACCATCACCGTGGCGCCGGCATCGAGCCCACTCAAGGGCGGGGTGGTCATCATCTCCGAGCGCGGTCTCGACAGCGATGGCAACCGGATGGCGGCCATTCTCAGCGGGCCGCTGAAAGGACGTTTCTCGGTCGAGCGGGATGGCAGCTTCGACATCACCGACGGCGCCTTCCTGCCGAACGGCGACCTGTTGCTGCTGGAGCGCCGCTTCAACATGGCCGAAGGCATCGGCATGCGCCTTCGGCGCATCAAGGGCGCCGACATCAGGCCCGGCGCCGTCGTTGACGGCGAATTGCTGCTGGAAGGTAATTTCAACTCGCAGATCGACAATATGGAAGGGCTCGATGCTTTTCAGGCCGCCGACGGCACGACCCATATCATTCTGGTGTCGGACGACAATCATTCGATCCTGCAGCGCAATCTGATGCTGGAATTCCGGCTTTCGGAAGAGGCCGCGTGGGCAGCGCCGAGTTCCCAGAAGCGGAATTAATCCAAGACGTCAGACCGATGTCATATGCCTCGGCTATCCCCCGCGGCATCGGGAAGCAGTCTTCGCAGGGAGATTCATGGTGCATATTCATGTCATGGGCGCGTCCGGTTCCGGTACGACATCGCTCGGCCATGCGCTTGCCGAAAGGCTCGATATCGCCCATCTCGACACTGATGATTTCTTCTGGATGCCGACCGATCCGCCGTTCACGACGCCGAGGAATGCCGACGAGCGCATCCGGCTGCTCCTCGAGGAAGCGGCACGGCATGACGGCTGGGTCCTCTCCGGATCCGCGCTGAAATGGGGTGGGCCATTGGAGCCGCTTTACGATCTGATCCTATTCCTCAGGATCGAGCCGGGGCTTCGAATGGCGCGCATCCGCGTGCGGGAGATTGCCCGATATGGAAACAGGATCGGGCCTGGTGGCGACATGGAAGTTAAAAGCGGGGAATTCCAGGAATGGGCGGCCAGCTATGAGACGGCCGGCCCCGAGGGTCGCAGCCTTGCGGCGCATGAACAATGGCTGGATACGCAGACGGCGCCGGTGTTGCGGCTCGATTCGTCAAGAGATATCGACGATCTGGTTGCCGAGGCTCTGCTGCATCCCGCGATCACCGCCGGTGCGGTCCGGCGGCGTCCGTGATTAGCTGGCGCGAGCGGCCTGCATCGGCCGCAGCACGTTCATCAGCGCGCCATAAGGCAGCAGCATGACGAGGCCGACGATCATCTTCACGACGAAATCGCCGATCGCCCAGGAAATCCATCGCGGAGCCTCCGTGGCGAAAACGCCGAGGACGGGGGCTGCTTCCAGCGCAAAGGGGTCGTTCGGGCCGAGGAAGACGAAGAACGCGGCGAAGGAAAGCGAGAAGAACATCACCGTATCGAGCGCCGAGCCGATCAGCGAACCGACCAGCGGCGCGCGCCACCAGGCCTGGCGGCGAAGGCGGTTGAAGACGGCGATATCGAGCAACTGGCCGGCGAGATAGGCCGAGCCGGAGGCGATGGCGATGCGTGGCACCGAGGTGAAGAAGGAGAGCGTCACACCGACGACGAAGCCGGCAAAGACGACCTTGCGGGCTGCCTGCGGGCCGAACTGACGGTTGGTCAGGTCGGTGATCAGGAAAGCGATCGGATAGGAGAAGGCGCCCCAGGTCAGGATGTCGGCAAGGTTGATGCCGGCGACTTCGGCGTTCAGCGGAAACTGGACGAGGAAGTTGGAGGCGACGACGACGAGCGTCATCAGCGCGACATAGGCGATGGTATAGCGGGTCTTCAGCATTTTTTTATCCTGGGTGATGCCACCAGTTGGAGGAGCAAACCGGCAAAGCAAAAGGCTTGTCCGGTATTATCCGTTCAAGCCTTTTGAAGCCGTATGAAAGAAGGGCAGAAGGAAGCTTACGCAGCAGCGGCTTCGGCGGTCTTCTTGGCGATCTGACGGCGCAACAGGCGCGCGCGCATCGACAATTCGTTTTCGCTGGCCTTCAGCAGGAAGGCATCGAGGCCGCCACGATGCTCGACGGTGCGAAGAGCGGCAGCCGAAACGCGAAGACGATAACGCTGGTTGAGAGCGTCGGAAATCAGCGTGACCTGGCACAGGTTCGGCAGGAACCGGCGCTTGGTCTTGTTGTTGGCATGGCTGACATTGTTACCAGTCAGGACGGCCTTGCCGGTCAATTCGCACACGCGGGACATGGAACACCTATTCTTGTTTTTCTCGGGCCATCGAATTGCCATTCCCGGCAAAACCAGGCGCGCAATCCAACGGGCATGATTGGAAAGTTGCGGTTCTATAGTCAGACAGGCTGCTCGCGTCAAGCCAAACCTTGGCCTCTCCCGCAATTCTGTCAAAAAGCTGCTGTTTTCTTCCCTTCGCGGCAGGAGTATAGACCGCTCAGCAAAGGTTGCCAGCGCGCAGCAAGACAAGGCTTTTTTCCATGGCTCATTCGGGCAGACGGATTTTCATTTCGGCCATCGCCGCACTTCTTGCCATACCCGCATCGGCGGCCGAAATCCAGCATCGGACGGAATACCGGGTGGCGCTCGCCGGGCTGCCGATCGCGCGCGCCGCGTTCCTGACGCAGATCGAGGACGATCACAGCTACAAGATCGCCGGGAGCATCAATTCCGCCGGTCTTGCCGATCTCATCACGACGATTTCGGCCAAGACCAGCGTGAGCGGCGTCGTGCGCAATGACAGATTGCAGGCGCAGAAATACTCGCTCTACTACAAGAGCGGCAAGAGGAAGGCCCGCGTCTACGAGGTCAGCTACCGCAACGGCAACATCATCTCGGCGACGACGACACCGATGCCGAAGCGCCCGAAGAACTGGATCGACGTCACGCCGCGCGACATGCGCTCGGTGCTCGATCCGATCTCCGGCCTGGTCTTCACCGGCGATACCAAGGTCTGCTCGCAGACGCTGCCGATCTTCGACGGCGAGACGCGCATGGATCTGGTGCTGTCGCCGAAGGGCGACGAGGATTTTTCCACCAATGGGTTCAAGGGCAAGGCGACCGTCTGCAGCGTCCGCTTCGTGCCGCGCTCGGGCTACAAGAAGGGCCGCAAGGATATCGACTATCTGAGCAAGAGCGATCGCATGGAAATCTGGTTTGCCAAGTCGGACGCGGCAAATGTATACGCTCCTGTTTATGTGCGCATTCCAACCGAATATGGAATGGTGACGATCACTGCCGTCAAATACGGCAGCAACAGCTGACGGGGCTTCTGCCTCCGTGAAGGGGGACAGGTGAAGCTTCGCGCGACGTTGATCGGCTTTACGGCCATTCTGATGTGGTCGTTCCTGGCGTTGTTCACGGCCGCCTCCGGCAAGATGCCACCGTTCCAGCTTTCGGCCGTCTGCTTTGCGATCGGCAGCATTCCCGGCCTCGTCGTGCTTATCCTCAATCCCGCGCGGCTGGCGCTGCTGAAGCAGCCGGCCAAGGTCTGGATAACCGGCATTGCGGGGCTGTTCGGTTATCACTTCCTCTATTTTACCGCGCTCCGGAACGCGCCGGCGGTGGAGGCGGGGCTGGTCGCCTATCTCTGGCCGCTGTTGATCGTCGTCGGTTCGGCGCTGCTGCCGGGCGAACGGTTGCACTGGTATCATGCGGCGGGTGCGCTTGCCGGACTTTGCGGTACCTTCCTGATCGTCGGTCGCAACGGCATCGATTTCGACGGCGCCTATGCCGTCGGTTACGGTGCCGCCTTTCTCTGCGCCTTCACATGGTCCGGCTATTCGCTGCTGACGCGGCGTTTCGACGCCGTCTCCACGGATGTCGTCACCGGCTTCTGCCTTGCGACATCCATGCTGTCGTTGCTCTGCCATCTCGGCCTGGAGACGACCGTCTGGTCGGCAACGAGTTTCGAGTGGGTCGCCGTCGCCGGGCTTGGGCTCTTTCCGGTCGGGGCTGCCTTCTACGCGTGGGATTACGGCGTCAAGAACGGCGATATCCAGATTCTCGGCGCGGCAAGTTACGCCGCACCTCTGCTTTCGACGCTTATTCTGCTGCTGTTTGGATTTGCCGAGCCGAGCTGGCGCATTGCTCTCGCCTGCGTGCTCGTCACCGGCGGGGCGGTGCTCGCCGCCCAGGACATGTTCCGCCGCAAGAGCCAGGCGCAGCCCGCAGCAGCAGAATAGGCCTTAGATAGTTGGAGCATGGTGTCGCCCGAAAACCGCTCACACTTTTCGGCATCATGCTCTAGCCGCCGGGCTTCCAACCGGGCGGCGCCATCTCGAAGCTCGAAAACTCGAAGCCGGGCGAGACGGTGCAGCCGACCAGGGTGAAATCGCCGAGGGTTTCGGCCGATTGCCACCAATTGGCGGGAATGATCGCCTGCGGCCGCTCGCCGGCGGACAGGTTGGTTCCGAGCGTCAGGGTTTGGCTTGCCGTTCCGTCTTCCGAGCGGTGCAGCGAGAGCGGCGCGCCGGCGTAATAATGCCAGGCCTCCGCCGCGTCATGGACGCGATGCCAGTGCGAACGCTGTCCCCTGGTCAGCAGGTAATAGATCGCTGTCGAGTGGCCGCGTTCCCCGCCCGCCGTATCGCGGAATGTCTGCACGTACCAGCCACCTTCGGGATGCGGCTGCATGCCGAGTTCGCGGATGATGTCCTCAGGCGACATCAGAAATGGTCCTTGCGCTTGCGGATCTCTGCAAAGACTTCCTCGTTGGTCTTGCCTTCCATCAGCAGATTGCGGCGGATCGCCGGATCGGCGGCGCGCAGGAACGGGTTGGTTTCCTTTTCCAGCCCCAATGTCGTCGGGATGGTGAATTTGCCATCGGCGCGCAAGGCCTCGATCTCGGCGGCGCGGCTCTTCAGTCGCTCATTGTCGGGATCGACGGTCAGCGCGAAGCGGGCATTGGACAATGTGTATTCATGGCCGAAGTAGATGGCGGTCTCATCGGGCAACACGGCGAGTTTCTGCAGGGAATGCCACATATCGGCGGCCGGGCGTTCGAACAGCCGGCCGCAGCCGAGCGCAAACAGCGTGTCGGCTGCAAACAGCAGCTTGTCATCGACGAAGTGATAGCAGATGTGGCCGGCGGTGTGGCCGGGTGTCTCGATGACGTTGACGGTGTGATCGCCGAAAAGGAAGCTGTCGCCATCGGCCATCGTCCGATCGAGGCCGGGAATGGCGACGGCCTCGTTGATCGGGCCGATGATCTCGCAGCCGAATTGTTCCTTCAGCGCCAGGTTGGCAGTGACATGGTCGGTGTGATGATGAGTGGTGAAGATATGGGTGATTTTCCAGCCGCGACGTGTCGCCGCTTCCAGGATCGGCGCCTCCTCCGGCGCATCGATCGCCGCGGTAAAGCCTGTCTCCGGATCGTGCACGAGAACGCCGAAATTGTCGGTGCGGCAGAGAAAAACGTCTATTTCCAAAGGTTTCATCGTTCAATAATCCCTTATCCCAGGAGTCTCGCGGAAATGTAGAGGTTCCGGCCTTGAAGTCCAACCGCCCGCTGATAACATTTGTCGCAATGCACGCCGATATCGTCGACTTACGCCAGTTCTATCATTCCGAGCTCGGACGTCTTGCCGAGCAGTCGATCGCCATGGCGCTGTCCTCGCTCTGGGTGCGGCTGCCGCAGGAGCGTCTGGTCGGTCTCGGTTATGCCGTGCCCTTCCTCGATCGCTTCCAGGCCGATACCGAGCGTACCTTCGCTTTCATGCCGGCCGGGCAGGGCGCGGTGAATTGGCCGATGGGCTCGCTCTCGACGACGGCGCTTGTCTTCGACGAGGAACTGCCGCTGCCGGATTCGTCGATCGACCGGGTGCTGATGGTGCATTCGCTGGAATTCGCCGAAAGCCCGCGCGAGACGCTGAAGGAGCTCTGGCGGGTGCTGGCGCCGGGTGGACGGCTGGTCATCGTCGTGCCGAACCGGCGCGGCGTCTGGGCACGCATGGAGCATACACCCTTCGGTTCGGGCCGGCCCTATTCCCGCGGTCAGTTGACCAATCTGCTGCGCGAGACGAATTTCACCCCGGGCGCGACGGCTGAAGCGCTGTTCTTCCCGCCCTCGAAGTTGAGGACCATCCTGCGGCTTCGCCGCGCCTTCGAGCGGATCGGTCGAACGCTGTGGCCGGCCTTCTCGGGCGTCATCATCGTCGAAGCGCAGAAGCGGCTCTATCAGGGGCTGCCGGTGGCGGCGCGGGCCTCCCGCCGCGTCTTCGTGCCGGTTCTCGCACCGCATGGCGTGCCGACCACACGCAGCAGGTAGCTCTCGGCGGTCTCCAACTGCTTGTGTCACGCCCATAGGTCTCGACAACAATCTCATTCCGCTTTAATGCCACTTGGTGTTTTTCAGCCCGGATTTCCGGCAATTCCAAGGTCGAACCCATGAGCGTTGAGATGAGCAAGCCCGTTCCGCGTCCCGGTATTCTCGATATCGCAGCCTATGTGCCGGGCAAGGAACATGCGCCGGGTGTTGCCCGCGTCTACAAGCTTTCGTCCAACGAAACGCCGCTCGGCGCCAGCCCGAAGGCAATCGAAGCCTTCAAGACGGTTGCCGACAATCTGGGGCGTTATCCTGACGGGCAGGCGATCGAACTGCGTGAGGCGATTGCCGCCGTGCACGGCCTCAATCCGGCAAACATTCTCTGCGGCAACGGTTCCGACGAACTGCTCGGCTTGCTCTGCCATGTCTATCTCGGTGCCGGCGACGAGGGCATCATCACCGAGCACGGCTTCCTCGTCTACAAGATCCAGATCCTGGGCGCCGGCGCCACGCCTGTTGTCGTCAAGGAGAAAGACTATACCGTCGATGTCGATGCGATCCTTGCCGCGGTGACCGAGAAGACGAAGATCGTCTTCATCGCCAATCCCGGCAATCCAACCGGCACCTATGTTTCCGTCAGCGAGATCCGCCGCCTTCAGGCCGGACTGCCGAAACATGTCGTCCTCGTGCTCGATGCCGCCTATGCCGAATATGTGCGCCGCAACGATTATGAAGCCGGCATCGAGGTCGTCTCCTCCAATGCCAACGTGGTGATGACCCGCACCTTCTCGAAGGCTTATGGCCTTGCGGCGCTGCGCGTCGGCTGGATGTATGCGCCCGCCGAGATCGTCGATGCGCTGAATCGCGTGCGCGCGCCGTTCAACTTGAACGCGCCGGCAATCGCCGCCGCTGCCGCTGCCATCCGCGACCAGGCCTTCATCCAGCAGGCCGTCTCCTTCAATCAGATGTGGGTCGAGACGCTCACCCAGGCACTCGAAGCGATCGGGTTGAAGGTGACGCCGTCCGTCGCCAATTTCGTCCTCATTCATTTCCCCGAGATCGACGGCAAGCGCGCCGCGGATGCCGATGATTTGTTGACGAGCCGCGGCTACATCCTGCGCGCCGTGCGCGGCTATGGTTTCGCCAATGCGCTGCGCATGAGCATCGGCCCCGAAGAGGCCAACCGCGGCGTGATTGCCGCGCTCACCGAATTCATGGGTCATCAGGCATGAGTGTGCAGTTCGATCGGATCGCGCTGATCGGCATCGGCCTGATCGGCTCTTCGCTCGCCTATGACATCAGGCGGCTTGGTCTTGCAAGGGAGATCGTCGTCGCCACGCGCAGCCCCGATACGCTGAAGCGTGCGGAGGAACTCGGCCTCGGCGACCGCTACACGACGTCTTCACAGGATGCCGTCAAGGATGCCGATCTGGTGATCGTCTCGGTGCCGGTCGGCGCTTCGGAAAGTGTGGCGAAGGAGATTTCGGCAAGCCTGAAGCCCGGGGCGATCGTCACCGATGTCGGCTCCACCAAGGCTTCTGTCATTGCGCAGATGCTGCCGCATATGCCTGATAATGTGCATTTCATCCCCGGCCACCCGCTGGCCGGTACGGAGAAATCCGGCCCGGATGCCGGCTTCCCCGGCCTCTTCGAAGGCCGTTGGTGCATCTTCACGCCGGTCGCGGATACCGATGAGACCGCTTTGAAGCGGCTGCGCAGCTTCTGGGAAGCGTTGGGCTCGAAGGTCGACGAAATGGATGCCGAACATCACGACAAGGTGCTCGCCATCGTCTCGCACCTGCCGCATATCATCGCCTACAATATCGTCGGCACCGCCGACGATCTGGAGACGGTGACGGAGTCGGAAGTCATCAAATATTCCGCCTCTGGCTTTCGTGATTTCACTCGCCTCGCCGCCTCCGACCCGACGATGTGGCGCGACGTCTGCCTGCATAACCGCGATGCGATCCTCGAAATGCTGGCGCGCTTCTCGGAGGATCTCGCCTATCTGCAGCGCGCCATCCGCTGGGGCGAGGGCGACAAGATTTTCGAACTCTTCACCCGCACGCGCGCCATCCGCCGTTCGATCGTCCAGGCCGGCCAGGATGTCGACGCGCCGGATTTCGGCCGCCACGCGCTGGACAAGAAGTAGCCGCCGCGATGGTGGAGGTGGCACGTGCCGGCCGGGCGGATATCGACTGGTTGGCTCGCGAGGATGCCAGCGCCGGTGAAGCATGGGTATCGCGTTGCGTCGCGCTCGGCGAATATCTGGTTGCCAGGGAAGACGACGAGATCGTCGGCTTCCTGCGTTTCTCCCGCTTCTGGGGCAGGGTTCCCTATATGGAAATGATCCGCGTCCTGCCCGGCCATCGCCGGTCGGGCGTTGGGACGGCGCTGTTTCTCGCCTGGGAAGAAGCCATGCGCGGCGATGGCGCCCGCCTGCTGATGACGTCGAGCGAATGCGACGAAAGCCGGCCTCAGGACTGGCACCGCCGCAACGGATTTTCCGAAACTGGCGCGATCGAGTTGCCCGGCCTGCAATCGGTGCCGGAAGTCTTCTTCATCAAGCGAATTGCCTGAAGCGCCTCGCGTCGAGCCGGACTCATTCGACGCGCTTCAGGCCTTTCCTATGCATCCCGTTATCCCAAAACCGCTGGACACTTTGGGGGGATGCATCAGATCGGTGGAATGCGGCCGAGCGGGATGAAACCGCTGACGGTGGCATTGCCGCGATTGACGACGAGATCGACGGAGACCTTGTCGCCGCCGCCGGCAAGCGATTTCAGCAGCTTCGTCGCCGTGTTGACGGTCGAGGCGATATCCGGAAAGGCCTGTTTCAGGCTGTCCCCCCAAGGGCCGAGTTGTTCGATCTCCAGTTTGAATTTTCCCGAAAGCAAGCCCTGCTCGTCGAAGGAGAAGGGGCCGGTGAGCGTCATCACCTTGCCGTCACCGATGTCGGCGACGATGCGGCGCAGGTCGCCGGTGGCGCCATTGAGGCCGTTCCGGTCACTGCCGTCGATCAGGCCGGCCTTGCCGGCGACGGTCAGATCGATGCTCGCCGAGAATTTCGGGAAGATCTGCGGCCAGTCCTTGATCGCCGCGTTGGCGTCCTGCACGGAAATCGCACCGTCGAGATCAGCACCATTCTGGCGCAGGTGGATTTCGGTGCGAGCGGCATCGAAGCTCATGGTCTGGCCGGTGTAGGAGGAGAAGGCCATCGCCTTCAGACCCTCGATGACGGTCGAGCTGTGGTCGATGCCCTGCAGCCTCGTCGTAAGGCTCGCCTGCAGGTTCGTCCATTGGGCCGAGATCGAAAGGCCGTTGCTGGTGCGGATCTCTGCCGGAGAATCGAGTTCCCAGACGATATTGCCGGGCGCGTAGACCTGTGCTGCCGAGCGCAGCGCGCCGAAGGTGGCGGAGACGCCGTTGACATTGTCGTCGACGTCGATCTTGGAGCAGAACAGGCCGATACGGAAGGGATAGCCGCGAAATTCGATATCGGAGCATTCGCCGCTGACGCCTGCCTGGTCGCGCGGCGCGATCGCTTTCAGCACTGTGTTCTTCAGCGCCGAGGCCGCATAGAACCAGCCGCCGGTATAAAGCGCAATCACCAGGAGGACGCCTCCACCCAGCAACCAGAATTTCTTACCGCTGCCGGATTGGCTGCTGCCGGATTGGCTTGACGCTGCCATGATGTTCTCCAATGGTGAATCGCAAATGTGATTCCCGGTCTGGCGTGCGATATGGACGAATTTTGGGTATTTGGCTACGGTTCGCTGATGTGGAATCCGGGCTTCGAGTTCATGGAGCGGGCAGAGGCCCTAGTCTACGGCTACAGGCGTTCGCTCTGCGTCCGCTCCTTTGTCCATCGTGGTACCCGCGACAATCCGGGCCTGGTTCTCGGCCTCGACAGGGGTGGCGCCTGCCGCGGCATGGCTTTCCGCATTTCGCCGGAAAAATGGGATGAGGTGATCGATTATCTCCGCGCCCGCGAGTTGGTCACCAATGTCTACCTGGAGCGCCGGGTGCGGCTGCAGCTTGCCGGCCGGCGTCGGGTCGAAGCGGTCGCCTACATCATCGACCGCGAGCATGAACAATATGCCGGCGCGCTCGATGCGCTTGCGGCGGCACGGGTGGTGAACGAAGCAAACGGCCAGTCAGGTCCGAATGATGCCTATGTCTTCAACACGCTGACGCATCTGAAGCAGATGGGCATTCGCGACCATTGGCTGGAGCAGGTCGTCAACGAAGTGGAGCGGCTGCGCGCCGCCTGATCTCAGCCAGTTGCCGCGTTCAGCTTGCGCAGCTCGACCAGCCTTTCGACCGCCGTCGGCGGGAGCGGCAGATGCGGATTTCGCGCGACGGTTTCGAGCAGAAGCTCGTCGCTTGCCCGCTCCGATACCTCGATCAGATGGGCGAAAAAGGCGTCCGGATCCATTCCCGGCATGATCGGCGGCAGAATCTTCACCTTGAAATGGCCGGGATAACGTCGAATGCTCCGCCGCGGCCAGAACAGACCGGGATGCATGGCAACCGGCACGACAGGGAGGTTAAGATCGCGGTACATGCGGGCGATGCCGTATTTATAGAGCGGCTCTGCGCCTGGCGGGCGGCGGGTGCCCTCGGGATAGATGATGAGCTGGCGGCCGGTCGACAGTTCCTCCTTCGTGCGTTTCAGCACTTCCACCATCACCTTGCCGCGGGCGCCGCGATCGACCGGGATCATACGCTGTTTCTTCGCATACCAGCCGAAGAGCGGAATCCACATAAGCTCGCGCTTCAGGATGTAGACCGGATCCTTCAGCCAGGGCAGCAGCGCGTAGGTATCCCAGAAGGACTGATGTTTCGGCGCCAGGATGTAGCTGCCATCAGGCAGGTTCTCCAGTCCCTCGATCTCGAAGGTGGTGCCGACGATCACCCGCATCAGCCAGTGGTTGGAGCGCGCCCAGTTCTTCGGGATCGCATAGGCGATCTTGCGCGGCACGACGAAATAGTAGGGCGAGAGCACGATCATCCGGATGATGAGGTTGGCGTAGAAGATCGTGTTGAAGAGAACGGAACGCAGGGCGATCATGAAACTTTCCCGAGGCATGCTCACGCGACCGGCCTACACGATATTGCCCGCCATAAAAAGCGTTTGATGACGCCCTGATGTAAAAGCCTAGAACAGGATGATTTAGGCCTGTTCGGCCTAAAATCTGAATCCTGTTCTACATTATAAAGTTAGAGCATGATGTCGTCCGAAAACCGCTCACACTTTTCGGCATCATGCTCTGAAGAAATTCCGGCAAAAGTGCATAGTGGTTTTGCGTCCGGATTGCGCAAAACAAGAAGACGGAGCGTCCGTAGCGCGTTCTATCAGACGCGCGGTGCTCTATTGTTGGCCGGACGCATTTGCCGAGCGCAAGCCGGTGTGGCGGCCGAAGCCGGTGATGTTGCGGGCCCCGGTCAGCAACACTTTCACATATTCGGCCAGCATCACGCGCATCGCATTCGGATCGGTGAACCAGTTGCGGCTCTTCAAATCCGAATTGACCACGGGATAAGCGATGAATTCGATGTCGGGATCGACATAGGAGAGTTCGGCGAGGCTTCGGGGCATGTGATAGTTGTTGGTGACGATCAGAACGCTGCGGTATCCCTTGGTGTGGATCCAGTTCGAAGCTTCCTCGGCATTGCCGATCGTGTCGATCGCATCGTAGCCGATATCGACACAGCAGGAGAAGAGATCGGCCGAACCCTGCGTCATCTTGCGGATCTGTGCCGGCGTCGTCGTCGGGTGGACGCCGGAAATGAGCAAGCGCTTGCCTGCCCCCTTCTGCAGCAGCTCCACGGCCTGGTCGATGCGCTGGTAACCACCCGTCAGGACCACGATGGCATCCGCCTTCGGCTCGGCCGGGGGCTTCAGCGTCGTCACGGAATCGGCGAAACGCAGAAAACCGCCGAATACCAGGGCGATTGCCAGCAAGCAGGCAAAGCCGCCCCAGCGCAGCAGGCGGCGGATTGGCCCGCGTCGCGGCGGCAGACCCGCCGGGCGATCAAGCTCCGGGTCCTGATGAATCGGGTTGGGTGTCGTGTGTCCCATCGTCATGAATCGTGATTATACGCTGATTGCGGCGCGGAACAGACGCTTTCATGGCAAAACGGCACGGTCACGATCAACTTCCGATGCCGTCGGTGCGTGTCGGGTCTGAGCGTAGTGTATCGATTTCGTAGATCGTCCGCATGACGGTCAGCCGCGCGGTGAAGGTGGTCAGGAGTGCGATGACGATCATCGTCGCGAAGATGCCGGCATAACCGAGCACGCCGACGGAGAAGGTGCCGAAGAGCGCGGTCGCCTGGTCCGTTTCCGGGGTGGCGAGGGTGCGGCTCTGCCAGAAACCGGCGCTAGCGAAGAAGAGAGCGGCAAGCGCGCTGCCGATCGCCGAGCCCTTGAGGCTGATCTTCAGGAAATGCTTCTGAAATTCGGTGGCGACGAAGGAGCTTTCGGCGCCGACGAAATGCAGCACTTCGACGACGTGACGATTGCCCGACAGCGCGCCGCGCGTGGCGAAGACGACCGTGAGCACCATCGCCGTGAAAACCAGCAGCAGGATGCCGGTGCCGATCATGACAGTCGTGTGCGCCATGGACACCAGCCGGTCGACCCAGGTGCGGTGATCGTCGAGGCTCGCCTGCGGGATACTGTCCTTGAGCAGCGCCCGCATCGAATCGAAATCCGGTGGATTGCTCTCATCGATGGTGATGATGACGAGACGGGGAACGGGCAGATCCTTGAGATCGAGACCGGGGCCGAGCCACGGTTCGAGCAGGCGGGCGGTCGCCGCCTCGTCGACGATCTGGCCGCTTTTGGTGCCGACGAAGGTCAGCGCCAGGTCGCGCGCCTGGGTGAGCGCCTTCTCCATGTCGAGATTGTCGTCCGGCTTGATCTGAATGGTGATCTCGCGGGAGATCTGGCTCTCCCAGCTGGCCGCCGTCGAGCGCACCATGCTGACGCCGCCGAGCGTCAGGCAGGCAAGAAAGGCCATGATTGAGATCACCACCATCAACGCGCTGCCCTGGATGTTCGAAGGCGGCAGGATCGGCGCAGTCGGACGCACGCGCAATTCCGGCCGCTTCTGCTGGGTCTTGGCAGACGCCTTCTCGGGGTTTCTGGACGGGGGCTCAGTCATAGATATCGAGATGCCCCTCTGAGAGGATCATGCGGCGGGCTTCCACCTGTTCCATCAGCGCCAGGTCATGGGTGGCGATCACCACCGCCGTGCCGAGTCGGTTCAGCTCGAGGAAAAGATTGAGCAGGCGCTTGGCCATCGGCGGATCGACATTGCCAGTCGGCTCGTCGGCCAGCAGCACTTCCGGCCGGTCCATCAGCGCCCGGGCGATTGCGGCGCGCTGTTTCTCGCCGCCGGAGAGCACGGGCGGCAGCACGTTGATGCGTTCGCCGAGGCCGACCCATTTCAAAAGTTCGAGGACATCGGTCTTGTAGGAGCTCTCATCCTTGCCACGCACCCGTAAGGGCAAAGCGACATTCTCATAGGTGGTGAGATGGTCGAGGAGGCGGAAATCCTGGAAGACGATGCCGACGCGGCGGCGCAGAAGCGGCAGTTCAGGGCGGGGGATTTCGGAAATGTCGCGCCCGAACATGCGGATCAGGCCGCGCGTCGGCTGCAGCGACATGAAAAGCATCCGCAGCAGCGACGTCTTGCCGGCGCCCGATGGGCCTGTCAGGAACTGAAAGGATTTCTTCGGAATGTCGAAGGTCAGGTCCCGGAGGATTTCCGGGCCCATGCCATAGCGCAAACCGACATTCTCGAAGTGGATCAACGGGCAACTCAGTCTGTTGTGGGTTTCACCGCACGACTTGTTAACCAACACCGTTAACAGCCGGTAAATTTTGCTGGAAAGACGCCCGTTTGATGGCGATCTTTGCGAAGCATTAACCATTAAAATTTACGACTGAGCAGGATTCGTTTCAATGCCAAGATTTCCCCTGGCAGCGAAACCATGTGGACATCTGCGAGGCAGCCACCATGGAAGCATCCTCCTTCAGTCGCCGGACGCCGGGCCAGGCCTATGATTTCCTGCCGCCGGAACCTGCCAACCGTCAGTACCGCTCTGCGCGTCCTGCCGATATCTCCGACGCCGAATTCGTCACCCTCGGCAAAGTTCGGCCCAGGGAATTCAATGCAAGGACCTATAACGACAACCGCAAGCGTATGGCTGCCGCAAACGCTGCACCGCCGCCGTTCATGCTGGCAATCGCGAATTCCGTTCTGCAGACCGCGGAATCCTGGCTGCAGCGCGCGTCGATGCGGAGCTTCGCAGCGCTGGTGCTGGCGCTCGTCGTGCTTGTCTTCGGGCTAACGGGTGGCTTTTCCGGCGTTTCCGGCGAGCGAGCCACGTCCGGAGCGTCGCTGCATTTCACCCATGTCACGGTGACGCCGCGTGATGCGAACGGCATGCGCGTGCTGGTCATCAACGGCATCATCGAAAACGACAGCGGCACGACGCAGACGGTGCATCCGATCCGTGCCGATCTCGTGACCGACGAGCGGCTGACCGCAAGCATCGTCATCAACCCGCCGGCCGATGTGATCTATGGCGGCCAAAGCCGGGGCTTCTCGGCTCGCGTGCAGCATGCCGGCGGAAAGATGCCGGAGGTCCGGCTTTCCTTCCTGCCACAGACGTAACAGGACACGGGATGGGCCGACTTTCGCGCCACAGGTCGTGCCAATCGCGCTAATTTCATAGCCGGCGAGGCTGTTTCAAGCTCGCATATGTGCTAACGGCTTACCTTCTTTTTCATGGAGCAAGCCCTTATGCCTGTCGTGCGCGGAAAAAACATCGAGCCGCTCTTCACCGCCGAGCAGATTGCCGAACGCAATCATTCGATGGCGCGGGAGATCGCCAGCGGCCCGACCAAGGACCTGCTCGTCATCGCCGTGCTCAAGGGCTCATTCATTTTCGCCGCCGATCTGATCCGGGCCCTGCATGACAGCGGGCTTGCCCCGGAGGTCGAGTTCATCACGCTGTCGAGTTACGGCATCGGCACAGTTTCGCAGGGCGTGCGCATCGTCAAGGATATCGACAGCGACGTGCATGGCCGCGACGTCCTGCTGATCGACGATATCCTTGAATCCGGCCGGACGCTGCTCTTTGCCAAGGAACTGCTTTTCGAGCGTGGTGCGCGCAACGTCACGATCGCCGTGCTGCTCGACAAGCGCGTCAAGCGCAAGGAAAAGCTGGAGGCCGACTATGTCGGCTTCGAATGCCCTGACTATTTTGTCGTCGGCTATGGCATGGATGTCGCCTATGCCTTTCGCGAACTGCCCTTCGTCGGCGTGGTGACCGGGGACGCCTGAGCGACTGCAAAGTGTTGCAGCGCTTTTGCGCGTCTGAAAGACCCGTTGCGCTACTTTGCCGTTCGAGACGGGTTGTTAACCATCTCGTCCATCGCTTCCTCATCTTTACCGATCGAAAAGGAAAGTCTGGTGATTTCCGTCGCGGGGCTGATACGGAGCGATGCACATATGGCAAGAATTCTGATTACGGAAGACGAGGACTCCCTGCGGTCCTTCGTGGCCCGGGCCCTGCGGCTTGATGGCCACGAAACCGATGAGGCGGCCGATGGGGCCGAGGGGCTGGAGAAGCTCAAGGACGGGGTCTACGATCTGCTGCTTTCAGATATCCGCATGCCGGTGATGGACGGCATTGAACTCGCCCATCAGGCAAAAGACGCTTTTCCCAGTTTGAAAATCCTGCTGATGACCGGCTATGCCGAACAGCGCGAACGGGCCGACGATCTTGCCGAAAAGATCATCGATGTCGTCGCCAAGCCATTCGCGCTTCCCGAGATCCGCAAGGCTGTCGCCCGAGCGCTTGTCGCTTAGAGCCAGGATACCAAAAGGCGTGATTTGGAGCGAAATCATGCTCCATTTCTTTGATTGAGATCACGATTCAGATTCCAGGCCGGTTCGGCCTGGAGTGAATTTGTTCTAACGCGCCTGCTGTTGATCGCGTTGCGGTGAGTGGCCTACTGGATGTCCAGCAGTCGTTCGAGATAGCGCCGTTCCATTTCCTGCGGCGGATTGTTGCCGAGCTTTTCGCGGATCGCGTCAAGGATTTCTCGCGCCCGCTGAACGTCGATTTCGTCAGGCACCTTCACGCTGTTGTCGCCGAACTCCGGCCCCTGGGGGCGGCGCGGCCGGCCGAGCGGGTCGCGGCCGTTCTGGTCGCCCTGGCCCACCTGGCCGTTCGGACCTTGACCCTGCTGGCCCTGCTGCGCCTGCATCATCTGGTTCATCATGTCGCGGGCGCCCTGGCGAAGCGCTTCCAGGGCGCGGCCCTGGCCCTCGACGGCCGGTTGGCCACGTCCCTGGCCGAGTTCTCGGCCGGCGCCTTCCATTTCGCGCTGCGCCTGGCCAAAGCCGGGGCCGGGCTTCATGCCCATCTCGCCGAGGCTCTTCTGCAATTCGCCGAGCTGCTTGCCGAGCGCATCCTGCTGGGCGCGCAGCTGTTTCAACGCCTCCCGCAGCTGCTCGGCCGTCATCTGGTCGGAGGGCTGCTGGCCTTCTTTGCCTTGCTGGCCCTGCTGCTGATCCCGCGGCTCGCCGTTCTCTCCGGGGTTCATCTCGTCGAGCAGCGGATCGTTCTCGCCCATGTCAGGCTCGCCGCGCTGCATGCGGTCCCTGAGCTGCTGGTCGAGCCGGAAGGTCTGTTCCATCAGCTTCTGCTGGTCGCGCAGGATCTCACCGAGCTTGTCGATCTGCTTGCGGGCCTCGCTGTTTTCCTGGCCCTGCTGACCTCGCTGCGGGCGGCCCGCCTGCAGGTTGTTCATCATCCGCTGCAATTCCGACAGCATCTGCTGGGCGGCGTCACGATTGCCGGAGCGGGCGAGATTTTCGATCTGGTCCATCATCCGTTCCAGGTCCTGCTGACGCAGGATATTCTGCGCGTTCTGGTTCGGCTGCATCGGCGCGTTCTGCATGCGTTGGGCGAGCTCGGTCATATAGTCCTGCATCGCTTTGCGCAGCTCGTCCATCAGCTCCTTGATCTCCGCGTCGGGAGCGTTGCGGTCCAACGCGTCGGCAAGCTTCTGCTGGGCTTCGCGCAGCTTGCGCTCGGCGAGCGATAGATCGCCGTCCTCCATGCCGAGGGCGATTTCCCAGAGATATTGGGCCGTATCCTTCAGCGCATCCTCGCCCCTGGCGAGCTTCATGCGCGTCAGGGCGGATTCGAGCAGCAAGTAGTTGGTAAGCTTGGGGATCGTCTCCTCGGGGCGGATAGTCAGCGCCTCGTTCAGGGCGATTGCCTGCGGCATCTTGCGCGTATCGAGCGCGAAAACCTGCCGCTCCTCAGCTACGGCCGCGGCAAGCGGCTCGTTGAAGGGCCGCGACGGCAGCACCATCTCATGCGGCGGGCTGCGGCCGGTCTGGCCGGCGGCATCCTTGGCGACGAGGGTGATGCGCACGCGCTTGCCGGCAAGCGGATGTTCGGTCAAGTTCCGGCTGGTCACGCCCTTGGCGTCGCGGGCGTTGCGGCGGGGAATATCCAGCCGGTATTCCGGCAGCGGATAGAGCGGCGTTGCCGTCGGATCGGTTTCGACGGGGACGATCTCGGCATGCGCCTCCTGGACCCCGTAATCGTCCTTGACGGTGAAACCGATTTCGAGCGCGCCGTTGACGCTGGGCTTCGGCAAACCGTCGAAGGCAATCTCCGGCGCCTTGTCGGGGAGCACGTCGAAGCTCCAGCGGCGGCCGTTGACCTCGAGTGCACCGTTCTCCTGGAGCTTCATCATATGCGTCTGGGCGACGAGAGCCTGGCTGGCCGGGGCTGCTGTCTGCTGCTCGCTGCCTGATGCCGCCGTCTGCTGCGGCTTGGTATCCGCCTGCACGGCAATATCCTGGGCCTCGCCGTTCGCCTTGCGGAACACGACCTTTTCGGCGGTCTTTCCGCCGCTGACGCGGACGGTGAGGCCTGAAAACTGCGGAATGCCGATCGGCGCCTGCTCGCTGCCGTCGGCCGTCAGATAGATCGGGGCTCGGCCGGTATAGGAAGGCGGCGTCACCCAGGCGTCGATGCGCACTGCCGGATCGCTGACCACCTGCTCGGGTGCTGCCTGCAATGCGTCGCGGATCGAGCCGCCGTTGATCGACAGTGAATAACCGAAGGCCGTGACGAGCAGCAGCGCCGGGACGGCGCGCAACGCGAAACGGTCATGCGCGGCGATATCAGGCCGCGGCAGTCCGGTATCAAGCGCTGCGATCTTTTCGGCCATGCGCGCCTGGTGCTCGCGCCAGAGCGCCCGGCCGAAGGGCGTATCGAAGGCCGGCTCGTCTTCCTGGACGGTGACCGGCTGGTGCGGCAGACCGTTGCGCTCCTCCAGCATGCGGTCGGCTTCTGCGATCCTCGGCCAGCGCAGGGTGCGGAAGGGGAGGAGCGAAATGAGAAAAGCGGCGGCAAAGGCGATGAGCAGCAGAATGCGCAGCCAGTCCGGCACGCTGCGGAAGAGGCCGAACCAGGAGGCAGAGAGATAAAAGGCGATGACGGACAGTACCGGCATCAAAGGAGGCAGCAGTTGCTCGAAAAAGAGCACGATTCGCGCCAGCAGTCGTTTCGTCGTCACGAGCCGGGCAAGCGAGGGACGGTAGGCAAATGCGCCTTTCTTCTGCCTCGATGGGCTTGTCATCGGTCCGGTCTCCGCGATCTGGCGTTCTGGAACAGAGGGCGCTTCCGGCGATTGCAGGGCAATACGCTCATGAACGAAAGGATAACACTCTTTGTGGCGAAGGCGAGGGCGAGCGGCCGGCAATACCGGCTTTTCACGTTTATTCGCCAAAAAGTGATGGCTTGTTCAGTCGAGCCAGGCCGGAACGGAGTCGAGGCTGATCAGTTCGGCATAGGTTCTACGCGGTCGAATCGTGTGGAAATCGCTGCCCCTGACCAGAACTTCGGGCACCAGCAGCCGGCTGTTATAGGTGCCGGCCTGGACTGCGCCGTAGGCGCCGGCGGTGCTGACGGCCATCAGGTCGCCGGGCTTCGGCATCGCCATCTCGCGGTCGAGCGCCAGATAGTCGCCGGTCTCGCAAACGGGGCCGACGACATCGGCGCGGATGCGCGGCGCGTTGGCCGCCGAAATCGTTACCGGCCGAATCTCGTGATAGGCCTCGTAAAGCGTCGGGCGGATGAGATCGTTCATCGCGCCGTCGACGATGACGAAGGTCTTTTCGCCGCCATCCTTCACATAGAGGACCTCGGTCACGAGGATGCCGGCATTGCCGACGATCAGGCGTCCGGGTTCGGTGATGATCTTGCAGTTTAGACCGCGCAGCTGGTTCTTGACGATTGCCGCATAGGCGTCCGGCAGCGGCGGCGGATTGTTGTCGTCCTTGTAGGGGATACCGAGGCCGCCGCCGATATCGACGTGATGGATGGTGTGGCCGTCGGCGCGCAGCGTCGCGACAAGGTCGTGCAGCAGCTTGAAGGCGTCGTCGAAGGGCTGCAATTCGGTGATCTGGCTGCCGATATGCATGTCGATGCCGGTGACCTCGATGCCCGGCAGCTTGGCGGCATGGGCATAGATGGCGCGGGCGCGCTCCCAGGAGATGCCGAACTTGTTTTCCTTCTTGCCGGTCGAGATCTTGGAATGCGTCTTCGCATCGACATCAGGGTTGATGCGGAAGGAGACCGGCGCTTTCTTGCCCGCGCTGACGGCGCGCTGATTGAGGATCTCGAGCTCGGGCTCGGATTCGACGTTGAAACAGTAGATACCGGCTTCGAGGGCGAAATCCATCTCGGACGGCGTCTTGCCGACACCTGAGAACATGATGCGGCTCGCTGGAATGTCGGCGGCAAGCGCGCGGCGCAGTTCGCCCTCAGAGACGACATCGATGCCGGCGCCGAGGCGGCCCAGCGTCTTCAGCACCGCCTGGTTCGAATTCGCCTTCATCGCATAGCAGACCATGGAGTCCATGTCGGCGAAGGCTTCCGAAAAGACGCGGTAATGGCGCTCCAGCGTCGCGGTGGAGTAGACGTAGAAAGGGGTGCCGACCGCCTTGGCGATCTCGGGAACGGGGACGTTCTCCGCATGAAGGACGCCGTCGCGGTACTCGAAATGGTTCACGGATTTATGCCTTAAAGAAGGGGATCGAGAAGGAAGGGCTTGTCGACGGTTCCCGGCCGTTTCGTCGGCTTGGAAACGTCGCCTTCCTTGGTTGCCGCAGCGCTCGGCGGATCGAGGTCGCCCTTGCGCCCGCATCCGGCAACGGCAAGGCCGATGACGGCGAGAACCGCCGTCAGGCGGACGAGGTGCGGCAAGCTCTTCATGGATATCCTCTTCTGCGGCATGTGACGGGCATCATTCGTACCGAACGATGGACATCATTCATATCGGATGATGGACATCTTCATAGCGAAGTTTATTCGCCTTGTGCACCCTGATTGTTGGCGGTCTTTGCGCGCCCCGCAGGAAGGGCGCGGCGGCTTTTCGCCACGCCTGGTATCTCTTAGTTGCGGGCGCGCCAGAAGGCGATCTGCCTGCGCACTTCGGACGGCGCGGTGCCGCCGAAGCTCTTGCGGCTGGCGACTGAGGCCTCGACGGTCAGCACGTTGTAGACCTTGTCGGTGATGTCGGGATGGATCGCCTGCAGATCGGAGAGCGGCAGCTCGGCAAGGTCGCAGCCCTTGCTTTCGGCGAGCGCTACGGCGCGGCCGGTGACGTGATGGGCGTCGCGGAAGGGGAGGCCCGCTTCGCGCACCAGCCAGTCGGCAAGATCGGTCGCCGTCGAATAGCCGGAGCCGGCCGCAGCCTTCATGCGCGCGGTGTTGACGGTCATGTCGCGCACCATGCCGGTCATGGCGGCAATTGCCAGTTCCAGGCTCTCGGCGGCGTCGAAGACCTGTTCCTTGTCTTCCTGCATGTCCTTGGAATAGGCGAGCGGCAGGCCCTTCATGATCGTCAGCAGCGCCACCAGCGAGCCGTTGATGCGGCCGGTCTTGGCGCGCACCAGTTCGGCGGCATCCGGGTTCTTCTTCTGCGGCATGATCGACGAGCCGGTCGAGAAGGCGTCGGAGAGACGCACAAAACCGAATTGCGGGGTCGACCAGATGACGATCTCTTCTGCCAGACGCGACAGGTGCATGCCCGCAATCGCCGCGATCGACAGGAATTCGATGGCGAAATCGCGGTCGGAGACCGTATCGATGGAGTTGCGGGTCGGCTCGCGGAAACCGAGCGCGTTGGCCGTCATGTGGCGGTCGATCGGATAGCCGGTGCCGGCAAGTGCGGCGGCACCGATCGGGCTTTCATCCAGATGTTCGATGGCGTGGCGCACGCGCGAGCGATCGCGGCCGAACATTTCGACATAGGCCATGCAGTGATGGCCGAAGGTAACGGGCTGGGCTGCCTGCAGATGGGTGAAGCCCGGCATGACGCTTTCGGCATGTTCTTCGGCGCGGTCGAGGAAAGCCGCGATCAGGCCGGTCAGCATCTGCTCGGTCTTCTGCAGCTCTTCCTTCACCCAGAGACGGAAGTCGAGCGCCACCTGATCATTGCGCGAGCGGGCGGTGTGCAACCGGCCGGCGGCCGGTCCGATCAGCGTCGCCAGGCGTGCTTCGACATTCATATGGATGTCTTCGAGCTGGCGCGAGAATTCGAAATTGCCGCTTTCGATTTCTGACAGGATCGTGTTTAGCCCGTGAACGATCTTGTCCTTATCGTCAGCGGAAATGATCCCCTGATGGGCGAGCATCGTCGCATGGGCAATCGAACCGCGGATGTCCTGCGCGAATAGCTTCTTGTCGAAACCGATCGAGGCATTTATCTCCTCCATGATCGCGTCCGGGCCGGAGGCGAAGCGACCGCCCCACATCTGGTTGGAGGATTTGGTGTCCGTGGTGTCGTCGGCCATGAAGGTGTCCGCCTTGAGGATGCATGTCCAGGAGAATGAAATGACGACAAGAAAACCCCTCGGGCTGCCATCCCTGAAATGGATCGCGATGGCCGCCGTTGCGGGTGTCGTTGCCGGTGCGGCAGCGGTATACGTGAAGGAGACGGGGATTGGCAATGGCGGCGGCGAAACGGCGTCAGCCGAATGCAAGCTTGCCAGGGATCGCGTCGCCAGCGTCACACTGTTGATGAAAGGGCAGGTGGCCGCCATGGTCGCCGCCTACGAGCCGCGCAAGCTTACTGCAGTCTCCTTCAACGGGCCGGACGGCAAGCCGCTGACGCTCGATCATTTCGCCGGCAAGACCGTGCTTCTCAATCTCTGGGCGACATGGTGCGTTCCCTGCCGCGAGGAGATGCCGGCGCTGAACGCGCTCGAGAAGGAGATGGGCAGCGACAGGTTCCAGGTGGTGCCGGTCAATATCGATAGCGGCGACGACGAGAAGCCGAAGACCTTCCTCGCCGAGATCGGCGTCGATGCGCTGCAGCTCTATCGCGACAATACGATTTCGGTGTTCAACAATCTGAAGAAAGCGGGCCTCGCCATGGGGCTGCCGGTGACGCTGCTGATCGATGACAAGGGATGCCTGATTTCAGCGATGAACGGGCCGGCCGCCTGGGACAGCGAGGATGCCAAGGCGCTGATCAAGGGCGCGATCGGGTCCTGAAGCCACGATTGGCCACCCTCCTTCGCTGAAGAGGGGGCGCAGCAGAAGTTTACCGCGTCGGGACCGGCACTTCACCGCGATAGTCATAGAAGCCGCGGCCGGACTTGCGTCCGAGCCAGCCGGCTTCGACATATTTCACCAGCAGCGGGCAGGGACGATATTTCGAGTCCGCCAGGCCGTCATGCAGCACCTGCATGATCGAAAGGCAGGTGTCGAGGCCGATGAAATCGGCAAGCTGCAGCGGTCCCATCGGATGATTGGCGCCGAGCTTCATCGCCGTATCGATGGCGTCGACCGTGCCGACGCCCTCATAGAGCGTGTAGATCGCTTCGTTGATCATCGGCAGCAGGATGCGGTTGACGATGAAGGCCGGGAAATCCTCGGCGACAGTGATGGTCTTTTCCAGCGTGCCGACGAATTGCTTGGCGGCGGAAAAGGTCTTCTCGTCGGTGGCGATGCCGCGCACCAGTTCAACCAGCTTCATGACAGGCACCGGGTTCATGAAATGTATGCCCATGAAGCGCTCGGGGCGGTCGGTGGCGGCAGCAAGCCGGGTGATGGAAAGGGAAGAGGTGTTGGTGGCAAGCAGCGCTTCCGGCTTCAGGACCGGACAGACCTGGGTATAGATCTTGCGCTTGACCGTTTCATCCTCGGTGGCGGCCTCGATGACCAGATCGGAGGGAGCGAGATCATTGACATCCGACGAGCCTGTGATGAGCGACAAGGTCGACTTGCGCTCCTCTTCGGTCATCTTGCCGTTCGTCACCAGGCGGGCCAGGTTGCCGTTAATGGTGGCAAGGCCGGATTCGATGCGGTCCTGCGAAAGATCGTAGATGTGAACCCTATAACCTGCGGCGGCCGAAACATGCGCGATGCCGCAGCCCATCTGACCGGCACCGATAATACCAATATTCTTCAACACCGCATTCATCTCCAAACCCCCGCACGGCATTCGCCCCCGCGCCGCCGTATTTTTCTAGCAATACTGCCGGACGAAGGATCGCCCGGCAGCAGTAGTAGCCCGATAAAAGATAATTTTCCAGTCATTCGCAAGTGCGAAAGAAAAGCATTTGACGCGGTCAGAGCGCCTTTTGCAATTCCGGCAAGACATCGAAGAGATCGGCGACCAATCCGTAGTCGGCGACCTGGAAGATCGGCGCCTCCTCGTCCTTGTTGATGGCGACGATGACCTTCGAATCCTTCATCCCGGCCAGGTGCTGGATGGCGCCTGAAATGCCGCAGGCGATATAGAGCTGCGGCGCCACCACCTTGCCGGTCTGACCGACCTGCCAGTCGTTCGGCGCATAACCGGCATCGACGGCCGCACGGCTTGCACCGACGGCAGCACCCAGCTTGTCGGCAAGCGGCAGGATGACCTCCCTGAACTTTTCCGCCGAGCCGAGCGCCCGGCCGCCGGAAATGATGATCTTCGCCGAGGTCAGTTCCGGACGGTCGGAGGCCGACAGCGCGTCCCTGACGAAGGTCGACAGTCCCGGATCGGAAACCGCCGGAATTGCTTCGACGGTCGCCGAACCACCCTCCGGTGCGGAGGCGAAGGAGGCGGTGCGCACGGTGATCACCTTCTTGGCATCGCTTGCCTGCACCGTCTGGATGGCATTGCCGGCATAGATCGGCCGCTTGAAGGTATCGGACGAGATCACCTCGATGATCTCGGAGACCTGGGCGACGTCGAGAAGAGCGGCGACGCGCGGCAGCACGTTCTTGCCGACCGAGGTGGCGGCAGACAGGATCGTGTCGTAGCTGCCAGCCAGCGAGACGATCAGGTCGGCCAGCGGTTCGGCCAGATTGTTGGCGAGTTCATCGCTTTCGGCCAGTAGCACCTTGGAGACGCCGGCAAGCTTGGCGGCGGCATCGGCAGCAGCCTTGGCAGCTTTGCCGGCGACGAGGATGTGAATATCGCTTGCCTGTTCCTTGGCGATCTTTGCGGCTGCCGTCAGCGCCTTGGCGGTCTGATCGGACAGGCTGGCATTGTCGTGGTCAGCCAGAAGAAGAATGGTCATGATGATGGCTCCTGTTCCAAGCTGATTACAGCACGCCGGCTTCGTTTTTGAGCTTGTCGATCAGTTCGGCGACCGACTTGACCTTGACGCCGGCCTTGCGGCCCGACGGCTCCTCGGTCTTCAACACCTTGAGGCGCGGCGTGGTCGAGATGCCGAAGTCGCTTGGCGTCTTCTTGTCGAGCGGCTTCTTCTTCGCCTTCATGATATTCGGCAGCGAGGCATAACGCGGTTCGTTCAAGCGCAGATCTGATGTGATCACCGCCGGCAGCTTGATCTCGATCGTCTGCAGGCCGCCATCGACTTCACGGGTCACCTGAGCCTTGCCATCACCGATCTCGATCTTCGAGGCGAAGGTCGCTTGGGCGGTTCCCATCAGCGCTGCCAGCATCTGGCCGGTCTGGTTGCTGTCGTCGTCGATCGCCTGCTTGCCAACGATGATCAGCCCCGGCTGTTCGGCATCGGCGACAGCCTTCAAGATCTTGGCGACAGTAAGCGGCTCGATCTGATCGTCGGTCTCGACCAGGATCGCCCGGTCGGCGCCCATGGCAAGTGCTGTGCGCAGCGTCTCTTCGGCCTTGGCAGGACCGATCGACACCACCACCACTTCCTCGGCCTTGCCGGCTTCCTTCAGCCGCAGCGCTTCTTCCACCGAGATCTCGTCGAACGGGTTCATCGACATCTTCACATTGGCAAGCTCGACACCCGTGCCGTCCGGCTTCACCCGGATCTTCACGTTGTAGTCGACAACCCGTTTGACTGGCACGAGTATCTTCATGGGGTCCTTCCTTCAGGAGAAACTGGCTTCAGAGACTTTTTTAGAAAATGCGCGCTTGGGCGCCGCTCCGATTGTCGAATGGCGACATGGATACGCGTTTTTCCTCCAAATTCAACGCTTGCATGACGCCGGCAGGCGATTTGCTTCGGCAATATATGGACGTTTACGTTCACGTCAATATAGCTGTTTAGCGGCGGCCCCAGGGAAATCGCTGCGCCGTCCGTCCGTCCGTGCCGGCTGCGATGGCCGGGCCGGCGCCCGGGTCGTTTCTGACGGCGCGGGGCGTGACGATCTGCCGGTCGAAGAGCGGCACACCAGGCCGGCGCAACACCAGGATTAGGAAAGCCCCGGCAAGGATGCCGCCGACATGCGCGCCCCAGGAAACGTCGCCATCGGGTGCAATCGCCAGCATGAAGAACTGCTGCCCGATCCACAAAAGTAGCGGCACGAAGGCCGGCAGGGGCAACGGCACACGGAAAAACACCAGCACCCAGACCCTGACTCGCGGATGCAGCAAGACATAGGCGGCAACGACGCCGGAGACCGCCCCCGATGCGCCGACCAGCGGCGCTTCCGAGGTCATGGTCAGCAGGCCGTGGCAGAGCGCGCCGGCGGCCGCGCAAACGAAATAGAAGATCAGGAAGCGCAGATGTCCCATCGCATCCTCGACATTGTCGCCAAAGACCCAGAGGAAGATCATGTTGCCAGCCAAATGCCAGAAGCCGGTATGGACGAAGGCGTATGTAAGGTAGGTCAGCGGTTCCGGCACGATTTCGAGCCCCTGCGCCAGCATCGCATGGCCGAAGGCAATCGCCGGGATATAGCCGAGACCGACGGTCGTCGCCTGGGCTGCCTGTTCGCTCTCCAGGCTGGTCAAAAGCCAGACCGCGATGTTCAGCGCGATCAGTGCGAGCGTCACCCACTGAACCTTGATATGTTTCAGCGTATTGGCATCGTGAAGTGGTATGAACATAAAGGCCCCCCGGCGATCGTGAACGCGGCAAGCCTATCTGTTTTTTCCCGGAACCCAAAGTACATCCGCATGGCCCTGGTCATTTGCATGACGCGCGGCGACGAAGAGGAAATCGGAGAGTCGGTTGACGTATTTCATCGCCGGCTCGCCGACGATTTCGCCGTCGGTGCGAGCAAGCGCCACCATCAAACGTTCGGCGCGCCGCGCAATCGTGCGGGCAAGATGCAGATGTGCCGCGGCCGGACTGCCACCTGGCAGGATGAAGGATTTCAGCGACTCCAAACCGGCGTTCAGCTGGTCGATATCATGCTCGACGCGGTCGACCTGCGTCTCGGCGATCCGCAGCGGCTCGTAGGCCGGTGGCTCACCGGTGTCGGGGGTGGCGAGATCGGCGCCGAGATCGAAGAGATCGTTCTGGATCGACATCAGCATGGCGTCGAGTTCAGGCAAGTCGGCCGTGTGCAGCCGCGCCAGGCCGATCGCGGAATTGGCCTCATCGATGGTGCCGTAGGCCTCGACGCGCAGATCGTCTTTGAGCCGGCGCGGACCGGATACCAGCCCGGTCGTACCGTCATCGCCTGTTTTCGTGTAGATCTTGTTGAGCTTGACCATGGTTTCCCCCTTGAATCCCGGTCAGGTCGGGCGGCCGCCGCCGGTCAGCCACAGCGTCACCATGATCAGGATGACGGCGATCGCCTGCAACAGCACACGAAGCTGCATCAGCTTGTTGGAACGGTTGGGATCGCCGCCCTTCATCATGTTGAAGAGGCCGCGGATCAGGACGAGGGCGACGACGCCCATGACGATGATCGCGAGGATATAGGTGACCGTGGACATGGCGTTCAGCTTTCTCAGTCAGTCTGTCCAGCGCATCAGGCGGTAGAAGAGGTCTGCCGGAAGCAGCCGCTTCAGGAACATGCCCTGTTTAGCCGGAGTCGTTACGGGATAATGTGGCCTCGGATTTTTCGAGTTCAATGCGTGTTTCAACACGGAATAGACCGCTTCCGGGCCGAGTTTATGGCGGTTGACCGGCCCCGATCCGTCGAGTCTCGCCAATTGGCTGATGTAATCGACCGCGTGAGGCGAATTCTCGAGGTCGATATGTTCCTTGATCTTTGCGAGCGCATTGGCGGTGAACCGCGAGGCGATCGGTCCCGGCTCGATCAGGCTCACATGGATGCCGCTGCCCTGCAGCTCCATGCGTAGGGTGATGCTGAGGCCTTCGAGTGCAAATTTGGACGCGGTGTAGGCGCCGCGAAAGCGATAGGGGACGACGCCGAGGATCGACGAACATTGCACGATCCGCCCTTGGCCACGTTTGCGCATCGGCGGAAGGACCTGCCGCGTCAGTTCATGCCAGCCGAAGAAATTCGCCTCGAACTGCGCGCGCAGCGTTGCCGTCGACAGATCCTCGACAGCGCCCGGCTGGCCGTAGGCGCCGTTATTGAAGAGCGCGTCGATGCGACCGCCGCTGCGTTCCAGAACCGTGCCGACCAGCTCGGAAATCGTCTCGGTCCTGGCATAGTCCATCAGGAAGGCTTCGATGCCTTCCGCTTCCAACCCCTTGAGATCGTCCGGCTTGCGCACCGTTGCGAAGACACGCCAGCCATCGGCTTTCAGCGCCCGTGCGCAATGAGCGCCGATACCGGACGAACATCCGGTCACGACGATGGTGCGCGCTCCCGCCATGGAATGATTCCTGTACAAAATGGGACTCGTTTCCCATATTCGGCCAGAGGATACAATCTGGAAAGCCGGAGACGGAATGCCGAAGGTACTGCGCACGATCTACGACGTGGTCTATGACGCGATCTGTCACATGGTCGAGGACGACGGCTTCGCCATGGCAAGCCATGTGGCGCTGTCGAGCCTGCTTGCGGTTTTCCCCTTCCTGATCTTCGGCACGGCGCTTGCAAGCTTCCTCGGCGCCGATCAATTTTCCTCGACCGCCATCCACCTGATCTTCGACACCTGGCCCGAGGCGATCGCCAAACCGCTCGCCGACCAGGTGCTGCAGGTGCTGACCATTCCGCGCGGCGGGCTGCTGACGATCTCGGTGCTGGCGGCCGCATATTTCGCCTCGAACGGTGTCGAGGCGCTGCGCATTTCGCTCAATCGCGCCTATCGGGTGCAGGAGACGCGGGCCTGGTATTTCACCCGTCTCGCCAGCCTGGGCTACGTGCTGATCGCGGTCATCATCTTCACGGCGATCAGCATTCTGCTGGTCGCCCTGCCGCTGGCGCTCGATTATTCGAGGAAATGGTTTCCGCTGTTTGCCGATACGCTCGACATCGTCTTCAGCTGGCGCATCTACGGCACGCTGGTGGTTCTGACCGTCGGACTGCTGGTGATGCATCTCTGGCTGCCGGCCGGCAAGCGGCGGGTCTTCGACGTCATTCCCGGGGTGCTGCTGACACTGCTTCTCTGGCTCGCCGGCGCGCTGATCTTTGCCTATTATCTGGCGACCTTCGCCAACTATACGGCAACCTATGCCGGTCTCGCCTCCGTCATGATCGTGCTGATCTTCCTCTATATGGTCGGCGTCATCTTCATCATCGGCGCGGAGATCAATGCGGCGCTGATCAAATTCCGCGTCTTCCGGATGTTCTCCCGCACGCTTTCGATCGTCGGCAGAGAGCGTGTCGAAAGGCAATCAGAGCCCGACAAGGCGGCGAATATCCGCCCCTGACATGCCCTGGGCGCGCAATTCGCCAAGCCCGCTGTCGCCTTGGCTTTTCGAAAGCTTGCGGCCATCGGCGCCAAGAATGAGACGATGATGGTGATAGACCGGCTGCGGTAGGCCGAGCAGCACCTGCAACAGCCGGTGCACCGATGTCGCGTGGAAGAGGTCGAGCCCACGCACGACATGGGTGACGCCCTGCAGCGCATCGTCGACGACCACGGAAAGATGATAGCTCGACGGCGCATCCGAGCGCGACAGGATGACGTCGCCCCAGACGTCGGGCTCGGCGGCGATCTCGCCTGTCCTGCCGTCGCCGGTTTCCGTCCAGAACAGCAGTTCGCCGATCAGGTCGAGCGCTTTGCGCATATCGAGCCGCCAGGCATGTTTCTTCCCCGAGGTCAGCATGTCCCGCCGTTCGTCTGCCGGACGCTCGCGATCACTTGCGGGATAATGCGGGGTGCCGTCGGGATCGTGCGGCCAGGGTTCACCCGCCGCCTCGTAGGCAGCGATGCGCGCCTTCACCTCGCCCCGCGTCAGAAAGGCCGGATAGACCAGTCCGCGCTCGATCAGCGCATGCAACGCCGCCTGATATTCGGGAATATGTTCCGACTGGCGCCGCACCGGGCTTGCCCAGCCGATATCAAGCCATTCGAGATCCCTGAGGATGCCGGCCTCGAACTCGGGCGTGCAGCGCGTCTGGTCGATATCCTCGATGCGCAGCAGCAGGCGCGCTTGTTCGGCCTCCGCCATGTCGCGGTTCATGAGGGCCGAGAGGGCATGTCCGAGATGCAACGGTCCGTTGGGGCTCGGCGCAAAACGAAAGACAGGTTTTTGACGCTCACTCGTGGTCATGCTTTCTTCTGCCATGGATTCGGTTTTTGAACCACAGCGAGGCAAAGTGCAGATCATCCGCAACGAAGATGACGTCAGGCAGGGGCTCGAAGCGCTGCTTCGCCTCGATCCGCGCCTTGCGCCTGTAGTCACTGAGGCCGGGCCTATTCCGCTGCGGTTGCGCGAGCCCGGCTTTGCCGGTCTTGCCCATATCATCGTCTCGCAGATGGTGTCGCGCGCCAGCGCCGAGGCGATCTGGCGGCGCATGCTGCCGGCGGACGGTTCGCTGACGGCCGAAGGTTACGCACTGCTTCACGCCGAGGCGTGGCGCGAATTCGGTCTGTCGCGCGCCAAGGCCGAGACGCTGTCGCTGATTGCCGAAGCGGTCGCCTCCGGCCGTCTCGATCTCTCCGGGCTCTGCCTGAAGCCGCCGGGCGAGGCGCTTGGCGAACTGACAGCGCTGAAGGGCGTCGGGCCGTGGACGGCAGAGGTCTATCTGATGTTTTGCGGCGGCCACGCCGATGTTTTCCCGGCCGGCGATGTCGCGCTGCAGAATGCCGTCGGGGCGGCATTCGGTCTTGCCGCACGGCCGCAGGCGAAGGCGCTTGCTGAGCTTTCGGAAGTCTGGTCGCCGTGGCGCTCGGTGGCGGCACGGCTTTTCTGGGCCTACTATGCCACGAGGATGCGCCGTGACATGGTGCCGATCGGCTGATCGGCAACACTCTTCAAATTGCCTTTATCCTCTGAATTTATTGGACTTCACAATCCTGTAACAACCGGCCTAATATACAGGTGCAGATGCCGAATCGATCAGGAGAGTCCCTTGACGATTGCAGTCTCCCCACAGGCCCTGCCGGCGCTCGTTCTGAACGCTGACTACCGGCCGCTGAGTTATTACCCCTTGTCGTTGTGGTCCTGGCAGGACGCGATCAAGGCGGTATTTCTCGACCGTGTGAACATCATTGCAGAATATGAACATTCGGTTTCTTCGCCGAGCTTTTCGATGCGGCTTCCGAGTGTCGTGTGCCTGAAGACTTACGTTCAGCCGTCCCGCAATCCCGCGTTCACCCGGTTCAACGTCTTCCTGCGCGACCGGTTCGAATGCCAGTATTGCGGCGCCCATGACGACCTGACCTTCGACCACGTCATCCCGCGCGCCCATGGCGGCGAGACCACCTGGGAGAATGTCGTGGCAGCCTGCTCGCCTTGCAATCTGCGCAAGGGCAGCAAGCTTCCGAAGCAGGCAAGCATGTTCCCGGCGCAGAAGCCCTATCAGCCGACGGTGCAGGATCTGCACAATAACGGCCGGCTGTTCCCGCCGAACTACCTGCATGAAAGCTGGCTCGACTATCTCTATTGGGATACCGAACTGCAGCCCTGATCGAACGGCCCGCAGCGCCGCGCATCTTTTTCAGAGGCGGCAAGGACGCTGCGGCACTTCGAATGCTGCATAATTTTATGAGGCGGCCTTGCGAACGCCGACAAAGGCGAAGGCTGCGAGCAGGATTCCGGCAATCACGTTCCAGCCCGCAAAAGACAGGCCGAGCACGCGCAGTGCCGCGTCGGTGCAGGACGGGCCCTTGATGGTGTTGAGCTCGCCGAGCAGATCGCCGGCATTGGTCGTCATGCTGCTTGCCGTCGTCGAGCAGGTGGACGGGCCGGGCCAGAAGTGCCATTCCACACCGGCGTGATAAACACCCATGCCTGCCGTCACCAGCATCAGGATGCCGGCCGCGAGAATGAGCGCCCGGGTGATCCAATTCGGCAGTCCGACGAGCTCGGAGATCGCGGCCAGGATCGCGATCGGGATGGCGTAATAATAGGGCTGCCGTTGCAACAGGCAGAGCGCACAGGGAATATAACCGCCGATATACTGGAAGCCGAGCGCGGTGCCGACCGCCGCCGCCATGCCGATGGCGAGCAAAATGGAATAGACAAAGCCGGGGCGGGCGAGCGGCGAGGAAATAGTCATGGCGGAGCTCCGCGAGTTTAGTAGAGCATGAGATGCAGATTGAGATTTTAGGCCTGTTCGGCCGAAAACCATCCTCGCCTAGTGAGCGAAAGAGCGGTAGCCGACATATAGCACGATCACGGTAGCGGCACCGATGCCAACGATTTGGCCGAGGCGCTTCTCGATGAAGTCACGGATCGGCTCGCCGTAGCGGCGCAGCAGCCAGGCGAGGAAGAGGAAACGCGCGCCGCGTGCAATAATCGCCGAAACAATGAAAAGGCCCAGATTGACGTGAATGACGCCAGACAGAATCGTCACGATCTTGATCGGCGGCAGATGCGCAAGACCTGATGTGACAAGCAGCAGCAGGATCCACTCGTAGGTGACATAGGCCTTCATCTGCTCAAAGGCATCGAGCTTGCCATAGAATTCGAGAACCGGCCGCGCCACCGTCTCATAGGCGTAAAAGCCGAGCGCCCAGCCGGCGATGCCGCCGAATACAGAGGCGACGGTCGCGACCAGCGCGTAGCGATAGGAGCGTTCCGGCCTGGCAAGCGCCATCGGCAGGAATAGCACGTCGGCGGGGACGAGAAAGATGGAGCTTTCGACGAAGGCGATGACGGCGAGCCAGATTTCGGCCGATTTGCGCGCGGCCAGAGACATGGTCCAGTCGTAAAGTCTGCGGAGCATTCCGTTTCCTTCCTGTTGCAGTGCAAAAGAGCTTTAGGGGCCGTGCGCGGCGCTGTAAATGCTCGCCCGTGTCCTTCCTGCCACCGCCGTCAAAAAATTTTCGTGATGCGGGGTGTCAGCGCCTCTCCCAAGATTTCGGGAGATTGCGAATCGGCCATTCTGCGGCAAGCTAATTTAGGGTCGACGTGCAAGGTGGCATGAGAATGTTCAAAGTGATCGAAGGCGGCCGTGGGCGGGCCGTGCAAATGGATGACTGGTCCGAAGAGCGGCGCGGGCCAAGCAAAGAGGACGTGCGCCGGGAGGCTGCGCGGCGGATCAGCGAGAGCGGTTATCATCTGTCTCGCATCCGGGAATTCGCGACCGGCGTGCCAATGCTGGCGCCTCTTAAATACTTGTCGCTGCAGATCGATTTCGCAGCCGAGACGTTGTCGCGGCTCGACCCGATCCCGGAGGATTTCCGCTCAGATGGCTATTGGCCGGCGGGCTGAAGCCATCACGCTAGCGTGATTGCCGCTAAAATGCGGAGGTATTTGCGTCAGGACAGGTCCATCGACTTTTCCCATTGCTGACGCAGGACATTCATTTCCGTCCGCTTCTGGGCCATTTCGCTAACGGCGGCGCGCAGATGCGGATGGTGAGACATGAACATGTTGAAGTCGCGCCGTTCGAGCACCTCGAACTGGCAGAAATCGACGGCGATCACGTCGGCCGTGCGCCGTGCGCCAGTCAGCAGGGCCATTTCGCCGAAAAAGGCGCCCGGCTCCAGGCGGATCGCGCCACTGGCGAGCCGCACTTCCACCGCGCCCGAGGAGATGAAATACATGCTGTCGCCGCGGTCGCCGCGGCGGATGACGCGTTCGCCGGGCGGCGCGGATTTTGCCTTGAAGAGCAGTAGCAGTTCCTCCTGGGCGTCCTCGTCGACTTCGGAGAACAGCGGGAAAGTCTCGATCAGCTGTTGCATCTTCAGTTGATGCTGGCGCTCGCGCTCTTCGCCGAGCGCCCTGATCTTTTCCAGTTCTTTGCCGAGCGCCTTCTGCCTGCTCCTGCCGTAGCTTTCCCAGAGGGAGGGCCATTTCGAATGGATATATTTCTTCAGGCCGTCGGTTGCGAAGATCACGATCGGGTTGAGCGTGATCGACAGGATCGCGGCAGCCAGGATCAGATCCTGGCCCTCATGCGGCAAAAGCCCGAGTGAGACGCCGAGGCCGGCGAGGATGAAGGAAAACTCGCCGATCTGGGCGAGGCCGCCGGCCAATGTCAGTCCCATGCTGATCGGATATCTGAGCAGGATGACGATGAGGAAGGTGATGATGCCCTTGCCGAGGATGACGAGAGCCAGCGCGCCGATCACGGCCAGCGGCTGGCGCACCAGGATCGAGGGATCGAAGAGCATGCCGACGGAGACGAAGAACAGCACGGAGAAAGCGTTCTGCAGCGGCAGCGAGTCGGCGGCCGCCCTGTGGCTGAGCTGGGATTCGCTCATGACGACGCCGGCGAAAAATGCGCCGAGTGCAAAAGAGACGCCGAAGATCGCCGCCGAGCCGAAGGCGATGCCGAGTGCGATCGCCAGCACCGTCAGCGTAAAGAGTTCGCGCGAGCCGGTCCGGGCGATCATCGTCAGCAGCCAGGGCACGATGCGAGGCCCGAGGAAGATCGCCATGGCGGCGAAGGCCACAACCTTCAGCAGTGTCAAGCCGATCGTCAGCGCCAACGGCAGGTCACCGAGGCCATGGTTGGTCGTAGTGCTGGCGTTGCCACCCAGAAGCTCTGCCAGCGCCGGCAGCAGCACCAGTGCCAGCACCATCACCAGATCCTCGACGATCAGCCAGCCGACGGCGACGCGTCCGCTGGCCGCGTTGACGAGATTGCGCTCCTCCAGCGCCTTCAAGAGCACGACGGTGCTCGCCACCGACAGGCTGAGGCCGAGGACAATGCCGGCGCCGAGGCTCCAGCCCCAGAGTTTGCAAAGACCGATGCCTAACAGGGTGGCGAGGATAATCCGTCCGATCGCGCCAGGCACGGCGATGCCGCGCACGGCGAGCAGGTCGGAAGCGGAAAAATGCAGGCCGACGCCGAACATCAAAAGGATGACGCCCATCTCGGCGAGCTGGCCGGCAAGGGCGGTATCGGCGACGAAGCCCGGCGTGAACGGCCCCATCAGGATGCCCGCCATCAAATAACCGACGAGTGGCGGCAGCCGAAGCCGGTCGGCCCCATAGCCCAGGATCGCTGCGAAAACGAAACTGACGGCGACCGTCGCGATAAGTCCTACTTCCTGATGCACGTCCGCCCTCTCTTGTGATAGCGGCGGCCACTTTGGACGAAGCGCAAGCAAAATTAAACAGTTGATTTGGGAATGAGCTGCTGTTCGGGCTTTCGTTCTCAGTGCTGGCTGGTGTGGCGCAGACGTCGTCCGCGGCACGGTCGGGCCGTCACCGATGTTGGAACCACTTGCGTCTTGCCTCGTTGCCCTTTCATCAAGAAAGGAGAAACGACATGCGGAAGATGATCTTGAACTGTACTGTAGCGGCCCTTGCCGCCTGCTCGTTTGCAGCGCCTGTTCTTGCCGACAGCGTGTATGTCAGGGAGCGTTCCTATGATGACGGCTATCGCCACGAGCGGGTGCGACCCGGCATCACCATCAGCGAGCGTGGCGTCACTTTCGGTGCCGTGCGCGAACGCGAGCATCGCCGCTATCGCGATAGTGGCTGCGAAACCAGGAGCGTCACCCGACAGACCGACGAAGGCGAGGTCACCAAGACGGTCCGGCGCTGCAATTAACGAAAAAATGTGCGATAAGGACGAAGCCCGGTTCCGACGAGCCGGGTTTTCGCCTTTTGTGGCAAGAATATCTCAATGCAGTGGTGAAAGTCGTCTGTCGGTGTTATGAGCACGCCTTTGGTAACAGCGCGTTCCCAGCGCAAACACCGCCCGCACAGGATCTTTTAGTATGATTGAGCTTACGCCGTCCCAGATCGCCGCACTTAAACTCGCCAGGGATGGAGACCTTTATCCTCAGCCAGCCAATAAATGGACGCACGAGAACGCGACAGTGACTTATGCAAAAACTGACCGGTGGAAAGAGCGGCCTCAGAAAATAAAGTCGGTCACTGCCAAGACGCTGGGCGAGTTGAAGGAGCCGGGCTTTCTGGAGAGGCGGCACCTGGATGACGACGCAACAAAGGACGTCTACGGCATCACGATGGCCGGCAAGATGTGGCTGCTGAAGAACAAATAAGCTTCGCTTAGGCGCTGAGTATTTTCACAAGCCTCCCAGCCGAACGGGATATGACGGACCTCATATCCGACTTTTCGGGAGGGACTGGAGATCGCCGCCAAAGCGACCTGGCCAATAAGAATTCTATCGCGTACGGGCGGCGGTCGAGGCGGTGATGCAGCGTCGTCTTTCGCTGGCGCACAGCCGCCAGCGCCCCATCACGCGCAAGCCTTCATAGTGCCTTTGGATCGGAATTATGCGGCCTCACCTGCCTGCGCGCGAAGCCATGCGCAGAGCTGCCGCGGCGCTTGGCGCGGGTCATTGGCGCGGATGAGCGCAAAATGCCAGGCTGGCCCGCTCAGCACGTAGGGGAACGGCGCGATCAGCCGGCCCTCGGTCAAAAGCGGCCGAAACAGCGACGGTGACAACAGCGCCACACCCACGCCTGCCAGCGCCGCATTGGCATCCAACTCGTGCGTGGGGTAATCGACCGCCAAAAAGCGCAAATCCTGCGGGGCCGAGCATTGAGCCTCCTTAAACCATTGCTCCCAATCAGGGTGCGGCAAAAGCTCGAAGTCAGCCAGCGCCTCCGGCGCGGCAAGCGTCCGTGTTTCAAGCAGGGAAGGCGACAGCATCGGCGTCACTTCTACGGGAGCGAGCCGATATTCTTCCAGCCCGGCCCATCCACCGCGACCCGTCCTTATGGCGACGTCGAATGCGCCCGGATCACGTATTTCCGCCGAGACGTCGACCTCGATGACGGAAGCTCCAGGCGTAGGATAGCGCGCCAGACGCGGTGCAAGCCAGCGTGACGCGAAGGTCGGCGGCGCCGTGAGCCTGAGTGGCGGCGTCGCCGCCTGAAATTCTGCGAGCGCCTCACCGATCCCGGTTAACGCCTCCCGGACCCGCTTTGCGAGAACTGAGGCCGCGGCCGTCGGGACCACTCGCCGACCGGCGCGGATAAATAGCGGCTGACCGAGCTCAGCCTCCAGGGTGCGAATACGAAGGCTGACCGCCGCCGGTGTCAGAAACAAGCGTTCGGCTGCCCGCGCGAAGCTGCCGGCCGAGACACAGGCTTCCAATACGCGCAGAGACTCCAATGACGGCCGCATGATCAGCTTCCCTTCACGATCAATTTATCTTGTGGTGACGACAAGCAAAGCACGTTTTGAAGGCGGAACGCCCTGGTGCAGTTTTGGTGGACAGCCAAGAATAGGAGATTTACTGTGTCCCTGCAATCTCAGCACCTGTTTACACTCTTCATCGCGCTTCATCCGACGCTGGAGCTTGGGCAGACACCTGCCGGCGGCCGGCGCATTTTTCCTGTCTCAGGCGGACATTTCCAAGGGGAGCGCCTGAAAGGAAAAGTATCGTCGCTGATCGGCTCGGATCTCCTGCTCGCTCGTGGCGACGGCACATTTCAGCAAGATGTCAGGCTCCTCCTCGTCGCCGACGACGGGGAGCTCGTCCTCATGACCTATCGCGGCGTCAGGCGTGCGTCACAGGCCGTCGACGAGCGTTTGGTATGCGGCGAAACGGTCGACGCTTCGGAATATTATCTGCGCACGACACCGTATTTCGAGACCGCCGCGCCTGCGCATGCGTGGCTCAACAGCATTGTCGCGGTCGCAAAGGGCGGCAGGTGTCCGGGCGGTGTCGAATACGAAGTCTTTGAAGTTCTGTGACCACGATATTGTCTTCGCCGCTCTCTCACATTGCGGGCGGGGGCGTGACGACGCAGTCCGCTTGCGTTGCTTGAACTATCTGACAAAGAGCTTGAAGATTTTGGTGGTGCCCCATGCCGGAGTCGAACCAGCACTTCTTTCGAAACTCGATTTTGAGTCGAGCGCGTCTACCAATTCCGCCAATGGGGCAACGGATGCGAACGGGCGGCTGTCTAACATGCGAGCGCCCGGACGCGCAAGACGGGCAAGCGAAGTTATCGGATTGATCCGGTAGAGAGATCCGGCCTCGCTTAGAGGCCGAATCTAGTCTGATATCAATGGGCGGCGGCCGATGCCGGGTTGCTCAGGCCGGACTTCTTCAGCGTGATCGCCAGGATCGAGGCCAGCAGGCAGAAGGCGCCGGCGACGAAGAAGGCGGGCAGGTAGCTCGAAAGCTCGGTGCGGGAGAGGCCGGCGCCATAGGCGGCGGTGGCGGCTCCCAGCTGATGTCCGGCAAAGACCCAGCCGAAGACGAGGCCGGTCTTTTCACGGCCGAAGCGGTCGGCGGCGATCTTGACGGTCGGCGGCACGGTGGCAATCCAATCGAGGCCGTAGAAGATGGCGAAGATGGAGAGGCCGTAAAAGCTGAAATCGCTGAAAGGCAGGTAGAGCAGCGAGAGGCCGCGCAGGCCGTAATACCAGAATAGCAGCCAGCGATTGTCGAAGCGGTCGGACAGCCAGCCGGAACCGATGGTGCCGAAGAAATCGAAGATGCCCATGACGGCCAGCACGCTTGCCGCAGCCACCGGCACGATGCCGAAGTCGCCGCAGAGGGTGACGAAATGGGTCTGGATCAGGCCGTTGGTGCTGAGACCGCAGATGAAGAAGGTGGCAAAGAGGATCCAGAAGGTCGAGGTCTTCGAGATTTCCTTGAGGACGGTGATCGGCGTCATCAGCGCGGCGCCAAGCGAGGTGCTTGCCGGTGGCGGCGTCACCTGCGTCTCACCGAAGGCGGGCAGGTTGAGGTCGGCCGGGCGGTCGCGCATGAAAGCAAGCACGGCAAGGGCTGCGACCATGATCATGGCGCAGACGAAAAACACCGTCGAGCGCCAGCCATAACGTTCCGTCAGCTCCGCCATCAACGGTAGAAAGACGAGCTGGCCGGTGGCCGAACTTGCCGAGAGCATCCCGACGACGAGACCGCGATGCTTGGCGAACCAGCGGCTGGAAATCGTCGCGGCGAGCACCATGGCCGTCAATCCGGTACCGAAACCGACGACGATGCCCCAAAGCAACAGCAGTTGCCACAGCGTCGTCATGAACAGCGAACCAACGAAGCCGGCGCCAATCAGCGCTAAGGCGAAGACGATGACCTTGCGCACGCCAAAATAATTCATGAAGGCGGCGGCGAAGGGACCCATGAAGCCAAAAAGGATCAGTCGGATCGCAAGGGCCGAGGAAATCTGCGAGGTCTCCCAGCCGAACTCATCCTGCAGCGGCTTGATGAGAACGCCGGGTGCGCCCATGGCGCCGGCGGTGACCAGCATGGTGAGGAAGGTCGCGGCAACGACGACCCAGCCGTAATGGATGTTGCGCCGGGCAAGGGTGGAGGCGAGGGCTGTGGAAACCATGGGCAAGATTCCGTTTGAATTCAGGTTCTAGAAGATAGTGGACCATTTTACATGATGCTCATCATATTTCTTGCATATTGATGATGGACGTCATATATTTTGTCAAGCGACTATTTCTGGAGATGACAAATGCGGGTCAGCCGCGAAAAATTTGCCGAAAACCGCGAAAGGATCCTGAGCGTTGCCGGCGTGCTTTTCCGCGAAAACGGCTTCGACGGGGTCGGCGTCGCCGACATCATGAAGGCGGCGGGGCTGACGCATGGCGGCTTTTACGGTCATTTCGGTTCGAAGGACGACCTGGCGCTTGAGGTCAGCCGCAAGCTGATCGACAGGGTGGAAGAGCGCTGGAAGGAGCATATCGCCGAATCGCCGGACCGGCCGCTGGCAGCCCTTCTCGACCATTATATCCACTGGCGCACAGTTGACGATCCGGGCGGCAGCTGCGTCTTCGCAACGCTGATCCAGGAAGTCAGCCGCAGCCGCGGCGCGGTCCGTGCGGTCTTCAGCGATGGGCTGTCCGTGCTGGTCGACACGCTTGCCGATATCGTTCCCGGCGAAACGGAAGAGGAGCGCCGCGCCAATGCGACGACGACACTCTCATCGATGATGGGTGCCGTCATTCTTGCTCGTGCTGTCGAGGACAAAGCGCTTGCCGAGCAGTTTCTGGTGACGATGCGCCGGCAGCTCGATCCTGAAAGCCCGAAATAATCTCAGTCGCGAATGGCCATGGTTTCGATCTCCCTCTCCAAGTGGAGAGGGATCTGCCTTGCAGGTGCCTGAGGACCGAAAAGCCAGCGGCTACTTGAAGCCGGCGATGGCGTGCGGGATGTAGGGTGCTTCCAGCGCCGCGATCTCCTCGGCGGTGAGCTTGACCGAGAGCGACGCAACGGCGTCTCTGAGGTGGTTCGGTTTGGACGCGCCAATGATCGGGGCGGTCACCGCACTCTTCTGCAGGATCCAGGCGGTTGCGACCTGGGCGCGGGAGACGTTGCGGGCCTTGGCGATTTCGGCCACGGCCCCGACGATTTTGCGGTCGGCATCGATGGACTGGGTGTAAAGCGTCTTGCCGAATTCGTCGGTTTCGCTACGTGCCGTCGTCTCCTCCCAGTCGCGGGTCAGGCGGCCGCGGGCAAGCGGGCTCCAGGGGATGACGGCGATTTTCTGATCCTCGCAAAGCGGCAGCATTTCGCGCTCTTCCTCACGGTAGAGCAGGTTCAGGTGGTCCTGCATGCTGACGAATTCGGTCCAGCCGTTCAGCCTGGAGACGTAAAGCGCCTTGGCGAATTGCCAGGCATACATGGAGGAGGCGCCGATATAACGCGCCTTGCCCGATTTGACGACGTCGTGCAGCGCTTCCAGCGTTTCCTCGATCGGCGTCGTGTAGTCGAAGCGATGGATCTGGTAGAGATCCACGTAGTCGGTGCCGAGGCGACGCAGACTATTGTCGATCTCGTCGAAGATCGCCTTGCGCGACAGGCCGGCGCCGTTCGGGGCCGGCCGCATGCGGTTGAACACCTTGGTCGCCAGCACGATGTCTTCGCGTTTGGCGAAGTCTTTTATGGCACGGCCGACGATCTCCTCTGAGGAACCATTGGAATAGGTGTTGGCGGTGTCGAGGAAATTGATGCCGAGGTCGATCGCCTGCTTGATCATCGTCCGGCTTTCTTCTTCCCGCAGGCTCCAGGCATGATTGCCGCGGCCGGGATCGCCGAAGGTCATGCAGCCCAAGCAGATCTTCGACACTTCGAGGCCGGTCTTCCCAAATTTTGTGTATTCCATGAAACGACTCCGTGATGAATTTAATAACCCCAGACGGCCTTCCATGATTTAGCGCGAGATGGCCAAAGTCGCAGGGTGGCACATGAAAAATTATGCTGCATGCGCACAATGATCCGTGATCGAGACCTCTGAAGCCGCTCTCTTCGCTATCGATTCCGGCTGCAGCTTGCACATTCCCGCCGCAAGATGTTAGCTGATGCAGCATTTTTACCGGAATCCGACCATGCAGCTGCCGTCCCACGATCGCTATGACGATCTCTATTGCAATTTCTCCTGGCAGATCACGGAGGATTTCAATATCGGCCGCGCCGTCAGCGACGACTGGGCCGCGAGAGAACCCGAGCGCGTCTGCCTCGAGCATTTCAGCCCCGACGGCAATCATCGCGCGATGACCTATCGCGCGCTCGCCGACCGTTCCTCGGCCTTTGCAAATGCGCTCGTTTCACTTGATATCAAACGCGGCGATCGCGTCGCGCTGCTCTTGCCGCAATCCTTCGAAACGGTGATCGCGCATGTGGCGATATACAAGACCGGCGCGATCGCGCTGCCACTGGCGCTGCTTTTCGGCGTCGAGGCGCTGGAATACCGGCTGAAGGCGGCAGGTGCTGTGGCCGTCGTCACCAATGGTTTCGGTCTCGAACGCATCCGGCAGATCCGCGGACGCCTGCCGGCGCTGAAGCATATCGTCAGCATCGACGGGGCGAGTGGCGATGCGACTGCTTTCGCCGAACTGGTGGATGGCTATCCCCCTGTCTTCGACATCGCCAAAACCGGTCCGGACGATCCGGCGCTGATGATCTTCACTTCGGGAACGACGGGGCCGCCCAAGGGCGCGTTGCACGGCCACCGCGTCCTGCCCGGCCATATTCCGGGCATGCAGTTCGCCCATGAGGGGTTTCCGCGGCCGGGTGATAAGGTCTGGACGCCGTCCGACTGGGCCTGGGCCGGCGGGCTGCTCAACGCGCTGCTGCCGAGCCTTCTGCTCGGGATTCCTGTCGTCTCTTCGCCGGCGCAGAAATTCGATGCCGACATGGCCTATCGCATCATGGCCGAGATGAAGGTGCGCAATGCCTTCATTCCGCCGACGGCGCTAAGGCTGATGAGATCCGTTGCCGATCCGCGCTCGAAATATGATCTGGCGCTGCGCACCATCGGCTCGGCCGGGGAGGCGCTCGGCCGCGAGACCTATGAATGGGCGCGGCATGTGCTCGGCATCACCGTCAACGAATTCTACGGCCAGACGGAGTGCAATTTCGTGCTTGCGTCGAGCGCTGCCTATGGCGTCACCAAAGCGGGCGCCATCGGACGGGCAGTGCCCGGGCACCGCGTCGCGATCGTCAGCGAGACGGGCGACGAGTTGCCCGTCGGCGAACCGGGCCAGATTGCCATCGCCAGTCCCGATCCTGTCATGTTCCTCGGCTACTGGGACGATACGGCAGCGACGGAACGAAAATTCGTCAAAGGCTGGCTGCTCACCGGCGATATCGGCCGGCAGGACGCCGAGGGATATGTGACCTTCGAAGGCCGCGACGACGACGTCATCACCTCGTCGGGATATCGCATCGGCCCGGCCGAGATCGAGGACTGCCTGATCGGTCATCCCGCCGTGCAGCTTGCCGCCGCCGTCGGCAAACCCGATGCCGTGCGCACCGAGATCGTCAAGGCCTATATCGTGCTTTCACCAGGCCATCGGCCAAGCGAGACGCTGGCCACCGACATCAGGGAATGGGTGAAGACGCGGCTTTCGATGCACGAATATCCGCGCGAAGTGGAATTCATCGATGCATTGCCGCTGACCACCACCGGGAAGGTCATCCGACGGCTGCTACGCGAAAGGGCCGCTGGCGAGGGATAGAACTGCTACGCATTTTGCTGGAATGCTTAGCCCCGGCCGGCAAGCGACATGATCTTTTCGCGCAGCATCTTCGCCATATTGCGGGTACTGCGGTACATGTGCAGCTGGGCGGTGACCTGGCGCATGTCGCGGTCGCTGTTCTGCGTCAAGCCGATTACCAGCGTTCCCATCTCCTCGCGCTCCTGCCAGAAGCGGCTCATGATCGGATGATCCGAGACCGCGCAGGAATCGGAGCGGATGATATTGGCGTCGTCGAGATGCCATTCGGTGAGTTCGCTCATCAGCAGCTTGCCAGGCGAATAGCGGGCATAGTTTTCGTCGTAGGCAGTCTTCCAGGTATAGGCCTCGCCGCCCATCATCAGCACGACGATGGCGGCAATCGCCTTGCCGTTGAGATCGATCGTGTGAATACGCACGGCATCGACGGCGGCAAGGTTCGATACCGCCTCGCGGGCGAAGGCCGTGTGATAACGATCGGTGACGAGAGCGCTTCGCCGCTTGCCCTTCCAGCCACCGGCTTCCATCGCCAGGAATTCCTCGAAGCGGATATGGATTTCGCGCGGTTGGCGGGCGACGGTATAGACCGTCGTTCCCCGTTCCTCCAGCAGCCGCCACTGGCGGCGCATCTCGCGCATATGCGAGGAGGCGATGGTTTTGCTGAGATAGGCCGGCGCCTCTTCCTCGCTCTGCAGCATCGGGCGCAGGTAGGGATTGGTGACGGTGACGGGAAGATTGCGGCTGAGCGCCACGGCCTTGACCATGCGCACGAAGATACCGTTCAGCCTGAGATCCGGCAGAACCAGTATGCCGGGCAGATTGAGATCACGGGCGGTCAGTCCCTCGAAGAGATTGTCGAGGGTCTCGGCGGCATCCTCGCCATCGACGAGCGGCGTGCCGAGCGGACCGAAACTGTTCGACCAGCCGCGGATGATCGACGGGCCGACGGCAAAACCCGGCTTGTCGACCGAAAACGGCAAAAGGAAGCGCATGCGGCTGCGGCCGGCACTGTGGTCGCGGATCAGGGCGAAGTTCACCTGCCGGTCTTCGAGCCGCGGCATGGCGGGGGCGAGGAAGCGGCCGGAGAAAAAGACGTTCGGTTCCATCGCCCGGTTGGAAAGGAAATCGAGCTCATCCTGAAGCTCATAGCCGAGCTTACCCGGATAGAGGCAGAGCTCGCGCCCCGGCCGGCCGATCTCGGCGCGAGCCTCGGCTTGCGGCGCTTCGAAATGCAGTGCTGCGAGATCATGCACCATGCGGTTCGCAGCGCTGTCGGTGCTTTCGGTAACGGGGGGGATACGCACCATCTATCGAACTCTCATTTCTGGCGTTGCGGCGGAGGGGCTGGCGAAAGCGAAAAGGACGATGCCAAGCGTGCGGCGCACGGCGAGATGCAACAGGATCGCCTCGACTGCCATGGCGGAGGCCGTGGCGATCGCCGTGCCTTCGATGCCGTAATGCGGGATCAAAGCGAGGTTGAGGCCGACATTGGCCGTCAGTGCGCCGGCATAGAGCGCGACGCAGAGGTTCTGTTTGCCTGCCATCATCAGCAGCGTTTCGGCCGGGCCGACCAGCGATTTGGCGAGGATGCCGGCGAGCAGGATCGCCATGACCAGATAGCCTGATGTAAAAGCGCCGCCGAAGAGCGACAGCAGCAGATGGCCGGCCGCAAGCACGACAAGGCCGACCCCGAGCGCTGGCCAGAAGGTCCAGCGCGCGGCGTCGATGGCAGCGGCTGCCAGCTCTCCGTGGTTGCCTTCGGCGATGATCGAGGAAAAGCGCGGGCCGGAGGCCGCCTTGACCGAGAAATTGATGAAATGCACCAGCGCCATCGTTTTGGCAGCGGCGAAGTAGATGGCGACATCGTGCGGCTCGAGGAAGATGCCGACGACGACGACATCGGAATTGGTGAGCAGGAAGCTCACGCCCTCGATCAGGAAAATCGGAAAGGCGACGCTGAACCAGGCGAGGAAATCGACCTTGCGCGGGCCGTCGTCATAATGCCGGCGAAGGCGGTAGAGCGTTGCGGCATATTGGCCGAGGGCGGTGACGTAGGTCGCAACGAGCGCTGCCTGCATCGCGGTGACGGCAGTGTGATCGGCGCCGATGGCAATCGCAATCAGCATGAAGAGGATGATGAGGATCGGGCGGACGATATAGACGGGGCTCAGTGCCATCACCGGCCAATGGTTTGCCCGCGACGTCCCTTCCAGAATGTCGCCGAGCGCGATCATCGGCATGGCGAGCAGACCGATGAAGATCGGGACGAGATAATAGACCTGGATCATATCGCCGAAGAAATGCAGCCCGAGCATGCCGGCAGCGAGCACCGCCGTACCTGATAGCAGCGCAAAGATGCGCGCCGTGCCGGTCAGGCCGCGGATTTCTTCGAAAGCGCCCGCTGCCCTGTATTGCGGCAGGAAGCGGACGATTGCGGTGTGGAAACCGAGGCATGAGAGATCGCCGAAGACGACGACCAGCACCCAGACGAAAACGAAGATGCCATATTCATATTCACCCATCAGCCGGGCGAGCACGATCTGCGAGACGAAGGCGAGTGCGGCGCTGAGGATGCGGATCGAAAAGGCCGTCAGCGCCATGCGCTGGGCGGCCGCCCTCTCGCCGCGTTCGGTGAGCACGGCCGCAAGCAAACGCAGCGTCCGGCCGCCGATCGGGCGCAGGCCGGCGGGCAGCATCTTCTCCGCTGTTTCTATGACCGCCATGATGAACACGCAAAACTCTGAGGTCAGGCAAATCGCCCCTGAAGTCTTGCCAGAACAGGGTTAAGAAACGGTTCCGGATCAAGCTTGAGTCCGATGCTAGAATTCCGAATTTCCGGCGTTGCCGCAGAAAAGAAAATGCCGCCCGGAGGCGGCATTTTCGCGGATCTTTGCGGGCTTGCCTCAGACCTGCTCGAAGGCGCCGTGGCAGTGCTTGTATTTCTTGCCGGAGCCGCAGGGGCAGGTCTCGTTGCGGCCGACCTTGCCCCATGTGGCCGGGTCATCCGGGTTGCGGTTTTCAGGAGAAACGATGACTTCCGACGCCTGGTAGATCGCCGGGGCGAAATCATCCTCGCCGGTCGTCGGATCCAGGTGATGGGCCTGCATCAGCGGTGGTTCTGGTTCGGCAGGGGCCTGCTGCACCAGTTCGACGCGCATCAGCTGGGCAGTAACGGCCTCGCGCAGGTTGTTGAGCAGCGCGGTGAAGAGCTCGAAGGCCTCCGACTTGTATTCCTGCAGCGGATCGCGCTGAGCATAGCCACGGAAGCCGATGACGGAGCGCAGATGGTCGAGGTTGACGATGTGCTCGCGCCAGAGATGATCGAGCGTCTGCATGACGATCGAGCGTTCGACATAATGCATGATGTCGTCACCGAAACGCTCGGCCTTTTCCGTGAAGGCGGCATTGGTGGCTTCCGTCAGGCGCTCGCGGATATCGTCTTCGCCGATACCTTCTTCCTTCACCCAGTCCTCGATCGGCAGGTCGAGATTGAGAATGTTCAACGCGCCGGTCTTCAGGCCGGCGGCATCCCATTGTTCGGCATAGGCACGTTCGGGGATATGCTTTTCGACCATGTCCTCGATCACCTCACGGCGCATATCGGAAACGGTCTCGGAAATATTGGTCGATTCCATCAGTTCGAGGCGCTGCTCGAAGATCACTTTGCGCTGATCGTTGAGAACGTCGTCATACTTCAGGAGGTTCTTGCGGATGTCGAAGTTGCGGGCTTCGACCTTCTTCTGGGCGCGCTCCAGGGCCTTGTTGATCCAGGGATGGACGATCGCCTCGCCCTCCTTGAGGCCGAGCTTGGTCAGCATGCTGTCCATGCGATCGGAGCCGAAGATGCGCATCAGGTCGTCCTGAAGCGACAGGTAGAACTTCGAGCGGCCAGGGTCGCCCTGACGGCCGGAGCGGCCGCGCAGCTGGTTGTCGATGCGGCGGCTTTCATGGCGTTCGGTCGCGATGACGTAGAGGCCGCCGGCTTCGAGCGCCTTCTGCTTGAGTTCCTTGATCTCCTCGATGATCGCCTGGATCCGGGCGTCACGCTCCGGACCGGCTTCGACTTCGCCGAGCTCGCGCTCGATGCGCATGTCGAGGTTGCCGCCGAGCTGGATGTCGGTGCCGCGGCCGGCCATGTTGGTGGCGATGGTGATGGCACCGGGCACGCCGGCCTGAGCGACGATATAGGCTTCCTGCTCGTGGTAGCGGGCGTTCAGCACCTTGAAGTCGTCGAAGCCCTGCTTGCGCAGGCGCTCGGCGAGCAGTTCCGATTTCTCGATCGAGGTGGTGCCGACCAGCACCGGCTGGCCGCGCTTGTGGGCGTCGAGGATCTCCTCGATGATCGCCTTGAACTTCTCGTCGAAGGTCCGGTAGACCTCGTCGTCCTCGTCGAGGCGCTTGATCGGCAGGTTGGTCGGGACCTCGATGACATCGAGATTGTAGATATTGGCGAATTCTTCCGCTTCCGTCTGCGCCGTGCCGGTCATGCCGGCGAGCTTGTCGTACATGCGGAAGTAGTTCTGGAAGGTGATCGAGGCCAGCGTCTGGTTTTCCGGCTGGATCTGCACCTTTTCCTTGGCTTCGAGCGCCTGGTGCTGGCCTTCCGAATAGCGGCGGCCCGGCATCATGCGGCCGGTGAACTCGTCGATGATGACGACTTCGTCGTTGCGGACGATATAGTCCTTGTCGCGCTGGAACAGCTTGTGGGCCTTCAGCGCGTTGTTGACGTGGTGGACGATCGCAACGTTCTCGATGTCGTAGAGCGCGTTGCCTTTCAAGAGGCCGGCCTGGCGGAGCAGGTTTTCCAGCTTTTCGGTGCCCTCTTCGGAGAAGTTGGCCGAGCGCTGCTTCTCGTCGATCTCGTAATCGCTCGGCACCAGCAGCGGAATGTAGGCGTCGATCGTATTATAGAGTTCGGAGCGGTCGTCGAGCGGACCGGAGATGATCAGCGGCGTGCGCGCCTCGTCGACGAGGATCGAGTCCACTTCGTCGACGATTGCGAAGTTGTGGCCGCGCTGGACCATCTGGTTCTTCTCGTACTTCATGTTATCGCGCAGATAATCGAAGCCGAGTTCGTTGTTGGTGGCGTAAGTGATGTCGCAGGCATAGGCCGCGTGGCGTTCCTCGTCGGAAAGGCCGTGGACGATGACGCCGGTAGTCATGCCGAGGAAGCCGTAGACACGGCCCATGGTCGCGGCATCGCGCTGGGCGAGGTAATCGTTGACGGTGACGACGTGCACGCCCTTGCCGGAAAGCGCGTTCAGATAGACCGGCAGGGTGGCGACGAGGGTCTTGCCTTCGCCGGTCTTCATCTCTGCGATCGCATTTGAATGCAGGATCATGCCGCCGACCAGCTGTACGTCAAAAGGTCGCAGGCCGAGAACGCGGCGCGAGGCTTCGCGCACGACGGCAAAGGCCGGGATCAGAATGTCGTCGAGCGTCTTGCCCTCGGCGAGCAGGGCGCGAAACTCCACGGTCTTTGCCGCGAGCTGCTCGTCCGTCAGGGCCTTCGTCTTCTCTTCGATAGAGTTGATGGCAGTGACGTTCGGCTGGTAGGACCGCACGCGGCGGTCGTTGGAAGACCCAAATAACTTGCGGGCTATACCGCCAAAGCTGACCATATGACTGGCCCTTTCTCAATATTCATCCCCGGCGTTTCTTGTCCGCGGCCCAGCCGAAAATCAGGCGCGCGCCTTAAAACGCCCGGAAACTGTTCTGGACGCGAGGTTGCGTGACAGATAAGAGGGGGGTCGAATGATGTCAACGGATTTGGCGGATACAGAAAGGCCACAATCCGGTGTTGATGGCTATTTTGGGCTGGATTCAGGGGATGCTGAAACCGGCAATGTAACTGTGAAGGGTATTTCATGTTGAGCACCAACAAACTTGCCGTTCTGGCGTTTGCAACTTTTGTTGCGCTCCAGGCCCCGGCCTATGCCGATGACGCCGTCATCGCCAAGGTCGGCACCCTGGAAATCCACCAGTCGGAACTCGACCTCGCCGTCGCCAATCTCGACCCCCAGCTGGCGCAGCTTCCCGATGACCAGAAGAAGGTCGCAGCCCTTTCCGCCGCCATCGACGTGAAACTGCTCGCCGCCGACGCTGCGGCCGAGAAGCTCGATCAAACCGACGAATTCAAGAAGCGCATGCAATACCTCACCGACCGCGAGTTGCACAATGCCTACTTCAAAAAGCATGTCGTCGACATCGTGACGCCTGACGAAGTCAAGGCCCGTTACGACAAGGAAGTCGCCGCCCTGCCGAAGCAGGAAGAAGTCCACGCCCGTCATATCCTCGTCAAGACCGAGGACGAAGCCAAGGACATCATCAAGCAGCTCGACGCCGGCAAGGATTTTGCCGAACTCGCCAAGGAAAAGTCCACCGATCCGAACAAGTCGGAAGGCGGCGATCTCGGCTATTTCTCGCGCGGCCGCATGGTCAAGGAATTCGAAGACGCAGCCTTCGCGCTTGAGAAGGGCACCTATTCCAAGACACCGGTTAAGACCGATTTCGGCTTCCACGTCATCAAGGTCGAGGATAAGCGCGACGCTCCGCCGCCGCCTTTCGAGCAGGTGCAGGATCAGGTTCGTCAGCTCGTCATGCGCGACAAGTATCTTGAGCTTCTGAACAAGGCAAAGGCCTCCGCCAAGATCGAGATCACGGACGAGACGCTACGCAAGGGTTACGACCAGGCCAACAAGCAGCCGGAGCCGGGCAGCGAGCCCGTCGCCCCGGCGCCGAAGCAGTAAAATTCGCATCAGGGCCCGGTTCTTCCGGGCCCTTCATTAGATCCCGGATGATCTTGGGGCCTGATCGGTCTAAAGTCTGACATCCAGATCTAAATCAAAGAATTTGAGCATGATGTCGTTCGAAAACCGCTGACACTTTTCGGCATCATGCTCTGGCATCGTTTGTTGTCGCATTTCCGGACGGCGAACCGGTTTCCATTTCGCCTGGAAATGCTCATTGGCAGGTCTCATCATGTCCGGTTCCGTCTCTCCGCTCGCTCCGAAATCCTTCGTCTCGATGCCACCGTTGCGCGGTGTGCGCATGGCGACGGCTTCCGCAGGCATCAAGTACAAGAACCGGACCGACGTGCTGCTGATGGTCTTCGACAGGCCGGCGGCTGTTGCGGGCGTTTTTACCCGCTCGAAGTGCCCGTCGGCGCCGGTGGATTTCTGCCGGGCCAATCTCTCCCATGGCAGCGCCCGCGCCGTCGTCGTCAACTCAGGCAATGCCAATGCCTTCACCGGCCTGAAGGGCCGCCAGGCGACCGCGCTGACGGCGAAGTCGGCTGCCGGTGCCGTCGGCTGCGCCGAAAACGAGGTCTATCTGGCCTCGACCGGGGTCATCGGCGAGCCGCTCGATGCCACCAAATTCGCAGGCGTTCTGGATGGGATGCAGGGCGAAGCGACCGGCGATTTCTGGTTCGAGGCCGCCAAGGCGATCATGACGACCGACACCTATCCGAAGGTTTCGACCCGCAGCGCCGAGATCGGCGGCGTGGCCGTGACGATCAACGGTATCGCCAAGGGCGCCGGCATGATCGCGCCCGATATGGCGACGATGCTCTCCTTCGTCGTCACCGATGCCGACATCGCGCCTGCCGCGTTGCAGGCGCTTCTGTCTGACGGCGTCGGCCCGACGTTCAATTCCATGACCGTCGATAGCGACACCTCCACCTCGGACACACTGATGCTGTTTGCGACGGGTGCTGCGGCCGAGGACGGTCAGGCCCGCATCGAACGCGCCGACGACCCGCGCCTTGCCGCCTTCCGGGCCGCACTCAACGAAGTGCTGAAGGATCTGTCGCTACAGGTGGTGCGCGATGGCGAGGGCGCCACCAAGATGCTCGAAATCACCGTGACGGGTGCCGAGAGCGATGCCGCCGCCAAGCGCATCGCGCTGTCGATTGCCAATTCGCCACTGGTCAAGACCGCGGCCGCCGGCGAAGACGCCAATTGGGGCCGTATCGTCATGGCCGTCGGTAAATCCGGCGAGATGGCCGATCGCGACCGGCTCGCCATCTGGTTCGGCGATATCCGGGTCGCCGTCAACGGCGAGCGTGATCCCGATTATTCCGAGGCGGCCGCCTCGGACGTCATGAAGGCGCAGGATATCCCCGTCAAAGTCGATATCGGGCTCGGCGCCGGCACGGCAACGGTCTGGACCTGCGACCTCACCAAGGAATATGTTGCCATCAATGGCGACTATCGGAGCTGATCGTTCATTGGCGCAGGCATCCATTTCCTCACACAATCTGCCGCTGGTGCGCAGGCTGGAGGCCGTCGGCTTCCGCGCCTGGCCGGCGGCATCCGTGCAATATGATGGCAGCTGGCAGGTACGGCTGACGGCCGGTCACCCGTCCAACCGGCTGAACTCGATCGTGCCGCTCGATCCTTCGGATCATCGCGACGTCGAAATCCGCCTGGAAAAGGCGAGCCGGAAGTTTGAAGCCTATGGCCGCGCCGCCGTGGTCCGCCAGACGCCGCTTGCCTCGCCGGTGCTAATCGAACTTCTGCGCGCGCAGAACTGGACGCGCTTCGACGATACGGTGGTGATGACCTGCGACCTTGCCGAGGCAGAGCTGCCGGATACGCTCGATCACCTGCCGACCCATGATGTCGGCCGTTTCGTCGACGCCAACCTCGCCGTCGACCAGGCGCCACCGAGGCTGAAGCCGGCGCTTGCCGAGATCATTTCGGCGATCAAGCCGCCATCCGGCCTGTTCATGATCGAGAACGCGGCGGACGGCCCGCTTGCGACCGTGCTCTGCGTCCAGGACAACGACCTCGCCGGCATCATGTCGCTTTCGGTCTCCGAGGCGCGGCGGCGCGAGGGGCTCGGCATCGAAATCCTGACCTCGGCGCTACGCTGGGCGCGCATGCGCAGCGCCCGTTCGGCCTGGCTGCAGGTGAAGCTGTCCAACCGCCCGGCCATCGCACTTTATGAGCGCCTCGGTTTTCGCGACGCCTATCATTATTGCTATTGGCAAAAGGAGCCGCGATGAGCGAGGCGGGCCGGAAGATATTGCTGGTCGCCGCCTGTGCGCTGATCGATGCCGACGGGCGTATCCTGTTGGCACAGCGCCCCGAGGGAAAGTCGCTCGCCGGGCTCTGGGAGTTTCCCGGCGGCAAGGTCGAGCCGGGTGAGACGCCGGAGGAAACGCTGGTGCGCGAGCTCGAGGAAGAACTCGGCATCAACACCAAGATCGCCTGCCTGGCGCCGCTGACCTTCGCCAGCCACTCCTACGAGACCTTCCACCTTTTGATGCCGCTTTATATCTGCCGGCGCTATGAGGGCATTCCCCAGGGCCGCGAGGGTCAGGCGCTGAAATGGGTGCGCCCGCAGGCGTTGCGCGATTATCCGATGCCGCCGGCCGACGAGCCGCTCATCCCGATGTTGCAGGATTTACTTTAGCATTGTCTGATTATTATTGTGCCACGCCATTTTCGGCTGTGGATATTAATGGATCGTTTAACACCTTCTGCCAAAGATCGGCCTCAATCAAGCATCTGGCGTGCGTGTATTAAAAGGCTTGACGTCATGGACGATGATTTCTGGAAAGCTGTCCGGGAAAAGGAACGGGCCTCGTCTGCCTCGCGCAGGACGGGTGCGCTGAATATCGCCCTTCTGTTCGGCACGGCAGTGGTCGCGTTGACGCTCATCCTGACGCCAATGCTTGCGGATTCCTCGAAGAAAAGCGTCTTTGCCAGTGCTCCGGCGGATTTCGATACGATCACGACAGGATCGATCCCGAAGAGCGAAAGCGGCAAGCGTTATACGATCCGCCGCAGCGTCCTCCAGGATACGCCCGGCTCGGTCTGCGTCGTCCAGGGCTACGGCGTCGGCGCCGGTTGCTGAAAAATGCCGGCCATCGTCCCGATGGTCGTGGAATTGGTCGTTTGTTGTCGGTTTCGCGCAGCGGGTGGGGTCATGCGTCTTTTGAAAGCATTTGTTGCAGATAACAGAGGTGCGACGGCGATCGAATACGGCCTCGTCGCCGCCCTCATTGGTGGCGCACTCGTCTCCGCTCTAGGAATCTTCAGCGGCAGCCTGCAGGACGTCTTCAACGTGATCAACAATAATCTGACCGTCAATTGAAGAAGCAACCGGCCATTACTGCCTGAGCTTGTGCTCGTCCACCTTCAGCGCATCGGCGAGGCGCGCCTTGGCTGAACCGGGCTTCAGCGGCTTTTGCTGGCTCTCGTGCGCAGCCCATCCCGAGACATAGATGATCGAGAAGGTGGCGCGGATGCGTCCGTCGGGATCGGCATAGCGTTCGGCGTAGATCTCCGCTGCGCGCAGGAAGAAAGCGCGCGTCAGCGGCATGCGGCCGCGGGCTGCAAGCGGATTGCTCATGCCCATCGCTCTCAGATCCCGCATCAGCGGAAAGAGCGAATCATAACGTACCGTGTAGTTCTCCGCGTCGATCACCGGCAGCGTGAAGCCGGCGCGTTGCATGAGATTGCCGACATCGCGCACATCAGCGAAGGGAATGACACGCGGGCTTGCGCCACCCGTCATCTCGACCTCGGCGGCCAGCAGCACCTCGCGCAGTTCCTGCAACGTGCCGGCGCCGGGGATCGCCGCCAGAAACAGGCCATCCGGCTTCAGGGCGCGGCGGATCTGGATGAAGACGCCCGGCGTATCGTTGGTCAGATGCAGGCTGAGCGGCGCAAGGATGAGATTGACCGATTGCGGTTCGAGCGGCACGTCCTCGAGCGGCGCCTCGATCAAGTTTTCGCCTGGCCCGGCATAGGCCTTGTCGCTTTCGACGCGGATCATCGTGCCGATCTTGCCCGTCGCCAGTGCGGCCCGGGCGGCAGCACCGGTCGCGCCATGCAGTTCGACGGCGGTCTCGAAAGTCCGCTCGACCACGGAAAGCCTCTCGGCCATTTCCTCAGCGGCGATGTCGAGCAGGAAGGCGGCTTTCGGGTCGTTGTTTACAAGCGCGCGGCGGCGATGTGCGGCGATCAGGGCTCTGTCGAAGATCGTTTCCATGGCGATGTCCTTAGTCTCGTGCCGCCTGTGCGGCAAGACGATTTTCCTTTCGCGAAGAACACGCTAGTCTCTGCGGCATGGGCCTGATCAACATCGAAAAACCGTCAGAGTTCCTGCGGACGCATCTCTTGCGGCCGTTTTCGGCGCTTGCTGATTTCTTTTATCCACCCGCCTGCTCGGTCTGCGGCATTTCGACCGGCGGCCATCGCGGGCTCTGCGCGAAATGCTGGTCCGGTATCCGCTTCATCGAACGGCCCTATTGCGAGGTGCTCGGCATTCCCTTCTTGCATGATCTCGGCGCCGGCATCCTCAGTGCTGAGGCGATCGCCAACCCGCCGCCCTTCGACCGGCTGCGGTCGGCGGCGACCCACGACCGTGCCGTCCGCGATCTCGTTCATGGGCTCAAATATCGCGATCGCACCGATCTGGCGCCGATGATGGCCGCCTGGATGCTGCGCGCTTCCGACGGGACGGTCGAGAGCTGCGATGCGCTGATCCCGGTGCCGCTGCACCGTAGCCGTATGCTGACGCGCAAGTTCAACCAGGCAGCAGAGCTTGCCCGCCATATGGCAAGGCTCTCGGGCAAGCCGCTGCTTGCCGCCACGCTTATGCGCGTCAAGCGCACCAGCCAGCAGGTCGGCCTTGGCGCCAAGGCGCGCGAAGACAATGTCAGGGGCGCTTTTGCGATCGCCAAGGGTTGCGAAAACGACATTTTCGGCAAGCGCATCGTCCTTATCGACGACGTCTATACAACGGGGGCGACGGTCGCCGCGGCAAGCCGGACACTGCGCAAGGCGGGTGCGACCGACATAACGGTTTTGACCTTTGCAAGGGCTCTCTCCGAGCCTATATGACAGAAATACCCGGCATCGGTCTGGAGAGATTATGGTACGCGTCACCATCTATACACGGCAGTTCTGCGGCTATTGCACCCGCGCCAAGTCCCTTCTCGAAGAAAAGGGTGTCGAATATGTCGAGCACGACGCGACCTTTTCGCCGGATCTTCGCCAGGAGATGATCGGCAAGTCGAACGGGCGTACCACTTTTCCGCAGATCTTCATCGGCGCCGATCATGTCGGCGGTTGCGACGATCTCTTTGCGCTCGATCGGGCCGGCAAGCTCGACCCGTTGCTGGCGGCTTGAGGAAGAACCGATGAGCTTCAAGGCCGCCGCTGTCCAGATGTGCTCCGGGGTCGATCCGGTGAAGAACGCCGCCGCCATGGCGCGGCTGGTGCGCGAGGCCGCTGGCCAGGGCGCGACCTATGTGCAGACTCCCGAGATGACCGGCATGCTGCAGCGCGACCGTACAGCGGCACGCGCCGTGCTTGCCGACGAAGCGCATGATATCATCGTCAAGACCGGCTCAGAGCTCGCCATAGAACTCGGCATCCACATGCATGTCGGTTCGACGGCGATTGCCCTTGCCGATGGCAAGATCGCCAATCGCGGTTTCCTGTTCGGTCCCGACGGCAGGGTTCTCAATCGCTACGACAAGATCCACATGTTCGACGTCGACCTCGACAATGGCGAGAGCTGGCGTGAAAGTGCGGCCTATACGGCCGGCTCGGAGGCCCGCGTCCTGTCGCTGCCTTTTGCCGAAATGGGCTTTGCGATCTGTTACGACGTGCGGTTTCCCGCGCTCTTCTGCGCCCAGGCGGTGGCCGGCGCCGAGGTGATGACAGTTCCTGCCGCCTTCACCAAGCAGACCGGCGAGGCGCATTGGGAGATCCTGCTCAGGGCACGCGCGATCGAGAACGGGGTCTTCGTCATCGCCGCCGCGCAGGCCGGCCGGCATGAGGACGGGCGCGAGACCTTCGGCCATTCGATGATCATCGATCCCTGGGGCACGGTTTTGGCGTCGGCCGGCGCCACCGGCGAGGCGGTTATCGTCGCCGAGATTGATCCCGCCGCGGTCAAGGCCGCACATGACAAGATCCCGAACCTGAGGAATGGTCGGGAATTCTCGGTCGAGAAGATTGCGGGGGCAATCGCCGGAGGCGTCGCCGCTTGATCCGCTATTCCCTCACCTGTGACAATGCCCATGAATTCGAAGGCTGGTTTTCGGAAAGCGCCGATTTCGATCGTCAGGTCGAAACCGGTTTCCTGACCTGCCCGGTCTGTCATTCCGCCGCCATTTCCAAGCTGTTGATGGCGCCTTCGGTGTCGACCGCGCGCGGGAAGGACGAGAGGCAGACGCTGGCGATGGATGCCATGCGCCGCGAGGCCCTGCAAAAACTCAAGGAGGCCGTTGCGGCGGTCAAGGCCAATTCCGAGGACGTCGGCACGCAGTTTCCCGAGGAAGCCCGCAAGATCCATTACGGCGAGGCGGATGCCCGCGGTATCATCGGCCACGCGACGGTCGACGAGGCGCAGGCGCTCTTGGAAGAAGGCATCGAGATCGCGGCCATTCCCGTTTTGCCGGAGGACGTGAACTGACATGCAGTCGGCGCGTCTGGCCGCCTATCTGCATCTCGCGCTGCTGAAAGTCTAGCCGGCTTATTGACGGCGCGAACTATGCCGACCGCTTCGCCAGCAGCATATAATTCACGTCCATATCCTTGGACAGGTTCCATTGGTTCGACAGCGGATTGAAGAAGACGCCGGTGCGGTCGCTGATCTCAAGGCCGCTTGCCACCAGCGGCTTTTCTAGTTCTTCCGGACGTACCAGTTTTTCGTACTGATGTGTGCCGCGCGGCAGCCAGCGCAGAATGTTCTCGGCGGCGAAGATGGCAAGCGCTGCCGCCTTCATCGTGCGGTTGATGGTGGCAACGAAGATCAGGCCGCCGGGGCGGACCATTTTCGCGCAGGTGGTCATGAAGAATTCGACATCGGCGACGTGCTCGACAACCTCCATGTTCAAGACGATATCGAAGGTCTCGCCAGCCTCAGTGAGTTCCTCGGCGGTGACGGCGCGATAGTCGACCGAAACGCCGGAGGCCTTCGCATGGGTGGAGGCGATGCCGATATTCTTCTCGGACGGATCGGCGCCGACGACGGAGGCGCCCATGCGGGCGACCGGTTCGGACAACAGGCCGCCGCCGCAGCCGATATCGAGCACGCGCAGGCCTTCGAGCGGGCGCGCGCTTTTCGGATCACGGCTGAAATTCTCGCAGGCTTTGTCGCGGATATAGGAGAGCCGGACGGGATTGAATTTGTGCAGCGGCTTGAACTTGCCGGTCGGGCTCCACCATTCCGCCGCCATCGCCGAGAAGCGGTCCACTTCGCCCTGGTCGATCGTGCTTCTGGCGCCTTCCGTCATCGTCCGCTCCTTCATTCGTGACATGTGAAGTCGGACGATCGGGGGCATAAGTCAAGAGGCGCAGATCAGGGGACTGACAAGCACGGAGCCGCTCGCCAATAGCTTTTGTCGCGCGCGCTTGCCTCCCCCCGCCAAACTCGCTAAGAGACGCCGCAACTTGGGGCCTTTGGGGCCTGGGCTTTTAGAGCGATTCCAGAAGTTGGGAATCCGGCTCTCTGGCCCAAACGGTCTGCCCCAGAGCTTTCGTGATGCCGGGTCCGGTTTTCCGCTTCCCGGCGCCAGTCGTGGTAGAGGCATATGGCACGCATTGTAATGAAATTCGGCGGCACGTCCGTCGCTGACCTGGACCGCATCAAGAACGTTGCCCGCCATGTAAAACGCGAAGTCGATGCCGGGCACGAGGTGGCGGTGGTGGTGTCGGCTATGTCCGGCAAGACCAATGAACTGGTCGGCTGGGTCCAGGGCACGCCGAAGGTGATCGGCGCCAATTCTCCGTTCTACGATGCGCGGGAGTATGATGCGGTGGTCGCATCGGGTGAGCAGGTGACCTCCGGTCTGCTGGCGATCGCATTGCAGGCGATGGATATCAATGCGCGTTCCTGGCAGGGATGGCAGATCCCGATCCGCACCGACAACGCGCACGGCGCGGCACGGATCATGGAGATCGACGGTTCCGACATCGTCAAACGGATGGGCGAGGGGCAGGTCGCCGTGATCTCCGGCTTCCAGGGGCTGGGACCCGACAACCGTATCGCGACGCTCGGGCGCGGCGGGTCGGACACTTCGGCCGTCGCAATCGCGGCAGCTGTCAAGGCGGATCGCTGCGATATCTATACCGATGTCGACGGCGTCTACACGACCGACCCGCGCATCGTGCCAAAGGCGCGCAGGCTGAAGAAGATCGCCTTCGAGGAAATGCTGGAAATGGCCTCGCTCGGCGCCAAGGTACTGCAGGTGCGCTCGGTCGAGCTTGCCATGGTACACAAGGTGCGCACCTTCGTGCGCTCATCATTCGAAGATCCCGATGCTCCGGGCATGGGCGATCTGTTGAACCCGCCCGGAACGCTGATTTGTGACGAGGAAGAAATCGTGGAACAGGAAGTAGTCACCGGCATCGCCTATGCCAAGGATGAGGCTCAGATCTCGCTTCGCCGTCTTGCCGACCGGCCGGGCGTTTCCGCGGCGATCTTCGGGCCGCTCGCCGAATCCCATATCAATGTCGACATGATCGTCCAGAATATTTCCGAGGACGGGTCGAAGACCGACATGACCTTCACCGTGCCATCAGGCGACGTCGAGAAGGCGATCAAGGTGCTCGGCGACCATAAGGAGAAGATCGGCTACGATGTCGTGCAGAACGAATCGGGGCTGGTGAAAGTATCGGTCATCGGCATCGGCATGCGCAGCCATGCGGGCGTTGCCGCTACCGCATTTCGTGCACTTGCCGAAAAAGGCATCAACATCAAGGCGATCACCACCTCCGAGATCAAGATTTCCATCCTGATCGACGGTCCCTATGCAGAACTCGCTGTCAGGACTTTGCATTCCTGCTACGGTCTGGATAAGAATTGATTCCCAGTGGGCGGCCTGCCCCTTCAGGTTGAGGAGACGAGGGCCGGCCCGCCGGGACTGAGTGCGTTGTTTCGGGAGCTTGAGACGCCATGAGAGACCTTTCCGGCGGTCCGCGCGTGCTGCTCAGGCGGCTGCGCGAGTTGATGGCGGAGCCGCTGGAGCCGCAGGATCGTCTTGACCGGATCGTCCGCCAGATCGCCGGCAACATGGTGGCGGAGGTTTGCTCCGTCTATGTGCTGCGCGCCGACGGTGTCCTCGAACTCTATGCAACCGAAGGCCTCAACCGCGAGGCCGTGCATCTGGCGCAACTGAAGATGGGGCAGGGCCTGGTCGGCACGATCGCGGCCTCGGCCCAGCCGCTCAACCTTTCCGACGCGCAGTCGCACCCTGCCTTCCGCTACCTGCCGGAAACGGGCGAAGAGATCTACCATTCCTTCCTCGGCGTGCCGATCCTCAGGACCGGGCGCTCGCTCGGTGTTCTCGTTGTGCAGAACAAGGCGAGCCGCAATTATCGCGAGGAAGAGCTGGAAGCGCTCGAGACGACGGCGATGGTGCTTGCAGAGATGATCGCCACCGGCGAGCTCAAGAAGATCACCAAGCCAGGCCTCGAACTCGACCTGACGCGTTCGGTCACCGTCGACGGCGACACTTATAATGACGGCATCGGCCTCGGTTACGTCGTGCTGCACGAGCCGCGCATCGTCGTCACCAACCTGCTGAACGAGGATGCCGAGAAGGAAATCCGGCGGCTGGCCGAAGCCATGGGCTCGCTGCGGATCTCGATCGACGACATGCTGTCGCGTCGCGACGTGTCGATGGAGGGCGAACACCGCGAGGTGCTCGAAACCTATCGCATGTTTGCGCATGACCAGGGCTGGGTGCGCAAGCTCGAGGAGGCGATCCGCAACGGCCTGACGGCGGAAGCAGCAGTCGAGAAGGTGCAGAGCGACACCAAGGCGCGGATGATGCGGTTGACCGACCCTTATCTGCGCGAACGCATGCATGATTTCGAGGATCTGGCGAACCGTTTGCTCAGACAGTTGACCGGTTATACCGGCCGGACGTCCGGCGAAGGTTTCCCCAGCGATGCGATCATTCTGGCGCGCGCCATGGGAGCAGCCGAACTGCTAGATTATCCGCGTGCCAATGTCCGCGGGCTGGTGCTGGAAGAAGGGGCGGTAACAAGCCATGTGGTGATCGTCGCGCGCGCCATGGGCATTCCGGTCATAGGTCAGGCGGCGGGCGTGGTGGCGCTCGCCGAGAATGGCGATGCCGTGATCATCGATGCCGACGAGGGACATGTGCATCTGCGGCCGATGGCCGATCACCGGCGTTCCTACGAGGAGAAGGTTCGCTTCCGTGCCAGGCGGCAGGAGCAGTTCCGGGCGCTGCGCGCCGTCGAGCCGGTGACCAAGGATGGGCAACGGATCGCGCTGATGATGAATGCCGGCCTGCTGGTCGACCTGCCGCAGCTTTCGGAATCGGGCGCCGAGGGCATCGGCCTTTTCCGCACCGAGCTGCAGTTCATGATCGCCTCCACCATGCCGAAGGCGGAGGAGCAGGAGCAGTTCTACCGCAATGTGATAAAGCAGGCGGCGGGCCGCACTGTCACCTTCCGTACGCTCGATATCGGCGGCGACAAGGTCGTGCCCTATTTCCGTGGCCATGAGGAAGAAAATCCCGCCCTCGGCTGGCGCGCCATCCGGTTGTCGCTCGACCGGCCGGGTCTGTTGCGCACCCAGTTGCGTGCTCTGCTGAAGGCATCGGCCGACACCGAGCTGAAGCTGATGGTGCCGATGGTGACCGAGGTTTCCGAGCTGAAGATGGTGCGCGAGCTCTTGCAGAAGGAAGTGCAGCATCTGTCGCGCTTCGGCCACGGGCTGCCGCGCAAGCTGCAATTCGGCGCGATGCTGGAGGTGCCTGCATTGCTCTGGCAGCTCGATGAACTGATGGAGGCGGTCGATTTCGTCTCGGTCGGTTCGAACGACCTCTTCCAGTTCTCGATGGCGGTCGATCGCGGCAATGCGCGGGTTTCGGACCGCTTCGATCCGCTCGGCAAGCCGTTCTTACGCATCCTGCGCGACATCGTACGCGGGGCGGACCGGAACAAGACACCGGTGACGCTCTGCGGCGAACTCGCCAGCAAACCGATCTCGGCGATGGCGCTGCTCGGCATCGGCTTCCGCTCGATTTCGATGTCGCCGGCCTCGATCGGGCCGGTGAAGGCGATGCTGCTCGGGCTGGATGTCGGGGCACTGACGAAGGCGATGGACGAGGTGCTGGACGATCACCACGCCTTGATGCCGATGCGCGAGGTGCTTGCCCGCTTCGCCGAGAGCCACAATATTCCCCTTTAGACAGAGATTAAGAAGAATCGGAGTGAAGGGTGGCGAAGCTTCCCGTTGAAAAGATGCGCGAGCTGGAACGTCGTTTCGGCGAGATCGAGGCGCGCATGTCGGCTGGCCCGGCTGCCGATGTCTATGTGAAGCTCGCATCCGAATATTCCGAGCTGCAGCCTGTCGTGACGAAGATCCGCGTCTATGAGAAGGCGGTCGCCGAGCTTGCCGATCTCGAAACGCTGCTCGAGGACAGGTCGGTCGACCGCGAGATGCGCGAACTCGCCGAGCTGGAGCTGCCCGAGGTGAAAGAGCAGATCGAGGTGCTTGAGCAGGAGATGCAGATCCTGCTTCTGCCGAAGGACGCAGCCGACGAAAAGAGCGCGATCCTCGAAATCCGCGCCGGCACGGGCGGCTCGGAAGCGGCCCTTTTCGCCGGCGATCTCTTTCGCATGTACGAGCGTTTTGCAGCGGAAAAGGGCTGGAAGGTGGAGGTGCTCTCGGCGAGCGAGGGCGAAGCCGGCGGCTACAAGGAAATCATCGCGACGATCACCGGCAGGGGTGTCTTTGCCAAGCTGAAATTCGAATCCGGCGTGCATCGTGTGCAACGCGTGCCGGAAACCGAGGCGGGTGGGCGTATCCATACGTCGGCCGCAACGGTTGCGGTGCTGCCGGAGGCCGAGGAGATCGACATCGAGATCCGAGCCGAAGACATCCGCATCGACACGATGCGCTCTTCGGGTGCTGGCGGCCAGCACGTCAATACGACGGACTCGGCAGTGCGCATCACCCATCTTCCGAGCGGCATCGTCGTCACCAGTTCGGAAAAATCGCAACACCAAAATCGCGCCAAGGCGATGCAGGTGCTGCGCTCCAGGCTTTACGATGCCGAGCGGCAGAGGGCCGATAGCGAGCGCTCTGCCGATCGCAAGAGCCAGGTCGGCTCCGGCGATCGCTCGGAACGTATCCGCACCTATAATTTCCCGCAGGGGCGGGTAACGGACCATCGCATCAATCTGACGCTCTATAAGCTCGACCGGATGATGGAAGGCGAGATCGAGGAGGTCGTCGACGCGCTGATGGCCGATTACCAGGCCAGCCAGCTGGCGCAGCTCGGCGAGCAACAATGAGCTCGACGGTCGCCGATATGCTTGCCGATGCGCGCCGCCGCTTCACCGAAGCAGGTATCGTCGACCCGGCGACCGATGCGCGGCTGCTGGTCGCGGGCCTTCTGAAACTGTCGCCGACCGAGCTGTTGACGCGATCGGCCGAGAGGCTTTCTGCTGAGCAAGCCGAAGCGATTTTCAGGGCGCTGGAGCGGCGCCTCGGTCATGAGCCGGTGCATCGCATTCTCGGCGAGCGGGAATTCTATGGCCTGCCACTTCGGCTCTCGGCGGAAACGCTGGAACCGCGGCCGGATACGGAAATCCTGGTCGATACGGTTCTCGTCTATCTCAAGGACCTTGCAAAGGTGCAAAGCCGTCTCCATATCCTTGACATGGGAACCGGGACGGGGGCGATATGCCTTGCGCTTTTGAGTGACTGTCCTGATGCGTCAGGTGTCGGCAGCGACATATCGGCGGATGCACTTCTGACGGCAAGATCGAATGCAGAAAGAAACGGATTGCAGGATCGTTTTCAGGTCGTACAGTCGAGTTGGTTCGAGAACATCCAGGGATCCTTTCACGCGATTGTCTCAAATCCGCCCTATATTGCTTCCAATGTCATTCACGATCTCGCTCCCGAAGTGACCAAATTTGATCCGGCTGCGGCTCTGGATGGCGGCCCGGATGGGCTTGACGCTTACAAAGCCATAGCCAAGGATGCGGCAAGGTTCATCAGGCCCGATGGGGTCGTCGGACTGGAGATCGGCTACGATCAGCGAAACGACGTGACGGCGATCTTTGAAGCGAAGGGCTTCAGGTGCCTCAAATCCGTAAAAGATTATGGTCAGAACGACAGGGTGCTCGTGTTCGCGCTCGCGTGAGAGACGATAATGCGGCATTGAACAGGACATTATTGTTATTGCGAAGAAAAGGCTTGGATTTCCCGGTGAAGCAATATAGGTTGCGGTCACGTGTTGGGCAGATAGGAATGAACGAGATTCGTTCGGTACTTGGTTTGCCTCGGGGGTCCGCTCTTTTAAACGAGAGTTTCAACGGTTGAACACGACCCAATGCGTGAATCAGTCAAACTGACTTGAGAACCAAGCGGCAGGTCGGCGCAAAGGCGCAGTATGCTCGCGGCACAAAGGTCCTGACCCGGTTTTCCGGTCATGGCGGTTGGTGCCATGTATCCATCACAAACAGAGAATTCAGGTGAACGATCTATGAGGCCAGGACAGCAGAACAAGCGCGGTCGAGGGCGTGGCAACAATAACAACGGCGGCGGTGGAAATAACAATAACAACAATTTCAACCGCAAGGGCGGCAATCCGCTGACCCGGACCTATGACAGCTCCGGCCCCGATGTGAAGATTCGCGGTACTGCGCAGCATATCGCCGAAAAATACGCACAGCTCGCCCGCGACGCCCAAAGCTCCGGCGACCGCGTGATTGCCGAGAATTATCTCCAGCACGCCGAACATTATAATCGTATCATCGCCAGCGCCCAGGCGCAGATGCAGGAACGCTTCCAGCGCGACGATCGCGGCGAGTACAATGATCGCGACGGTGCGGACCGCGACGGCGACGACATGGACAACAATGACAATGAGAATGACAATGACGGCGACGATGTCGTTATCGTCCAGCCGCCGCAGAGCAGGCCGCACCAGCCGCAGCAGAGCAGACAGCACCAGCCGCAGGCACAGCCGAAGCCGGTAGCCGCTCAGGCGCCTGCGCCGGCACCCCAGTCCGAGGTCATCGATGGAACCGGCCCGCAGCCGGAGATCGAAGGCATTCCGGCCGAAGTCGCCATGGACGAGGAAGGTGCCGGCGGCCAGCCGCGCGAACGCCAGCCCCGCCGCCGCAGCACCGGCAGCCGCCCCCGTCGCCCGCGTCGGGGTGCCGAGGGCGAAGAAGCAGCCGCTGAAGGCGAAGGTGCCTCTGCCGAGGCGCCAGTGCTGGCTGACGTCACATCGGAATGAGGATTTCGCTTCCCCTTCAGGGAGAGCGTGACGCTCATGCCATCTACTCGAATTAGCTTGAAAATCCCCGGCCTTGTGCCGGGGATTTTCATTTTATGGGCTCTTTAAACTCGCTGAACAGGCTACCATATTCTCTTCGAACTGCTTCGCCCGAATCCCAGCCGGGCAAAGCGCGACCTGCCTTTTCAGGGGGTCGATCTCAATCATCGGTCTGCGCCTCGTCAGGGCAGGGCGATCCATGGAGGCAGAATATGAATATCGAGAAATATTCGGAGCGGGTGCGCGGTTTCATCCAGTCCGCCCAGACCTATGCGCTGGCGCAGGGTCACCAGCAATTCACGCCCGAACATGTGCTGAAAGTCCTGCTCGACGACGATCAGGGCATGGCGGCGTCGCTGATCGAGCGCGCCGGCGGCGATGCCAAGGCCGCCCGCCTGGCCAATGACGCGGCTCTCGCCAAGTTGCCGAAGATCTCCGGCGGCAACGGCAACATCTATCTGGCACAACCGCTCGCTAAGGTCCTTTCGACCGCCGAAGAAGCGGCGAAGAAGGCCGGCGACAGCTTCGTAACCGTCGAGCGCCTGCTGCAGGCGCTGGCGATCGAATCCTCGGCCTCGACCTTTTCGACGCTGAAGAACGCAGGCGTGACGGCCCAGGGCCTCAACCAGGTCATCAACGACATCCGCAAGGGCCGGACGGCGGATTCCTCCAATGCCGAGCAGGGTTTTGACTCGCTGAAGAAGTTCGCACGCGATCTCACCGCCGAAGCCCGCGAGGGCAAGCTCGACCCGGTGATCGGCCGCGACGACGAAATCCGCCGCACCATCCAGGTGCTTTCGCGCCGTACCAAGAACAATCCAGTGCTGATCGGCGAACCCGGCGTCGGCAAGACGGCGATCGTCGAGGGCCTGGCGCTGCGCATCGTCAACGGTGACGTGCCGGAATCGCTCAAGGACAAGAAGCTGATGGCGCTCGACATGGGCGCGCTGATTGCCGGTGCGAAATACCGCGGCGAATTCGAGGAGCGGCTGAAGGCCGTGCTCAATGAAGTCCAGGCGGAAAACGGCGAGATCATCCTGTTCATCGACGAGATGCACACGCTGGTCGGCGCCGGCAAGGCGGATGGGGCGATGGATGCCTCCAACCTCCTGAAGCCGGCTCTTGCCCGCGGTGAGCTGCATTGCGTCGGCGCGACCACGCTCGACGAATACCGCAAACATGTCGAGAAGGATCCGGCCCTTGCCCGCCGCTTCCAGCCCGTCGTCGTCGATGAACCGACGGTCGAAGACACGATCTCGATCCTGCGCGGCTTGAAGGAAAAATACGAGCAGCATCACAAGGTGCGCATCGCCGATGCGGCGCTGGTGGCTGCGGCGACGCTTTCCAACCGCTATATCACCGATCGTTTCCTGCCGGACAAGGCGATCGACCTGATGGACGAGGCGGCAGCGCGGTTGCGCATGCAGGTGGATTCCAAGCCGGAAGAGCTCGACGAACTCGACCGCCGTATCATGCAGCTGAAGATCGAGCGCGAAGCGCTGAAAAAGGAAACGGACGTCGCGTCTGCCGACCGTCTGAAGCGGCTTGAAACCGAAGTGACCGATCTCGAGGAACAGGCCGATGCGCTGACGGCCCGCTGGCAGGCGGAAAAGCAGAAACTCGGCCTTGCCGCCGATCTCAAGAAGCAGCTCGATGATGCCCGCAACGAACTGGCGATCGCCCAGCGCAAAGGCGAATTCCAGCGTGCCGGCGAGCTGACCTACGGCGTCATTCCCGATCTTGAAAAGCAGCTCGTCGATGCCGAGAAGCAGGATGGCGACCGCGGCGCGATGGTGCAGGAGGTGGTCACCCCCGACAATATCGCCCATATCGTTTCCCGCTGGACCGGCATTCCGGTCGACAGGATGCTGGAGGGCGAACGTGACAAGCTGCTTCGGATGGAAGACGAACTGGCGAAATCGGTGATCGGCCAAGGCGATGCGGTTCAGGCCGTGTCGCGCGCCGTCCGCCGCGCGCGCGCCGGCCTGCAGGATCCGAACCGGCCGATCGGCTCGTTCATCTTCCTCGGCCCGACCGGCGTCGGCAAGACGGAGCTCACCAAGGCGCTCGCCCGCTTCCTCTTCGACGACGAAACGGCGATGGTGCGCATGGACATGTCGGAATATATGGAGAAGCACTCCGTTGCCCGGCTGATCGGTGCACCTCCCGGCTATGTCGGTTATGACGAAGGCGGAGCGCTGACGGAAGCCGTGCGTCGCAGACCCTATCAGGTCGTGCTGTTCGACGAGATCGAAAAGGCGCATCCCGACGTCTTCAACATCCTGCTGCAGGTGCTGGACGATGGACGCCTGACCGACGGTCAGGGCCGGACGGTCGATTTCCGCAACACGATGATCATCATGACCTCGAACCTCGGCGCCGAATATCTGACGCAACTGAGGGATGGCGACGACAGCGACACGGTTCGCGAGCAGGTGATGGAGGTCGTGCGCGGGCATTTCCGGCCGGAATTCCTGAACCGCATCGACGAGATCATTCTGTTCCATCGCTTGAAGCGCGAGGAGATGGGCGCGATCGTCGATATCCAGCTGAAGCGGCTGGTGGCTTTGCTGTCCGAGCGCAAGATCATCATCGATCTCGACGAGGAAGCCCGGCACTGGCTGGCGAACAAGGGTTACGATCCGGTCTACGGTGCAAGGCCGCTGAAGCGGGTGATCCAGAAGTTCGTGCAGGATCCGCTGGCCGAGCAGATCCTGTCCGGCCAGGTGCCGGATGGATCGACGGTGACGGTGACGAGCGGTTCGGACCGGCTGCAGTTCAGGACGAGGCAGACGGTGAGCGAAGCAGCGTAAATCCAGTTTGCCGGATGAATGAGAAATGGCGGCTTCGGCCGCCATTTTTCGTTGGATGGTCGGGGCCGTTTGTTGGAGGGGAAGCAGCGTAGATGGACGCTACTTGCTCGCCACCTGGTCCGGCGTCTGGTTGTTGAGCAGCGTATCGATGCGTTTGCGCTCGTCTTCGAATTTCGCCAGCGCCTCGCCCTGCAGCGATTTGCCGCCCGGCAGGCGGATGCGCAGCGGATCGACCTTGGTGCCGTTGACGATCAGCTCGTAATGCAGGTGAGGGCCGGTGGATTCGCCCGTCGTACCGACCCAGCCGATCACCTGGCCCTGGCGGATCTTGGCACCGGGGACGACGCCCTTGGCGATGGCGCTCTGGTGATTGTAGGAGGATTCATAGCCGTTGGCATGGCGCACGATCGTCTGGTTGCCGTAACCGCCGGAATCCCAGCCGGCTTTTTCGACCGTGCCGTTGCCGGCGGCGATGATCGCCGTGCCGCGCGGTGCAGCCCAATCGACGCCGGTGTGCATGCGGGCAAAACCGAGGATCGGATGGCGGCGCATGCCGAAGCCCGATTTGAAGATGCCGTTCGGAACCGGGTTACGCAGCAGGAACTGGCGGATGCTCTTGCCGTTCTCGTCGAAATAATCGACCGTGCCGTCTTCGGGGTCCTGGAAGCGGTAGAAGCGCGTCTGCGTATCGCCGAAACGGGCGTTGACATAGAGCAGTTCGGAATCCTCGGTCGCCTGACCAGCGCTGTCGGCGACGGAGAAGAAGGCTTCGAGACTGTCGGTCGGCCTCAACTGCGCCTGAAAATCGACATTGCTGGCGAGCAGCTTGATGATCAGCGCCGTCATATCCTTGGTCATGCCGTAGGAAAGGGCAGCACGATAGATGCCGTCATAGACGCGCGGCAGGTTCTGGCCGGGGGGCGGTGCGAACGAATTGTCATCGAAGGCGGTGGCGATGGCATCCAACATCGGCGGCTCGCTGCCGGGCACATATCTGCCCTTGTCGTCGACGGCTACGGTGACGAGATGGCGCGTGCCGCGATAGACGCTGGCTCGGATGATCTTTGCCTGTTCGCCCTTCTGAATGATGCCGATGCGCAGCACATCGCCCTTGTCGAGATCACCAGAACCCAGTTGCTGCGCGATATAGCCGGCGATGCCATCGGCATATTGCTGCGGATAGCCTGAATCCGTCAGCGCCTTGGCGATGGGCGTGTCGACGCGCACCGGCAGGATGTCGTCGGCGAATTCTTCGGTCTGCGGCGTGATCGATTCCGATGCGGAGACCGTCATGTTCTGTTCGAGCACGCGGGCGGACAGACCGGCGGTCAGATCGACATCGGCATCCTCGTTGGAGAAACGACGCGGATCGACGTAATAAAGGGCTGCGAGCTGCGTGTTGCCGTCGGTCAGCACCGAGCCGTTGGAGCGCACATTCTCTTCGACCTCCTCGAGCGACAGGCCGGATGCCATCTGCATGCTGGTCTTGCCGGTCGGGAAGGGAATGGTCTTCAGGCTGACTTCGGATTCGACGTCGGAGCCGTAAAGCGCGCCTGTGC